>JADLBJ010000204.1 GCA_020847765.1 Dehalococcoidia bacterium
GGCATCCGGCGGCAAAGTATTAGGCGAATCGACGCCAATCCGTGTGGAGGCAAAGAAGTGAGAATCCTTCTCTCGTTCGTCTTGTGGTCGGCTGCCCTCGAAGCCAAGACCGTCGAGCTCAAAATCTATCCGCCGGAAGTGCGCTTCCATGCAGCAAGTGATGGCCAGGCAATCCTCGTAGTGGCAACCGACGACGAAGGCGTCAGCCGTGAAGTCACCGCCGAAGCCACGTTATCCACCGGTCCTCTGGCCCAGGTAGAAGGCCGCACCGTAAAAGGTGCGCAGCCGGGAACCGGCAAACTGCGCGCCGCCTTCGATGGCCTCTCCGCCGAAGTCCCCATCGAGATCCTCAAGCCGCGCGCCGCCGGACTCAGCTTCATCAACGATATCGTCCCCATCTTCACCCGAGCCGATTGCGCCAACTCCAACTGCCACGGCTCCGTGCGCGGACAGAAAGGCTTCAAGCTTTCCCTGTTCGGCAGCGACCCCGACGTGGACTACGACGCCATCACCCGCAACGCCGATGGCAAGCGCATCGACAAAGCGAATCCCGCCAACAGCCTCGTGCTGCGCAAGCCCGCGTTTCAGGAGCCGCATGGCGGCGGGCAGCGATTCAAAGTCGCCTCCGACGATTACAACCTCATCCTCGAATGGCTCCAGCGCGGCGCGCCCTATGATGCGGCGGGCCAGGCTCGCCTCCGCGCCCTCACCGTCTATCCCCCCGAATGGCGCATGGTCGGCGTCGAGACCAGGCTGCAGTTGATTGCCGTGGGTGAATACAACGATGGTTCCGTGCGCGACCTCACCTCCGCCGTCGCCTTCAGTTCCAACATCGCAGCCATTGCCTCCGTCAAGCCGGGCGGCCTGGTCACCGCCGAACAAGCAGGCGAAACCGCAATCATGGCTCGCACCCTCGGCCGTGCCGCGGCAATCCCCATCGTCGTGGTGAAAGATCGCCCCATGAAAAACTACCCGCCGGTGGCCGAAAACAACTTCATCGACAAACATGTTTTTGCCAAGCTGCGGCGCACCAACGTGGTCCCGTCCGCGCTCTCCACCGATGAAGAGTTCCTGCGCCGCGTCTACCTCGACACCGTCGGTACTGCGCCCACCATCGAAGAAGCGCGCGCCTTTCTTCAATCGAAAGATCCGGCCAAACGCGCCAGGCTCATTGATCAGTTGCTCGAACGTCCTGAGCGTGCCGACATCTGGTCCATGCGTTTTGCCGACCTGTACCGCGCAGGCTACAACGAAGCGGGCCAGA
>JADLBJ010000001.1 GCA_020847765.1 Dehalococcoidia bacterium
CGCGGGCTGGGCCCGGCGACCATTTGACGGGCCGTCAACCGAGGAGACCACCTGGCCGAGCTCGCTCGCGTACGACCGAAGCCAGGCTAGGGTGGCTTCGGCCGCGGACACCTTGGAGCCGAGGACGAGCCGCTCGAAGCCATGGGAAGGCGCCACCGCCAGCCTCGCGGAGAACCGATCGACGTAGGCCTCGACCACCTCTATCTGCCCTTCGAGCAAAGCCCGCTCGGCGTCCGTGTCGAGCTGATGGAGAACGTAGAGCTTCAGCATGAACTCCAACCGCACTTCCCGAAGTCGGTGCACGGTCTTTCGAAGCCATGAATCGATCTCTGCCCGGCCGGCCGCCGTCAGGTCGAAGACGCGGCGAGGCGGGTACGCTCCGACCCGCACTTCATGACCCGCGATCAGATCCCGCCTCTCCAGTGTCTTGAGGTACGCGTAGAGCAGGTTCTGTTCAATGCGAGTCACATCCGGGAGCCCGTCTTGTTCGAGGGCCCGGGCTATCTCGTACCCGTGCTTCGGCTCGAGCCGAAGCACGCCGAGCACTGCCCACTCTCCGGCAAGGAGTTCTCGTTCGGTCATACGCCGCAGTATACGACCAGCGACAACTCAGTCAATGACTAGTCAATACCGACTCCGCTCATCCCACTCGCCGGGCAGCGAGGGGGCTCTCCTCGGTTGACGGCCCGTCAAATGGTCGCCGGGCCCAGCCCGCGTCATCCACCTCCGGACCTGCGCCGGCCTGTGCGGCACGCCCTGCCCTGGCGCACGCCCGCTTTCACGCCGGCAGAACGATCGCTGTCCTTCCCCTGGCTACAGCACCATCGGTTCCCGCCGCGTGAACTCGTAGAGCATGGCCGGGCGGTGAGCGCCCAGCTTCCGTGTGCTCCCCGTCTCACGCACGATGCCGAGGCCGACGACGCGCCGGCGGAAGTTTCGCTTGTCCATCGCCTCGCCCAGGATCGCCTCGTAGACGCGCTGCATCTCCGTCAGGGTGAAGCGGCTCGGCAGCAGGCTGTAGACGACGTTGGTGTACTCCAGCTTGTTGCGCAACCGCTGCTCCGCGTAGGCGATGATCCGCTCGTTTTCGAAGGCCAGCGGCGGCAGCGCGCGCACGGGGTGCCAGGCCGGCCGCCATTCCAGGTCCGGCCGCAGGCGCGTGCGCGCGACGTCGACCAGGGCGAAGTAGGCCACGACCACGCCCGCAGTGCTCTCGGCCAGGTGGTCGAAGGTGAAGAGCTGTTCGAGGAAGACGTCGCTTACGCCGGATTCGTCGGCGAGCTTGCGGCTGGCGGCGCCGTCGAGCGTCTCCTCGCCGCGGAGGACGCCGCCCGGGAGGGCCCACTGGCCGCGGCAGGGCGCGGCCGCCCGCTCGATCAGCAACACCGACAGCTCGCCGTGTGTGACCGTGAAGATGACAACGACGACGGCAGCGGTGCCCACCGGCGCAGTGTAGCGGCCCCCCGGCCCTCAGACGCGGGGCGCGACCTCGCGCATAAAACGGCGCAGCTCCCGCACGAGGTCGGTGACGGAACGCGCGGGCAGCGAGAGCATCAGCTCGTCGAGGCCTGCCCCGGCGTAGGCGCGGATGTCCGCCGCCCAGTCGTCTGGTCCGCCGCTGAGGGGCACCACGCCGCCGGCGGGACGTGTCCGCCCACCCGGCATGTGGCGCAGGCAGACGGGGCCGGGCTGGCGGCCGTACGCAGCACATTTCTCCCGGTATTCCGCAGCGAGCGCGGCCAGCTGCGCCGGGGCGAGGTTTATGGGGTGCCAGCCGTCCCCCAGCTCGGCGGCGCGGCGCACGCTTGCCGGGCCGTTTCCCCCGACCCACAGGGGGATGGTCCCTCGCCGCGTGGGTGCCGCCTTCGGGAAGAGGCGCATGGCGGTGTAGCTCTTCCAGCGGCCGGCGAAGGAGGACGTCTCCGTCTCCCAGAGGTTGCGGTAGACGCGCAGATACTCGTCCGTGCGCGGGCCGCGCTCGGCGAAGGGCACCCCGAGCGCCTCGAACTCCTGCTCCAGCCAGCCGGCGCCCACGCCCGCCACCAGCCGGCCCTCGCAGAGGACGTCGACAGTGGCCAGGAACTTCGCCACGAAGACGGGATCGCGGTAGGGGACGATGAGCACGCTCGTCCCGAGCGTGAGGTGGCTCGTCTCCGCCGCCAGGAAGGCGAGCACGGCAAGCGGCTCGTCCATCAGCTCGGGGATGTAGCTCGAGCCCTCCGGGACGACGATGTGATCGCTCACCCAGAGGGAGTCGAAGCCGAGGTCCTCGACGGCGTGCGCCATCGCCCGGAGCGCAGCGGGAGCGGCGAACTGGTTGGCCTGGGGGATGGCGACGCCGTAGCGCACCGGCTGCCTCCTGGAGAAGGTCTGCCGGGACTGTAGTCCTTCGAGGTGGAACGAGGGAGCGCCATGACGGGGGACGTGGCTGTGCTACGCTCCGCGCGTGGCGCAACCGGAGACGCTCACCCTTCGGCCCGCGGTGCGGCAGCTGCTGCCCGCCGTCGTCGCCCTGCGCCGCGACCTGCACGCCCACCCGGAGCTCTCCTGGCGGGAGGAGCGCACCCAGGGCGTGGTTCTCGCCCGCCTGCACGATCTCGGCCTGAAAGACGTGCGCACGGTCGCCGGCACGGGCGCGACGGGCCTCGTCGAAGGCGCGCGCTCCGGCCCGGCGGTGCTCTGGCGCGCCGACATGGACGCCCTCCCCATTCCGGAACGCAGCGGCCTGCCGTTCGCCTCCAAGAACGAGGGAGTCATGCACGCCTGCGGCCACGACGGGCACGTGGCGATCGCCCTCGGGCTTGCCGAGCTGCTGACGGACCAGCGCGCAGAGCTCGCGGGGAGCGTGCGCTTCGTCTTCCAGCCGGCCGAGGAGGCCTCGGGCGGTGCCGAGCGCTGTCTGGCCGACGGCGTGCTCGAAGCCCCGGCCGTCGCCCGCGTCCTGGGGCTTCACCTGAGCGCCGACGTGCCCCTTGGCGCCGTCAACGTGGCGCCCGGGCCGTTCTTCGCCGCACCCACGGCCTTCCGCGTCGTCATCACGGGCCGGGGCGGACACGCAGCCGCGCCCCATCAGGCTGTCGACGCCATTGTCGTCGCCGCACACGTGGTGACCGCCCTGCAGACGGTGGTGAGCCGGGCGGTGGCGCCAGCCGAAGCGGCGGTGCTGACCGTCGGCAAGCTGGCGGCGGGCTTCCGGGGCAACGTGATCGCGGAGTCGGCGACCATGACGGGCACAATCCGCAGCTACACCGACCGCGTCCACGACCTCGTCGTGGGGCGCGCGCAGGAGGTGGTGAACGGCGTCTGCGCGGCTTTCGGCGCGACGGCGACCTTCGAGCACCGCACGAGCTGCCCGCCAGTCGTCAACGACGAGGCAGTGACCGGGCTGGTGATGGACGAGGCGGCGCAGTTCTTCGGCGCCGAGAACATATACGGCACACCGAGCATGGGGGCCGACGACATGGCGCTGTTCCTGCGCGAACGCCCCGGCTGCTACTTCTGGCTGGGCGCCCGGAACGAGGCGCGGGGCGTCGCCGGTCGCCACCATGACCCTGGCTTCGCGATCGACGAGGACGCGCTCGGACTGGGCCTGGAGTTCGGCCTGCGCATCCTCGGGCGCGCGCTCGCATAGACGTCAGCCGCGGCCCTGGAGGGCGCCAAGCGCGCGGTCGAGCGCCTCGACGTCGGCGAGCAGGCCGAACCGCCAGGCGCCGGGCGTCCCGTAGACCGAGCAGGGCACAGCGAAAAGCCCGGCCGCGAGCAGGCGCGCGCCGCCGCCCGGCGCAAGTGGGTGCGGGGGCCACGCCTCCAGGGTCAGCCCTGCCTCCGGCGGTGCGAACGTCCAGCCCCGTGCGGCGAGCCTCGCGTAGAGCGCCGGCGCGTTCGCAGAGGCGCGTTCGCGCGTGACCGCCACCGCCTCGTCGAAGCAGGCCACGGCGACCCGCGCGAGCAGGAGCGAAGGCCCGGAAGGCCCCCCCGCGAGCAGCTGCAGCTGGCGGTCCAGGCGGGCGAGCAGGGCGCGATCGCGCGTGGCTGCCCAGCCGACGCGCAGGCCACCGAGCCCCAGCGGTTTCGAAAGGCCGCCAACGCTGACGGCGCCCGGGTCGCAGTCGGCTGCGGCAGGAGGCCGAGGCACGGCGAAGTCGCGGTAGACCTCGTCGACGACGGGAACGGCACCGGTCGCCCGTGCGGCCGCCACCAAGCCGGGCACGTCGAGCAGGCGCCCGTCGGGGACTGTCGGGTTGTTCGCCAGGGCAGCCGCTACGCCGGGGCCCAGCGCGGCGAGCGGCAGGACGTCGCCGCCGACAGCACGAACGGCCTCGAGGAAGCTCGGGTAGGCGCCACGATCGACGGCGACGCGGCTGCCCCGACGGGCGAGCATCAGACCGAGGGCGGCGAGCACTTCGGACGCGCCATTCCCGAGGATCACGTCGTCGGCCGAAAGCGTCGCGTAGCGCGCGGCGATGGCACCCCGGAGTGCCGGCGCGCCCATAGGTGCCACGTAGTCGGCCGCGGCGACGACCTCGGCCTCGGGAGGCGCGGGCAGCGGCCAGGGCGGCGGATTCGAAGCGGAGACGTCGACGACACCCGGCTGGAAATAGCGCGTGTACCAGGCCAGCAAGTCCAGATTGGCGTCGTCCACAGACGTACGGTAGCGCGCCCGCGCAAGCCCCGACGACGAACCGCCCGTTCAAGCAGTTCGCAAAGGCGACGGCGGGCGGGATGGGAGCGGAAAGGCCAC
The DNA here is from genome assembly GCA_020847765.1 of Dehalococcoidia bacterium. GTDB lineage: Bacteria > Chloroflexota > Dehalococcoidia > Tepidiformales > Tepidiformaceae > JADLBJ01. The sequence goes on from JADLBJ010000001.1 coordinate 4,742, forward strand.
CCGCGCCGGTAGGATACGGCGGAGCGGAGGAGACGATGGCGGAAGAGAGCAAAGGCACAGTCCTCGCGGCCATGGCGGCGAACCTGGCGATCGCCGTCGGCAAGCTCTTCGCCGGCCTCCTGACGGGCAGCGCCGCCCTCCTCGCCGAAGCTGGCCATTCGACAGCGGACACGGTGAACCAGGTCTTCCTGCTGCTCGGCGTCAACCTCTCCGACACCCGCCCCGACGAGCGCCACCCGCACGGCTACGGCAAGGAAGGATTCTTCTGGTCGTTCCTGGCGGCGATCTTCATCTTCGTCGCAGGCGCCGCCTTCTCCTGGTTCGAGGGGATCCGCACGCTCGTCGCCGACGAGAACCACCATCGCTCGGGAGCGGAGCTGGCCCTGGCGTTCGGCGTCCTCGGCGGCGCGGCCCTGTTCGAGTCGATCTCGTTCATGATTGCCGTGCGGGGCATCGTGGCCGGGGCAAGGCGCCGGGGCTGGAGCTTCAGCCAGTACCTCCGCCGCTCGCCCGACCTGACGACGAAGACCGTCTTCTGGGAGGACAGCGCCGCGCTGACCGGCCTGGCGCTGGCCGCCCTCGGGCTCGGCCTTTCGGAGCTCGCGGGCGACGAGCTCTGGGACGGCGTCGCCTCGCTGGCGATCGGCTGCGTGCTCGCCGGCGTCGCGCTCATGCTCGGGCTGCAGGCACGGAACCTGCTGCTGGGCGCGGCCGCACCGCAGGAGACCCAGGACGCCATCGTGGACACCATCCACAGCTTCCCCGAGGTGGACGCGATCGTGCGCCTGCTGACGATGCAGCTCGGCAGCCGCAGCGTCCTCGTCACCGGCGAGCTCGAAGTGCACCGCAACATGACGACCGACGCTATCGAAGGGCTCATCCGGCGGATCGACGGGCGCCTCGAGGAGCGCGTGCCGGAAGTGCGCGAGACGTTCTGGGAGTTGCGCCGCTGCCCCGACGAGAGCCACGTCGCCGAGGGGGCGGGACCCCAGGGCGAGCGCTGAAGCTCAGGCTGCCGCCGGGCGCGCTATTCGAAGATCCAGCGGTCCGTGTCCCGCGCCCAGCTCACGATCTCCTCCGGGCGGAAGAAGAGCCCGACTTCGCGCGTGCCGCTCTCCGGGCTGTCGCTGGCGTGGACGAGGTTACGGCCGCGTTCGAGGCCGAAGTCGCCGCGGATGGTGCCGGGGGCGGCCTCCGCCGGGTTCGTCACTCCGATCGTGTTGCGAACGACGACGACGGCTGCGGGCCCCTCGAGGACAGCGGCGACGACCGGCGCGCTGGTGATATAGGCGACCAGCCCGGCGAAGAAGGGCTTCCCCTCGTGCTCGGCGTAGTGGCGGCGAGCCAGGGCGTCGTCGATCTGCATCAGCTTCATGCCAACGATGCGCAGGCCGCGCCGTTCGAAGCGGGTGATGAGTTCGCCGGCGAGGCCGCGCTGCATGGCGTCGGGCTTGACGAGGATGAGCGTGCGCTGGGGTGCGTCCATTCGCTGGGTCCTTTCGGGTGTGGAGTCAGGCCGGGCGCGCGCGCCGGGGGAGGGTGACGGGCGGCTCGCGCAGGTAGAGCGGCTCGAGCTCGTCGGAACCCGGCGCGGCGAAGGCGGGCAGGAGGGCGAGCAGGGCGGCGCGACACCGCTCGCCGGGGGTCACCTCGCAGCCGCCGAGGGCTTCCGCCCCCTCGCCGACCGTGCGCTCGCCGACCAGCTCCGCACCCTTGACGACGCGTAGCGGTCCTGTCGGCCGTCCGTCGCGGTAAGCGAGGGCAGCGTATTCGCTGCGGCCGGCGGGATGGATGGCCGTATAGTCGCCCGGCCCCTTGGCAGCCGCGACCGCCTCCAGCGTGGGGAGCCCGCGCAGGGGGAGACCGCTCGCCAGCGCCAGGCCCTGGGCCGTGGCTATGCCGACGCGGAGGCCCGCATAACTGCCGGGACCGATGACGACTGCGACGCCGGCCAGCACCGCGCGGTCGCCGGCCAGCAGCTCGTCGATCATGGGGAGGAGCTGGCGGGAATGGTCACCGCCGGCCTCCTGCTCGCGTGTCCGCAGGATCTGGCCCTCGCCGGCGAGGGCGAGCGCGACGCGGGGGGAGGCCGTGTCGATTGCGAGGAAGACGGTCCCGCCGCCCGGAAGCTCTCGAGGAGCTCCGAGCCGCGCGGCCCCCGGGGCAGGAAGCGCAGGCGGCGCTGGCGATCGACGTCGCCGTAGCGCAGCTCGATGACGAGGCCGTCCCCCGGCAGGAGCTCGGGGCCCCGTTCGGGCCATTCGATGACGAGCACGCCCCGTTCGGCGTAGTCCCACAGCCCCAGGTCGTCGAGCTCCTCCACGTCCTCGATGCGGTAGAGGTCGACGTGGTAAAGGGTCTCGCGGCCCTCATATTCGTTCATAAGGACGAAGGAGGGGCTGTTCACGGCGCCGCGGCAGGCAAGGCCCCGGCCGATGCCCTGCGTGAAGCAGGTCTTGCCGGTGCCCAGGTCGCCGCTGAGGAGGACGACGTCGCCCCGGCGGAGGACTCGGCCGAGGCGCTCCCCAATGCCGCGGGTCTCCTCTTCGCCGGCGGTCGCCAGTTCGTAGTCGTGCTCGGCTGACATGCCCTGCAGTATAGGGACGGCAGCCGTTACGCCCCAACCGGCGGGGCTCAGGCGGCGGGCTCGACGGGCGGCCGGCTGCCGGGATGAGCGGGCAGCGCGAGCATGAGGAGCAGGCCGACGGCCAGCCCGAAAAGACCGAGCACGCCCCAAAGGGCGTACCACTTCGACTGCCCGCGTGCGCTGGCGACCGACGCCAGTGTCACCACGCAGGCGATCTCGAGCAGCAGCCCCATGAAGAAGACAAAGGGGTGCATCTGAGGGAAGAGCATTCCGGGCCTCCAGCCGACAGCAGCTGCTGTCCTTCCTCCGGGAAATGGCGGGCGCCGGCCGGGAGGTGACGGGAAAGGTGAAGGGCGCCGTAAAGAGGCCCGCGTCGCCTGCCGCTCTTCGAACATTCGTTCTATACTGGCCGGGTGGCCTCGTATGCGGAGCTCCACGCGCATTCCTGCTGGTCGCTGCGGGAGGGGGCGAGCAGCACGGACGAGATGGTGCAGCGCGCGGCGACGCTGGGCTATGCGGCGCTCGCCCTCACCGACCACGACAACCTGTACGGCGCCATGGAGTTCGCCCGGGCCGCGCATGAGGCGGGGCTGAAGCCGATCACCGGCTGCGAGCTGACAGTCGTGGAGGAAGCGTCACAGGCAGCGGGGCAAGCGGAAAGCAACGCCAGCCACCTCACTGTGCTCGCGGAGAGCGTCGCGGGCTACCGGAATCTCTGCCGCCTGCTGAGCCGCGCCCACCACACCTATGGCAAGGATGCGCCCCGCGTCGAAAAGGAGTGGCTGTTCGCGCAGGGCGAAGGGCTGATCGTCCTCTCCGGCTGCCGCGACGGCGAGATCGGCCGACTGCTGGCTGCAGGGCAACGCCAGCAGGCAGCGCAGGTGGCCACTGACTACCGCGACCGGCTGGGTGCCGGCCAGTTCTTCGTCGAGCTGCAGCACCACGACGTCTACGGCGACCGCCAGCGCCTCGCCGACCTGGCGGGCCTGGGGGCGCAGGTGGGCGTGCCGCTGGTGGCGACGAACAACGCCCACTACCACGTGCGCAGCCGCCACCGCCTGAACGACGTGCTCGTCGCCGTCCGCCACCGACTGACGCTCGACAGCTCGCACGAGGTGCGGCGGCCGAACTCGGAGTTCTTCCTGAAGCGCCCGGAGGAGCTGGCGGGACGGTTCGGGCGCTACCCGGAGGCGCTGGCGAACACGCTGGCGATCGCCGAGCGCTGCCGCTTCGACCTCACCCGCGACCTGCCCTACCGGCTGCCGGACTACCCCGTGCCCGAAGGGGCGACCCTCGACAGCTTCCTGCGGGGAATCTGCGAGCGCGCCTTCCGGCGGAAGTACGGCCCGCTCGCGCCCGGTGTGCAGGAGGAGGCGCGCACACGCCTCGAGCGGGAGCTGGCCCTGATCGCCAAGCACGGCCTCGCCGGCTTCTTCCTCGTCTACTGGGACATCCTCCAGCTGGTGGGTGAGATCGCCCATGAGCTCCACGGTCGCCGACGCGACCTGCCCTCCGACGAGCGCCCCGTCGGCCGCGGGCGCGGCTCGTCCGTCAGCTCGATCGTCTGCTACCTGATCGGCCTCTCCCACATCGACCCGGTGAAGAACAACCTCTACCTGGAGCGCTTCCTGAACGAGGAGCTCCACTCCTTGCCGGACATCGACCTCGACTTCCCGCGGGACATTCGCGACGAGTTGCTGCAGCGGATCTACGACCGCTACGGGCCAGAGCACGCCGCCATCGTGGCCGCCTTCCCGACCTACCGCTTCAAGAACGCCGTGCTCGACATCGGCAAAGCGCTGGGGCTGGCCGAACCCGTGCTGGCAAAGCTGAACAAGCTGGGCGGCAACTTCGCCAGCGCGCACGACGTCGCCGCCGAGATGGGGCACATCCCCGAGCTGCGGCCGCTGGTGAACGCGCCCATCTGGCGCGACCTCGTCCAGCTTGCCAGCCAGGCGGCCGGCTTCCCCCGCCACGTCGGCCAGCACGTCGGCGGCGTCGTCATCTCGGCCGAACCCCTCTCCTCGGTCGTGCCCGTCGAGCCGGCACGCATGCCGGGCCGCTTCGTCTGCCAGTGGGACAAGGACTCGGTGGACGACGCCCGCTTCGTCAAGATCGACTTCCTGGCGCTCGGCATGCTTTCGGCGGTCGACGACTGCCTGGACATCGTCGAGGAGGTGCACGGTCAGCGGGTCGACCTGGGGCGCGTCCCGCACGACAGCCCGGAGATCTACGCCTCTATCCAGGCGGGCGACACGATGGGCGTCTTCCAGATCGAAAGCCGCGCCCAGGTCCAGACGCTTCCCCACACGCAGCCGCAGAACATCGACGACCTGGCCGTGCAGGTGGCTATCATCCGGCCGGGGCCGATCGTGGCCGGCGCCTTTCACCCCTACATCGAGTACCGCCAGAAGCTGGCGCGCGGCGAGCCGATCGTCGTCGACTACGGCCACCCGGAGCTGGCGCCGCGTCTCGCCCCTTTCATGGCCGAGACGCTCGGGCATGTGCTCTACCAGGACCAGGTGCTGCAGATCTCCTGCGCGGTCGCGGGGTTCACGCCCGGGCAAGCCGACCGCCTCCGCCGGGCGATGAGCCGCAAGCGCTCGGCCGAAGCGATGGCGGCGCTGGCCGAGGAGTTCTACGCCGGCGCCGCCCGCGAAGGAGTCAGCCAGGAGGCAGCCGCAGTCGCCTTCGAGAAGATGGCCGCCTTCGCTGCCTTTGGCTTCCCCAAGAGCCACGCGGTCGCCTTCGCCCTGCTCGCCTATGAGTCCTGCTGGCTGCGCTACCACTACCCGGCCGCCTACTACTGCGCGCTCTTCAACGCCCAGCCGATGGGCTTCTACCAGGTCGAGGTGCTAACGGGCGACGCGCGCCGCCACGGCGTCGCCGTCCTCCCACCCGACGTCAACCTGAGCCGCCCCTTCGCCTGGCCGGAGGGAGACGCCATCCGGCTCGGCCTGGAGCAGATAAAAGGGCTGGGCGGCGACTGGCGAACGCGCGCGCGCCGTTCGCCGCCCAGCAGGCCCACGGTCGCGAGGCAGCCGGCGTCGGGGAGCGGCCCGAACCTGCCCGAGCGGATTGTGGCCGCACGAGGGGCGGACGGCCCCTACCGCTCCCTGTACGACTTGACGACGCGCGCCCGGCTGAGCCCAGAGCAGGCGGCGGCCGTCATTCGCGCGGGGGCGCTGGACAGCTTCGGGCTGCCCCGGCGGGAGCTGCTCTGGCAGCTGGGCCTCATGACGCCGCCCGTCCAGTTGCGCGCCCGCCTCCCGGACACGCGGCGAACGGCGAAGGTCGCCCACCAGGCGCCGCTGCCGCTGCCCCTCGACCAGGATATGGCGACGCTGCCCCGCCTGAGCGAGTGGGAGGCGCTCGCCTGGGACTTCGAACGGCTGGGGATGAGCGGCCGGCCGCATCCCATGGCCCTCGTCCGCCCGCTCCTGCACGAAGGCGTGATCAGCAGCCTCCAGCTCGGCGGGCCGCGCAACCCGAACCGCCTGCCCAGCGGCGCGCGCGTGGAGATCGCCGGCATGGTCGTGACGCGCCAGCGGCCGATGACGGCAAGCGGCGTGATGTTCCTGCTCCTGGAAGACGAGTTCGGCCTGGCGAACGTCGTCGTCTACCCCGCCCTCGCCGAGCGGCAGCGGGATCTCGTGCGCGGAACGCCGTTTGTGCGCGTCCGGGGGCGGGTGGACAACGACAAGAGCGGCTTCCCGAACGTCATCGCCGAGCGGTTCGCGCCCTGCCCGCTGCCCGGGCTGATCGACGTCCCCGAAGGGCACAACTTCGGCTAAGGATGCCTTTCAGGCGCCAACGTCCTCCGGGTCTTCGAAGGCCGCCGCCAAACCGAGAAACAGCAGAATGGCGGAGTTCAGGCGACGAATATCGCCGCCGCGCAGCTGCCCCAGACGCACCCCGAGCCTCTCTTTTCGCACCGTTGTGATCTTGTCGGCCATGAGCCAGGAGAGAGCCTGCAGACCTGTCCCGCCGTCCGACTCTACGGAAACCCGAAACAGGGGCGCATCAACCGGCTCGCTCGTGAAGACGCAAACGGTCACCGAGTCGGTAGCAGCGAAGCGGTCATCCTGAATAACCGCGACTGGCCGCGGCTTGCCGGTGAAGTCACCACCCCCGGCCACGGTCCAGATCTCGCCTCGCTTCATGGGAGACCGGGTTCGGTAATCGCCTCGATGAACGCCTGATCCTCGGCTGCCGACGGGCTGCGAGCGACGGCCAGCGCCTGACGCCGCGCTTCCTCGCGGAAAGCTGCAGTGCGGACGTCGGGGACCCAGAACTGAATTGGCCGCAAGCCCTTTGCCCGCAGCAGCTCCCGATGTTCTCGTACCCTCTTGGTCGATGACTGCTCGGCCTTTGACGCCATGACTGCCCTCGCGATTCCCTCGGTTACATGCAACTCTACCACATCCCATCACGCCAGGTAGACGCGCAGGTGGCGGCCGCCGCGCAGCCCGCCCCCTTCTACAACGCGCTGCAAGCGAATGTCGCCAATCGCCGCGTCTGTGGTCGCGTGGCGCTGGATCCACAGCCCGACGCGCGTGGCGAGCACCGCCGCCAGCATCGAGAACGTGAGCGCGCGCGACCAGCCCTCGCGGCGGCTGGCGCCAACGGTGAGGAGGGCGGCCGCACCGGCCATCGTCCCCGTGACCGCCAGATTCGTGCCGCAGAGGTGGCTGACTGCGAGGTGGTCCTCGCCGGCGCGCAGGCGCGTGATCGCCTCCTCCGTCGCCGTCGCTACCTCCTCCGGCGAGAAGGGGCCAAAGAGGCGGAAGCCGCGCGGGTCGCTCCGTCCGACAACGCTCACGACGCGCCCCCGCCGCTGGAAGAGGACGGCGACGGTCGCGTGCTCGATCGCGTGGTTGCGGCGCACGCGGCTGATGCCGGGGATCTCCATCTCAGTCCTCAGAGGTCAGGTTCGGAACCACCACCTTATAACGATAGGCGCTGGCGCTGTTCACCGCGATCACCTTCATCTGGAAGGCGCCGCCGCCACCGAAGAGGGGCTCGATCCAGAGCGTGCCGTCGTTCGTGCCGGGGGGCAACGTGGCTGCGTCGAGCGTCACCTGGAGGACGCTCTGGTACCCCTTCTGGGCGAGCCGCGGGCGCGTGGCGTTCGGCGCCTGGGTCACGACTTCCGTCTCGGCGCCGACCGCGACCCCACCGTCCAGGGTGCGCGAAGCCGGGTCCGTCGGGTGGCGCACCACGATCCAGGGTGCGGAGGCACGGATCCGGAAGGGGGCGATCCAGGTGCCGACGTTCGTCACGGTCACTGTCCCGCTCGTGGCGGTGCCATCGGCGAAGGCGGTGAGCGCCAGCGTCGTCGGCCCGCTATAGGAGAGCCTGGGATCGCCGAGCAGGGCCGACGCCTGCGCCGCCGAGGGCAGTGGCGTCGGGTCCTGGTGCGGCTTGACGCCGGCGAACCCCTTCTCGGGGTCGGGGGCGAAGGTCGTCGGGAAGTCCATGGCCGGGCAGCCGCCGCTGAAGCCGGCGCTCTCGCAGACCGTGAAGTTTTCCGGGGCGAAGGCTGTCGCGACCAGCGCGTTGGCGAAGTCGGGCATGTTCGCCGGCTGGGGCGTCCACATCGTTGTCTTCGCGGTCGCGCCCGGCGGCGTGTATCTGGGTGGGAAGGCCATGCAGCCGTAGACCCGCTCCGGGTAGGTGTAGTCGCCGTAGCCGAACTTCGGAGTGCCGCCCCCGGCATCCTGGAAGCTCGGCGCCGAGGGGTCATAGCAGTGGTAGAGCGGGCTAGCCGCGCCCCCACGGAGGGGGTCGCGCGCGGGATTGAGCGGATGGTTGCTGAAGGCGAACCCGTTGTAGCTCCAGATGGCGAAGTACCAGTCCTCGACGCTCGCCGGGTCGCCGTTGCCCGCTATCGGGCGGTACCGCGGCGCCGCGTTCCATTTGTCCGCAAGGATGCGCACGCCTTCGGCCAGGTTGAAGAGGAAGTGCGTGCCGATGAGTGCTTGGCGCGCGCTCGCCGTGCCGGTCCCGTTCGACATGCCCGTCGTCACCTGGCCCAGCCCGTAGCCACAGTCGAACGAGCGCAGCACCGGGCCCACGCCGCCGTAGGGCACGACCGTCGAGCCGTCCGCGAAGCTGCTTTCGATCCAGGTGATCGACTTGAAGATCGAGGGCGGAATGCGGAGGGAGGGGTCGGCCTTCGTGCTGCGGGCGGCGCGTGGGCCCTTCAGCAGCCCCTGATAGGTCAGGTCGATCGACTCGCCCGTGGTCGTCAGTGTGTAGGCGAAGGGCACGGCCTTCCCCGCCGTCGTCAGCTCGATGGCGCGCGCGTAGGTGGCGACGTAGCTCTCCGCCTCGTAGGCGTCGAAGTCGAACGGGCCCGCGGCGCCGCACGCCTGCACCTCGCCCGCCGGGTGGAGCAGCGACCAGGCGGCGCCCAGCGCACCGAGAGTCGCGGCGAGCGCGAGGCGGGCTAGCGCGCGGCCCATCCGTAGAACCTCGCAGCCCCCGGCAGAATCCCCGGCGCGCGCTCGCCAACCACAGCGATCTCCATCCGCCCCGGCTCGGCGAAGGAGGAGCCGGACCAGTGCTGGACGGCGAGTGCGCCGCCGCCGGGCGCATAGGCGAGCGGAATGTCGAAGCCGGCCGCGGCGGCCTGGGCGGCGACCGCCCCCGGCGCGACCGCCTCGGGTTCGCGACCGAAGAGCGGCGCGGCGGCCCCGGGCGCCCAGGCGACGCCCATCTGCTGGCCGGCCCCCCCGGCCGCCTGGGCCTGCGCGTCGCCCGCGCCGCCGCCGTCGAGAGCTGCCACCTGCGCGCGGTAGTGCAGGCCCGCGGTGACGTCCGACTCCACGTAGGCCAGGCGCGTGCCATCCGGACTGAGGCGCCAGTCCCGCGTGATCTGGGTGCTCAGCAGCCCGCCTTCAGTGCCGTCGCGCGCCACGGTCGAGCCGCGACCGTCGATCACGACGGAGACGAGCCGGCCTGCCGGGTCGAATCCAATAGCGTAGGCGCCGAGGACGTTCTCGTTCTGGAAGAGCACGGCTTCGCGAGAGCCGGCGAGGGTCACCCGCACGAAGGTGACCGTGGAAAGGCCAGATTCCGCGACGGTATTGCGGGTGACTACGACCGCCTGCCCGTCGGGCGTCCAGAGCGGCGTCTGGAGGGGATCGACGGCAACGGCCAGGCGGTCGAGCGCCCCCGAATCGAGGTCGGCCACGAGCAGCGACGCTCCCGGGCGGGCAGGCGTGCCCGCGTCGACCGTGACGAGGGCGACGCGCCGACCGTCGGGGGACACCGCACCGCTCGACATGAACCCGGGAAGGTGGGGGACGCGAACGACTTCTGTCGCCTCCCCGGGAGAGGTGGCCGGCGCGACCATGATCACGTCGGCGGTGGCTTCCGGCCGCGCGAAGACCGCGTAAGTGCCGGCCGGCGCGTCAGCGAAGGCGGTGCGCGCACCGTGGGCCGGCGCGTCGCCGATGATGGCTGCCACGATAGGGACGACCGCGGCCACCGCCGCGAAGACAGCGACCGTGATCAGCCAGTAGGGGGCGTGTCCCCGGCGAGGTGCAAAACGTGCAGAACCCAACCCCAACCCCCGTGCGCCGCCGCGCTACTCCACGTCTCGCACCCAGCCGAGGAAGCGGGCACCCGGCTCGGGTGCGAGCGCCTCGCGGCGGCTGGAAGAGACGATCTCGATGGTCTCGGATGGTTCGCCCACGCCCTCGCGGCTGGCGGCGTAGACTGCCGCGGCGAGCTGTGAGCCATCCGGAGACCAGCGCAATGGGAAGACGTAGGTGGCACCGGCGTCGCCCCCGGTCAGCTGCAGATTGCCGCCGGGCCCGCCGAAGTCCGGAAGGTCGGACCCCGGCCGCCAGGACGCACCCAGCTGGTCCCCCACGGCGGGCAGGTCGCTGACAGTGCCGGCGGCGATGACGAGCACGCGGCCGGCGTACGTGCGCCCGCCGACGCCCAGCCGGTCGACAAAGGCCAGGCGGGCGCCGTCCGGGCTGAGCGACCAGTCGCGCGTCAGCCCGGGGCTGTAGGTCACAAGCTTTTCGACCTGCCCGTCGTGCTGGACCCAGAGGGAGGACCCCGACTGGTCCACGACGACGACGAAGAGGCGCGTGCCGTCCAGGCTGTAGCCCACGGGCACGGCTTCGAGCGCGCCGTCGAAGCGGGCAACCTCGGCCGCCGCACCCGTCAGCGCGTGCACCTCGCGGATGACGGCCTGCGTTCCGTCGTCGGCGCGGGCGGTGAGCGCGAGGCGGTTGCCGGTGGGCGCCCAGACGGCGGGCGACTGGAAGTCGAACACGCCTTCGACGTCGAGCGTGTCGCCCGAGGGCAGCGCGACGACGCTCAGGCGGGCGCCGGCCAGGGAGGGCGAGCCGATGTGGAGAAGCGCCAGGCGGTCGCCGAGGGGACTGGCAGCACCATGCGCGTGCAGGTTGAAGGCGTAAGGGAAGGCCGCCACCTGGCGGGGCACTCCGCCGCCGGTGGCGCGTACCATCACCGCGTCGAAGCCGTCGCGCGGTACGGAATAGGCGACCGCGCGAAAAGCAGAGGCGTCGACGCGAGCCAGGGCCGGGTAGGAGCGCTCGTCGGAGGCGGGAACCGCGGCGAGGGCGGCCCAGAGGAGAATCGTCCCCAGGACGGCGACGAGCCCGAGCACGAAGGGGGTGGCAGAGGGCGGCACATGGGAACGATGGCGGGCTCCGGGTGCGAACACTGCCTACCTCGCGCTGAGCCGCGCCACCAGAAAGCCCGGGGGCGCGCTGCCGGCGGCTCGAGGCCGCCGCTGCTGTGGAAAGGCCGGTACCCCCGCTGTACCGCACGCGTGAATCTCGCTCACGCTGGAGCCGAAAGTAACAACGCCACCGCCCGGCGTCAATAATTGATTAAGGCCGCGATCATTCAACGGCTCTGCCGGGTGGGCCCGAGCACCGGGGCGCGTGCTACCATTCGAAGCAGACGCGCATGCTCTTCGCCTTCGACCAGTTTCGCGACAACCCGCCTGCCCTCTTCGCCTACCTCGCCGCCGTCCTCCTGACATTCGGGCTGGGGCTCGTCTTCCACGAGTTCTGCCACGCCTGGACGGCCTACGAGCTCGGGGACAACACGGCCGCCCGGCAGGGGCGCCTGAGCCTGAACCCGGCCCGCCACCTGGACCCGATGGGCTCTATCCTGCTGCTCGTCGTTGGCTTCGGCTTTGCGCGGCCGACGCCGTTCACGCCGTCGCGGTTGCGCATCGGAGCGCGCTGGGGCAGCCTGCTCGTCGCCGCCGCCGGACCCGTCTCCAACTTCGTCATCGCCGCGCTCGCCGCCCTGCCCATCAAGCTCGGCTACATCGACTCCGTCACGAGCTTCGACGGCATCGCCGACGCCAGCGGTCGGGAGATCCTCGGCCTCTTCCTCGTCTTCATCGCCTGGTTCAATGTCCTTCTCGGCATCTTCAACCTGATCCCCATCCCGCCGCTCGATGGCTCGAAGGTCGCCTACGCGCTGGTGCCGGCCCTGCGCCCGGGGCTGCAGGCGCTCGAACAGTGGGGAATGGGCATCCTCATGACACTGTTCGTCATCAGCTTCCTCGCGCCGCAGCTGAACGTCCTGGGCTGGTTCATGGGCGGCGTCGGGAACGAGATCTTCCGGCTCATAACATGATCCGCCAGCGCGTCCGCCAATTCCTCGGCGCGGGTGCCCGGCCGGGAGCGGCCGAGCGCGCCCTGGCCGAGGTGCACCTTCCCGCCGAGCTGCAGGCGCTCTTCTTCGCCCAGCACCCGCGCGACGTCGTGCACGCGGCCGCCACAGCGCGCTGGCTGCTCGCCCGCGGCCACGCCGACGCGGAGCTCATCCAGGCCGCCCTCCTGCACGACGTCGGCAAAGGCCACCAGCGGCGCCTCGACCGCGTCGCCTACGTGCTCGCCGAGCGCGCCGGAATGGCGACGGCCCTTGCCAGCCCGGGCTCGCATTTCGCGTTGCGGCGCGCCCTCGCGCGCAGCGCGGCCCACGGCGCGGCCGGTGCCGAACGGCTGCGCGAAGCCGGGGCCGCGGCCCGCGTGGTGGAGCTGACTTTGCGCCACCATTCCCCCTCCCACAGCGACGCTGTGCTAGCCTTACTGCAGCAGGCGGACGCAGCCAGCTAGCGGCGCCGCCTTCAAGGGGAACCTCCACGATGGCCCGTTCTCGTATCGCCATCCTTGGCACCGGCCTGATCGGCACGTCTCTCGGACTGGCGCTTATGTCGCGCAAAGAGCGCGACTACGAAGTCGTCGGTGCCGACCGCGACCGCGCCCACGCCCGCGAGGCGAAGAAGATGGGCGCCATCGACCGCGACGTCGGCTCGCTGCAGGAGGCACTCGAAGAGGCCGCGCTCGTCATCCTCGCCGTCCCCGTGATGGGCGCGCGGAAGATCCTGGAAGAGGCCGGCCAGTACCTCCAACCCGGCGCGATCGTGACCGACACCTGCAGCACCAAGTCCGACATCCTCCGCTGGGCGGCCGAGTTTCTGCCCGAAAGCGTCCACTTCGTCGGCGGCCACCCCATGGCCGGGCGCGAGAAGAGCGGCCCCGGGGCGGCCTCCGTCGAGCTCTTCCGCGACGCCATGTGGGCCATCGTGCCCTCCCCCCGCGCCGACGAGCGTGCCGTCAGCGTCATCCTCGGCCTGGTGGAGTCAGTCGGCGCCTACCCTCTCTACATCGACGCCCAGGAGCACGACACCTACGCGGCGGCCGTGAGCCATCTGCCCATCCTGCTCTCCGTCGCCCTCTTCCGGATGGTGCGCGACAGCCAGGGCTGGGAAGACGCGGGCTTGCTTGCCGGCCCCGCCTTCCGTGACCTCACCCGGCTGGCCAGCGGCGACCCGGCCATGTCGCGCGATATCATGGCGACGAACCGGGAGGCGATCCTGCACTGGCTGGACCGCTATCAGCAGGAGCTGACGACCATGCGCAAGGCGCTCGAGCTCGGCGGCCAGCCGGTGGCCGACCTCTTTTCGAGCACCCAGTTCGACCGCGACAGCTTCATCGAGAACCCGCCGATCCGGCGGCGGCCAGAGGGGGTGGAGGCGCCCTCCGCTCAGGACACCCTCGGCCGGCTGTTCGTCGGCGGCCTCTATGACAAGCTGAAGGACGTCACCTCGCGCGCCGGCAGCAGCGGCACGCCCATGCGCGACGACGAGCTGCGGCGCAAGCTTGGGGTGCCCGAAGACCGTGACGGCGAGCGTTAGCCGCCCGCCCCGTTTGCGCTGCCGGGTCCAGGTGCCCGGCGACAAGTCGCTCTCCCATCGCGCTCTCCTCTTCAACGCCGTGGCCGACGGCACGGCGGTCATCGAGCAGCCGCTCGACGCAGCCGACGTGCGCTCCACGGCGGCCTGCCTCGGTGCGCTGGGCGTGCAGATCGACTGGCCGGCAGGCGGGGCGGCGCGCGTCACCGGGCAGGGCCTCCACGGCCTCTTCGAAAGCGAAACGGTGCTCGACTGCGGCAACAGCGGCACGACGATGCGGCTGCTGGCCGGGCTGCTCGCCGCCCACCCGCTGCTCAGCGTGATCACCGGCGACGCCTCCCTGCGCCGGCGGCCGATGGCGCGCGTCGTCTCCCCCTTGCGGCAGATGGGCGCCCACATCCACGCCCGCACCGGCGACACCCAGGCGCCTATCGTGATCAAGGGCGGCGGCCTGACGGGCGTCGACTACGCCAGCCCGGTGGCGAGCGCCCAGGTGAAGTCCGCCATCCTGCTTGCCGGCCTCTATGCCGAGGGCAAGACGCGCGTCCAGGAGCCGGCGCGCTCCCGCGACCACACGGAGCGAATGCTCGCCGCCATGGGCGCAGAGATCGAAAGCGAAGGCACGGCCACCACCATCCGGCCGGCGTCGCGCCTCGCGCCCCTCTCCCTGCGCGTGCCCGGTGACGTCTCCAGCGCCGCTCCCTGGCTCGTGCTCGCCGCCTGCCACCCCGACGCCGAGGTTGTCGTCATGGGCGTGAACGTCAACCCGACACGCACCGGCCTCCTCGACATCCTGGGCGCGATGGGCGCCAACGTGGAGCTGCTCGAGACGCGCGAGAGCGGGGGCGAGCCCGTGGCCGACCTCGTCGTCCGCTCGGCCCGCCTCCGCGGCACGACCGTGGGCGGCGCGCTCGTGCCGCGGGCCATCGACGAGCTGCCGCTGGTCGCCCTCCTCGGCTGCTTCGCCGAGGGCGAGACCGTCGTGCGGGACGCCGCCGAACTGCGCGCCAAGGAGTCGGACCGCGTCGACGCCGTCGTCCAGGTGCTCGGCCGGATGGGGGCGCACGTCGTCGCGCGGCCAGACGGCTTTCTCGTGCAGGGCCCCGTCGCCCTGCACGGGGCGCGCGTCGACGCCGGCGGAGACCATCGCGTCGGCATGCTCGCCGGTGTGGCGGGAATGCTGGCGGAGGGCGAGACGCGGGTTGCCAACGACGCCGTCGCGGTCTCCTACCCGGCCTTCTGGCAGGACCTCGCGACCGCGGCCGAGGAGGCGAGGACGGCATGACCATCACCCGGCGCCCCGTGGCGATCGTCCTCCACGGCCCCTCTGGCGTCGGCAAGGACACGGTCATCGACGCTCTGCGCGCGCGCTGCGGCATCCACCGGCCGACGAGCTCCACCAGCCGCCCCCCGCGCGACGACGAGCGCGACGGCGTCCACTACCATTTCCTCGGCCGGGCCGAATTCGAACGGAAGATCGCCCGAGGCGACTTCATCGAATGGGCCGACGTCTACGGCGACTGGAAGGGGCTGGAGCGGCAGGAGGTGGAGCGCCCGCTGGCCGAGGGCCGGGACATCATCATTCGCACCGACGTGCAGGGGGCGCGCACCTGGCGGGAGCGTCTCGCCGGAGCCGTCACCGTCCTCCTCGTCCCCGAGCACGTCGACGCGGTCCGCGAACGACTCGCCGCACGCGGCAGCGACGACGAGGCCGCGGTCCGTCGCCGCCTGGCCGAGTTCGACGCCGAGATCGCCGACGCCCCCAACAACGACTACGTTGTCGCCAACCGCAACGGCCGCGCCCACGAGGCCGTCGCAGAGCTGCTGCAGATCGTCGAACGGGAGCGGGCGAACGCCGACCGTCCCGCGCCCCGGCTGCAGGCCGCGCATGCCCTCGAGGAGCCGGGCCGGTAGCATTGCCCGCGACGCACTCCCGGGAGCTGCCATGGACCCCTCGTTCTGCGACCTCTTCAGCCTCGACGGCAAGGTGGCCCTGGTCACCGGCGCCTCGAGCGGCCTGGGCGTGGCCTTCGCCCGCGGACTGGCGCGCGCCGGCGCCGACGTCGTCGTTACCGCGCGCCGCACCGCGCTCGTCGAGCAGACGGCGGCCATGTGTCGTTCCTACGGCGTGCGGGCGACGGCGATGCCCGCCGACATCACCGACGAGGAGGAGTTCGAGCGCCTCTTCGAACGGACCGTGGCCGACTACGGCCGCCTGGACGTCCTGGTCAACAACGCCGGCTTCACCGACCGCTCCGGGCTGCGGCACGACCTGGCGAGCGTGAAGCGGATGCGTGCCGTCCTGGAGCTCGACCTCTTCGCGACCATGAACGGCTGCCGCCTCGGCGCCCGCCAGATGCTCCGCCAGGGCGGCGGCGCCATCGTCAACGTCAGCTCCATGCTCGGGCGCGTGGGCAGCGAGTACCGGGCGGCCTCGTACCACGCGGCCAAGGGCGGCGTCGACGCCCTCACCCGCGTGCTCGCCCTCGAATACGCCCGCGAAGGGATCCGCGTGAACGCGATCGCCCCCTCCTACTTCGAGGAGACGGACCTCTCCGACGCGATCTTCCAGAACCCGGACACGCGCCGCCACACGATCGAGCGGACGCCGATGGGGCGCCTGGGCAAGCCCGAGGACCTGGAGGGCGCCGTCGTCTTCCTCGCCAGCGACGCCGCGCGCTACGTCACCGGGCACATCCTCTACGTCGATGGCGGCTGGACGGCGGGCGGCGGCTACCACCAGTCGCCGCCGCCCTGGGAGACGGAGCCGGGGCACCAGCGCCCGGGCTGAGTCAGTAGTCGCGCGGGTCGCCGCCGCCGGCGAAGGCGTCGCGCATGGCGGCCAGGCGGGCGCGTTCGGCGAGCAGCTTCAGGATCTCTGTCGCCTCGGCAGCCGTCGGCTTCTCGCCAGCCTGCTGAATGGCCGCGGCGATGCGTGCGTCGACGCGGGCGAGCTGGCGTTCGACCTCGGCTGGGCTCTGCGGTCCGGGCGTGCTGTTCGCCTGGGCGCCGCCGCCGCCGGACTGCGGCGTGGTCCCGGGCGGGGGCGTCGATCCGGCCTCGGGCGTCTGGCCGCCCGTCTGGCTCTGGTCCCCGCCTCCGTCCGGTGCGGGCGTCGGCGTGGCCCCGGCCTGCTGCTGGTCAGAGGCTTGCTGGTCGCGCGGCTGGAGGAGGCGGAGGACGACCTCGAAGTCGTGGCGGCTGGCGTCGCTCCGGGGGTTCTCGATGAGGGCGCTGCGGAAGGCGTCGAGCGCGGCCGGCAGGTCGTTCTGGGCAAAGCGCTGGTGGCCGATGCTGGCGAAGGCCTGCGCGCGCGTGGCCGCCGAGGGCGAGGCGAGGGCGCGGCGCGCGGCCAGGGCCGCCTCGTCGTAGCGCCCGGCCGCGGAGAGCGCGGCGGCGAGGTTGAGGCTGACGTGCGGGTTGTCGGGCGCTTCCGCCTGGGCCTGCGTGAACAGCGCGATCGCCCGGTCGGTCTGGCCGGCCCGGAGCGCCGCACGCGCCTCGTCGTTGAGTTCGTATGCGCGGGAGGCACAGCCGGCGAGCAGCACGCCCGCGAGTGCCGCGCCGGACAGGCCGAGGAGCCGCCGCCGGGCGGGCAGGGTCACGCGTTCGGCCACGACGCCAAGCAGCAGCAGCGCGAGCGCGCCGGCGGCGAACCACTGGTAGCGCTCGACGGGCAGGCGCGCGGACTCCCGCTCGAACTGGGCCGCTTTCAGCGCACGCACCCGCGCTTCCACCGTCCCGGGCAGGGAGCCGAGGTCGCTACCGACATACCGCCCCCCCTCCGAGGCCGCCAGGGCGCGCAGGAACGGCTCGTTCAGGCGCGTGACGATCGGCTGCCCGTTGGCGTCCTTCTTGTCGACGAGGCGCCCGCTGCTCGCGTCGTAGACAGGCACCGTGCCGCCGCCCGGCGTGCCCGCACCGGCGACGATCAGCCCGATGCCGGAAGCGCGCACGTGCTCGGCTTCGGCAGCGGCGTCGCCCTCCAGGTCGTCGCCGTCGCTGATGAAGACCATGAGGCGGCCGGCGTCGGTGGTGGCGTCGAAAGCGTTGAGAGCCACGTCGAGCCCGGTGGCGGCGTTCGTCCCCTTCTCCACGATGACGGGCCCCGTGTCGAGCGCGCGAACGACGCGCATCGCGGCCTCGAGGTCGGTCGTCAGCGGGAAGCGGACGCGGGCATTGCCGGCGAAAACGACGAGGCCGGCGCGGTCGCCGCCGAGCCGCCGCAAGCTTGCCGTGATGGCGTTCTTGGCCGCCTCCAGGCGGTTCGGCTGGACGTCTGTGGCGGCCATGCTGCGGGAGACGTCGAGCACGACGACGAGCTCGGCGCCACGGCGGGGGATGAAGGACTCATGCGTCCCCCAGCGCGGCTGCGCGGCAGCGACGATCGTGAGCGCGGCGGCCACGGCGAAGGAGCCTGCCGCCAGGTAGCGCGGCGCCCGCGGCCGGAAGCGCGTCAACGAGGCGGCCTGCCGGCGCCCCCGGCGTGCCCCCAGCCACCAGACGGCCAGGCCAGCGGGCACGGCCGGCAGAAACGCCAGCACCCAGGCATGGGCGAAGCTCACGGCGCGCCCACCACCGTCATGCGCCCGCCTCCACGATCTCGCGGGCCATCGTCAGGTCGGCTGTGCGGCGTTCGGGTGCCGGGCGGTACCCGGCGTAGACAACGGCGTCGCACTCTTCCAGAAGGCCAGCGACGAGCCGCGCCTGCCAGCGGTCGACGCCCTCGCCCTCCATCCGCCGGCGCAGCTCGAAGGTCGTCAGGGCGTGCGCGGGGAAGCCGTAGCGGGCGGCGATCACGCGACGGACGGTGGCCGCGAGCCGACGGTAGGCGCGCGCGGGGTCGCGCAGCAGCAGCTCCTCGAGGCCCGCCAGGGGAGACTCGTCCTCTGGCTCGGTGGCTGCAGCCGGCCGCCTGCCGAGCCGCCGGCGAACGGCGCGCACTGCCAGGAAGAGGAGCGTCCCGACCATCAGGGCGACGAGGGCGGCAGCCAGGCCGAGCGCAGGCCGCAGCAGGGGCGACTCGGCGCCGCCGATCCCCTCCGGCGGAGCGAGCGGCGAGAGCTCCAGCGGTTCGCCCGGGTTCAGCGTCGCGAGCACCGTCCAGGAGACGGGCGGCAGGACGCGCGCTTCGGCCGCGTCGCCGCGCAGGATCGTGACGGCAGGCGTGAAGGAAAGCGGTCCGGGCGCAAACGGGGCGACGACCAGCTCCAGCCGGTGCACGGCGCGCCCGCCCTCTTCGCGAATCTGCGCGCGCCCGGTGCGGATGACGGCGACGCCGTTCCAGCCGGGGCTTGCGGGATCGACCTCGACAGTCGCGTCGCGCGGTGCGGCGACTTCGACGGTGAGGCCGACCTGCTGCCCGATGAGCGCGCTGGTCGCCGCCAGGGTGCTGCCGTCGCCGTCGTCGGCACGGGCCGGGGCGACGAGGTCGAGGACGGCGAGCAGGACAGCCACAAAGGCGGCCAGGCGCGTCACGCGGCCACCGCCCGCTTCCGGAAGAACTGGAGGAGCGCAGGCACGTAGTCGCTGCCGACCATCACCCGGATCTCGTCGATGCCGAGCTCGCCAAAAAGTCGGTGGCGTTCGGCGTCTGCGACGGCGACGTTTTCGGCATAGGCCGCGCGCACGGCGGCGCTGCTTGTGTCGATCTCCATCGTCTCGCCGGTTTCGGCGTCGCGGAGGCTGACGAGGCCGGCGTCCGGCAGGGCCTCGTCGAGCGGCTCGCGCACGCAGACGGCGATGATGTCGTGGCGGCGGGCGGCGGCGCGCAGCTGGCGCCGGTAGTCGGCGGCGAGGAAGTCGGAGACGAGGAAGACCGTCGCCCGCCGCCGCTGGACGCCGGTCAGGTACTCGAGGGCGGCGCCGACGTCTGTCCCACGCGTCTGCGGACGCGCCCAGAGCACCTCGCGAATGACGCGCAGGACGTGTGTCCTGCCACCGGCGGGGCGAAGATACCGCTCCGGGCGGCTCGCGAAGAGCAGCAGGCCGACGCGGTCCTTGTTGCGGATGGCGGCCAGGGCGAGCACGGCGCAGACCTCGGCCGCCAGGTCTGCCTTCGTCCGGGGCAGCGCGCCGGCGCCGTGCGAGGCGCTCACGTCGGCCGCGAAGACGACCGTCAGGTCGCGGTCCTCGCGGTAGCGGCGGATGAGCGGCTCGCCCGTGCGGGCCAGCGCCTTCCAGTCAATCGAGCGGACGTCGTCGCCCGGGACGTAGGGGCGCAGCTCGTCGAACTCGATGCCACGGCCGCGGAAGACGGCGTGGTATTCGCCCAGAAAGAGGTCGTTGACGAGGCGACGGGCGCGGATCTCGATCGCGCGCACGCGGTCCAGCAGCTCGGGCGGGATGGCCGGCGCGCGCTGGGACACGGGCTGGGCGGACTCCGGCGGCCGGCGGCGTCTCCCGAACATCTCCCGATACTCCTCTAGGGGACGTCGACGCCTTCGAGGACGCGGTCGATCAGGTCGTCGGTCGTGAGCTCTTCGGCCTCGGCCTCGTAAGTGGTGACGACGCGGTGGCGCAGCACGTCATGCGCCACTGCCTTGACGTCCTCGGGCGTCGTATAGGAGCGCTCCGCGAGGAACGCGTGGGCGCGCGCCGCCTGCGCCAGGGCCATGCTCGCGCGCGGCGAGGCGCCGAAGGCGATCAGCGACTGCAGCTCGGGCAGGCGGTAGGCCGCCGGCCGACGCGTCGCGTAGACGATCTGGACGATGTAGTCCTTGAGGGCGTCGTCGATGGCGACCTCCTGCACAGCAGAGCGCGCGCGGGCGATGTCCTCCCGCGAGGCGACGGGCTGCGCCTCCGCCGGGGCGGCCGCCAGGCCCAGCTCCAGGATCTGCCGCTCTTCGGGCCGCGACGGATAGTCGACCCGGACCTTGAGGAGGAAGCGGTCGAGCTGCGCTTCGGGCAGGGGGTAGGTGCCTTCCTGCTCGATAGGGTTCTGGGTGGCCATAACGAGGAAGGGCTCGTCGAGCGGGAAGGTCTGGCCGCCGATGCTCACCTGGCGCTCCTGCATCGCCTCGAGCAGGGCGGACTGGACCTTGGCGGGCGCGCGGTTAACCTCGTCGGCGAGGACGATGTTCGCGAAGAGCGGGCCCTTGCGCACGGTGAAGCGCCCGTCGACCGGGCTGAAGACTTCCGTCCCGACGAGGTCGGCAGGCAGGAGATCGGGGGTGAACTGGATGCGCACGGACTGCAGATGCAGCGCGCGTGCGAGCGTGCTCACGGTGAGCGTCTTCGCCAGGCCGGGGACGCCTTCGACGAGCACGTGACCGTGGCAGAGGAGACCGATGAGCAGGCGGTCGATCAGCAGGTCCTGGCCGATGATGACGCGATGGACTTCGGCGCGGACGCGGGCAAGCGTCTCGGCTGCCTCGGCGGCCTGGGAGGGAAGCGCGCGCGCACCGGCGGTCATGGCTGCTCCGAAATGGGGTGACCCACGGGCGGGTAAAGCACGTGAAAGCTCATTGTAGAAGGAATCCGGAAAAATCGGATTAACGGCCTCCGCACGCCAGACACCGGAACGGTAACGTGCCAACCCTGTTTCATCGCGATTGCGTGAACCACGTCATCGAATGGCGCCGGGCAGTGCCGCACGCTGCCAGCACTCCCCAACGAGGTGCCGCCATGCAGCTCTTCGACAACCAGGACGGAAGCCGCCTGCGTATGGACGCCCGTCGGCGGGCAGTCGCCGCCGGCGTGCAGCGTCCAGTCGCCCGCAGCGCCAGCGCCGAGACGGACCAGCACCCGCAGATCGAGCTTGCGGACGCGCTGCGCGTGGCCGTCGCCTGGCGGCGCTTCTTTCGCCAGGCAGCGGGAGCCGTCCACGACGTGGAGCAACCGGCCTACCAGCGCTCCGGCTACTGAGCCGCCGGGTGGTCGCACGGCTGCGGCGCGGATGGCACGAAGTCACCGGGTCCGGCAGGCGGTCTCCCGAAACGCCCGGTTGCGTGGGCCCGGCCATCCCGTACTATAGCCCTAAACCTGCACATTTTCCCCGGAGCTATAGTACGTGTTGAGAAGTTTGACGGTTATTCGGCGAGGGTCGGCCCTCGCGCTGGCCCTGGCCGCCCTGACGGGCGTCGCCCTCGGCGCAGCCTGCGGCGACGACGACAGCGCGGCCCCCGCGACGACGCCGACTGCGACCACCTCGGCCAGCGCCAGCGCCGCCAGCCAGACGACCTACCCGCTGAAGGTCACCGACCTGCTCGGCCGGGAGGTGGAGATAAAGGCGAAGCCGAAGACCATCGTCGCCCTCAGCCCGACGGCCGTGGAGTACGTCTACGCCGTCGGCGCCAGCGTCGTGGGCCGCTCGCAGTCGGCCGACTATCCGGCGGCCGCGCAGCAGGCGAAGGAGGTAGGCACCGCCTACCAGCCGAACCCCGAGGCGATCCTCGCACTCAAGCCGGACCTCGTCATCGCCGACTCGGTCATCCAGGCGCAACCCGACCTGCGAAAGACGGTCGAGGGCCTGGGCGTGCCCGTCCTCTTCGCCGGTGCCGACAGCTACCAGAAGGTGGTCGACGGCGTCAGGCTCGTTGGCAAGGTGCTGGACGCGAACGCGCAGGCGGCACAGGTCGTGCAGGGCATGGAGAAGGCGCGGGACAACGCGCGCGCGGCCCTCAGCGGCAAGAAGGTGAGCGCTGTCACCCTCATCGCCGGGCGCGACCAGACGCTCTACGCCGCCAAGGACAACAGCTACGCCGGCGACATCATGAAGCAGGTGGGGATCACGAACCCGGCGGCTTCGCAGCCCGACGCCGGCCCCTTCCCGGGCTACACCACGCTGGCGCCGGAGAAGCTCGTCGAGTTCAACCCAGACGTCATCTTCACGATCACGCCCGGGCCGGCGAGCATCCCGCGGCTGAGCACGCTCGTGCCCCAGATCCCGCCCTTCAAGGGGCTGAAGGCCGTCACCGGGGGAAAGGTCATCGAGCTGGACGTCGAGCTCTTCCTGGAGTCGCCCGGGCCGCGCGTCGTCGACGCCTTCAAGGCAATCAGCGACGCGGCGAAGGCGTCGGCCCAGTAGGGCCAGGGTCGGAGACCGGGTACCATGGCGGAGATGGCCACACCGGCAGGGGTCGCGGCGGGCCGCCGACGGGCGGCAGTGCCCGCGCGGAAGCCCCTCGTCATGGCAGGCGTCGGCGTCGGTCTGCTCCTCGTCCTCGGCTTCGCCAGCCTGATGTACGGCTCGGTGCAGCTCTCGCCCGGGGAAGCCTGGAGCGGCCTCACCTCGCATTCGGACGTCTTCGCGCGGAACGTCGTCTGGCAGATCCGCTATCCACGCGTGCTCGACGGCATGCTCGTAGGTGCCGCGCTGGCTGTGGCAGGCTGCCTCCTCCAGGGGGTGACGCGCAACCCCCTGGCCGACCCGACGATCCTGGGCATCACGGGCGCCTGCGGCCTGGCCAGCGCGACTGCGCTCGTCATCAGCCCGACCATCCCCCAGTGGGGCCTGGCGCTGACCTGCGTGGGCGGCGGCCTCTTCGGCGCGGGGGTGCTCTTCGTCATCGCCTGGCGGGGCGTCGTCTCGCCCGTGCGCCTGGCGCTGGCGGGAGTGGCGCTCTCGGCCTTCTTCGGGGCTGCCATTGTCGGCCTTATGTCCAGCTCCCGCACCTTCCTGCAGACGAGCCTCGGCTTCCTCGCCGGCGGACTCTATGGGGCGGAATGGGCGAAGCTCGACGCCATGCTTCCCTGGGCGCTCGGAGGCTTCCTCGCGGCCATCCTGCTGGCCGGGCGCCTGAACGCGCTCGCCCTGGGCGACGAGGTGGCGGCCGGCCTCG
Organism: Dehalococcoidia bacterium; assembly: GCA_020847765.1. Classification (GTDB taxonomy): domain Bacteria; phylum Chloroflexota; class Dehalococcoidia; order Tepidiformales; family Tepidiformaceae; genus JADLBJ01. Next base: position 28,314 of record JADLBJ010000001.1, read on the forward strand.
GCGTCCTCACCGACCGCACTCGCCTGGCCATCCTGGCTGTCTGCGGGGTGCTCACGGCCGCGGCCGTCTCGGTGGCGGGGATGGTGAGCTTCGTTGGCCTTGTCTGCCCGCACATCGCCCGCTTCACGGTCGGTATGGACAACCGGTACCTCATCCCCGTCTCGGGGCTGTACGGTGCTATCCTCGTCCTCGCCGCCGACCTCTTCGCCCGCCTGGTCATCCGGCCGGCCGAGATCCCCATGGGCATCATCACCGCCGGCGTCGGCGCCCCTTTCCTCCTCTACCTGGTGAAGTTCCGCGGATGAGACTGCAGACAGAGAACCTGACCCTGGCCTATGGCAACCGCACCGTCGTCGACGCCGTCTCGTTCGCCGTCGAAGCGGGCGAGATGGCGGCGATCGTCGGCCCGAACGGGAGCGGCAAGAGCACCCTCCTCCGCGGCATGGCCCGCCTGCAGAAGCCGGTCCACGGCCGCGTCCTCCTGGGCGAAACCGACATCCGCGCCCTCGCGCCGCGGACGGTCGCGCGCCAGCTCGCCTTCCTGCCCCAGTCGCCCGAGGCCGCCGTCGACCTGACGGTGCGGGAGCTCGCCTGGCGGGGGCGGTACCCCCACCAGGGCATCCTCCAGCGGGCGACGCGCGCCGACCACGAGGCCGTCGAATGGGCGATGGGTGCCGCCGACGTCGAGCACCTGACGGAGCGGCCGCTGGGCAGCCTTTCCGGCGGCGAGCGCCAGCGCGCCTGGATCGCGCTCGCCCTCGCCCAGCAGCCGCGCGTCCTCCTCCTCGACGAGCCGACGAGCTTCCTCGACATCCAGCATCAGGTGGAGGTGATGCACGTGCTTCGCCGCCTGAACCGGGAGGGCATGACGGTCGTCGCCGTCCTCCACGACCTGGTGGTGGCGGCGCGCTTCGCCGACCGCGCCATCGCCATCCGGCGGGGACGCGTCGAGTTCGACGGCGCGCCCTGCCGCGTGTTCGAGCCGGAAGCGCTGGAGCGCGTGTTCGCCGTCCCCATGACGGTGCTGACGGACCCGGAGACCGGTCTGCCCGTGCCCTTGCCACGCCCCGACCCCCGCCTCTGCCCGGCGGCGCGGCCCGGCGGCCCCCCTGCCTAGACGGGCGGGCGGGCCGCGCCCTGGCCGCCGGCGGGGGTGAGGCGCACGGCGGAGCGCAGGCGGCCGACCAGCGCCCGATAGTCGTCCAGGTCCGACTGGCCGAAGCGGAACACTTGCGAAGGCCCTATGCGCTCGCCGCGCAGGAAGAAGGCGAGAGCGCCCAGGATAGCGCCCCCATAGGCGATGGCGCTCGCCAGCGCCGCCCCGTTGACGCCCATCGCCGGCACGAGCGCAAGGTCCAGCGCGAGGTCGACGACGAGTCCCACGCTCGCCACCAGCGCCGCCACGTAGGGAAGCCCGCGCTGGTAGGTGTAGAAGCCGGAGAACGACTGCGCAAGGCTGTAGAGCAGGACTCCGGGGAGGATGAAGCGCAACGCCGAGGCCATGCCCGCGTACTTCTCGCCGAAGAGGAGCGACTCGATAAGCCCGGCCCCGGCGAAGAGCACCACGCAGATGACGCCCAGCAGGACAACCGTGTGCCGCATCACGCGGGCGGTGAGGGCGGCCGCCGCCGGGCGGTCGAGCGCCCCCATGCGCGCGTAGGCCGCCAGAGCGAGCGAGCCGCTGACCTGCCAGACGGACTCGGCGATGTAGACGGCCAGGGAGTAGGTGGCGACGCCGTGTTCGCCTTCGAAGTGCCGGACGACGAAGAGGTCCGCGCGGTAGTTGAGGTAGGAGACGCCGCTCGAGACGCCGGCGAGCAGGGCAAAGCGTACGAGCGCGCGGACCAGCTGTCTCTCCACGCGGAGGCCGCCACGCGGAACGAGGCCGCTCGTCAGCGCCAGCAGAAGGAGCGCCAGCCACTGACCGGCAGCGAAGGCGGCGAGCGCGGCCTCGGGCGAGCGATGGCCGAGGACAGCGAAGGTGACTGCGATCGCGCTTAGGGCCAGCGCAGGCGGCACCACCAGCGCCAGGTTGTAGCGCACGAACGCCTCTCGCCCCAGGAAGCTTCCGGCGAGAACGCTGTTGAGGACGACAGCGGCGCCCGCGGCCCCGACGGGCAGGGCGACGCGCCCCGCTTCGCCCGCCAGCAGCGCTCCGCCGCCAAAGCCCGCGAGCACAGCAACGAGGCCCAGGCTCAGAGCGACGGCGCCGCCGTTGACGAGGGCCGTCCCCGGCGCCCGCCGCTGGTTCGCCACCTGGTAGGCGACCGCCGCCGTCAGACCGCCGGTAACGGCGTTCGCGACGCCGACGACGGTCAGGCCGAGGACGAAGACGCCGTAGTCGTCGGCGCTCAGCTGGTGGGAGGTGAGGATGACGGTCGCCAGGGCGATGACGAGGTTCATGCCCCGGAAGAGGAAGGCGACGACGCCCCCATAGGCGATCGACATGCGGCTATCCTACGTCAGGCGCGCAAAGCGGGAAGGCGCCGAGCGCCTTCCCGCGTGCGTTTCTGCCGGGCGTGAGCGTCAGTTGGTGAAGGCGTTGTAGGCGCCGTCGTTGTCGCCCGGGTTCAGGTCGTTGGTGACGTTGGCGATGGCGATGATCGGCACGTCGCTGGTGATAACCATGCCACCCCACAGGCAGCCCGGGTTCTGGCCGAGGCCGTTGCTGTCGCCGCCGCCGGGGTTCAGGTTCTGGTAGAAGACCTTGGTGCCAGCGGTGATCTGGAAGGTCGTCGTGTAGGTGGCGGCGGCGCCGCAGCCGGGCGTACCGGAGGCCGTGTCGTTGATCGTCGTCAACGTCAGATTCGCCGTCGACCCGCTGGCGACCGTCACGCTCACCCAGCTGTTGTAGCCGCAGGAGGACCCGCCGCCTTCGCCGCAGGAGGCGTTGTTGCCGTAGGCACGGCGGAAGATGAGCGGCAGCTTGGCCGTTGTCGTCGCCCGCTCGACGGGCACGCCGTTGACAGCCGTGTAGAGGTCCTCGTCGACGTAGCTGCCCGCGGTCGTCATCTTCGCACGGAAGAGGACGGCGGCGATCGGCTGGTCGGAGGCGATGGTCGCCGCGCCGACGAAGCCGACGGGCACCGTGCTGTCCTCGTAGACGGAGTGGTTGGCGGTGCCGTTGGCGGGCACCGTCTTGCTCACCGTCGACGTGCTGCCGGAGCTGGACTTGTACGTGATCGTCACGTGGGCGTCGGAGCCGTTCGGGTTCGACATCAGGATCTGGCTGTAGAAGCCGTCCGCCGTTTTCAGGGAGAGCGGGATGGCGATGTTCTGGCCGAGGTCGCTCGCGGAGCCGCCGACGATGAAGCCGTCATAGGCGGCGAGCTTGCGCGGGCCGCTCGTCAGGTAGGCGTCGACGGCGACGGTTACGGGCGCGCCCGTCGAGGTGACGGTCGCCGCCATGAGGCCGTTGTTCGTGCCCCCCGGCATAGCCAGAGTAGCCTCGGCGGGCACGGCGACGGGGCCGAAGGCGACCTGGCCGGAGACGGGCACAGGGTAGCCGCTCGCGCAGCCGCTGCCGCCCGAGCCGCTGTCAGTCACAGGCGCGCGTCCGCCGCCGACGAACGAATAGGTGATGGTCACGCAGGCGGTGGCGTTGCCCGTGTTCGCGATGGCGAAGCGCGTGTTGTACGTGTTGTCGAGGTTGTTGGCGACGTAGGGCAGGGTCACCGTGTTGCCGCCCGTGGAGAAGGCGTTGTGGATCGAGTACGACTTGCGGCCGGTGCCGTTCTGTTCGATGTCGCGCACGAGCAGGGCGTTGATCGGCTGGTCGCTGGAAAGCACGCCGACGCCCCGGAAGCCGGGTACGAGGCCGTTGTTGATCGCCTGCGCGAAGGTGTGCGTCCCGCCCACGGGCACGTTCGGCACGACGATGCTGGCGCCGCTGATGAGGACGCCCGCCGGCGTGTAGAAGTCCATGGCGATCGTCGCCGGCGCCGTGCCGTTGTTCTGGGCGATCGCGCTCGTGTTCTCCTTGCTGTTCGGCAGGAGCGCCGGCATCACCTGCTGATAGGGCAGGCGGGCCGAAACGCGGGCCGGTTCGCCCGGGCGGGAGGCCGCACCTGCGTCCATCGCCGCGGTGGCGAAAACGGCCGCACCGAGCGCGGCGCAGGCGGCGACGATTCCCAGGGTTCGTGCTCGAACTCGCTCCATAGCAACTCTCCTCACCGGGGCAGTGTCGAATGCGCTCTACCTTGGGTCAACGCGCCGGGCCCGCTGGACGGCCACGGAAATGTAAACGCACTGTAACTTTTGCGGGCCACGTCGTCGCCCTCGCGCAAACGCCGAGAGCCCGACGGCGCCTCGCGGGGCGGCCTCCGCTCAGCTGAACTGGTTCAGGGCCTGAAAGACAAGCACGAGCAGCACGGCGCCGCCGACCAGGGTCAGAACGAAGGTGCGCCCGTTCACGCCGCCCATTGTCTCATCCGGCGAGCGCGCGCGCAGGTGGCGTCACGCGGGCCGGGGGGCATGGTCGCGCAGCGCCTGGCGGACGATCTCCTGCCGGCGCGCGGGCTCGCGCTCGGCCATCGAAAAGGAAAGAAAGGCGGTGTCGACACCCGCCTCCAAATAGCGCTGGACGTGTGCGCGGCGCTCTTCGGGCCGGCCCTGAATGACGAGCTCCGCCGCCGTCGCGGGGGGGATGGCGGCCAGCGCGGCACGGCGGTCGCCCGCCTCCCAGGCCTCCCACATCCCCGCCAGCGCGGGCCCGCGTCCCAACCATTCGTGAAACTCGCGGTAGACGGGCACGTTCAGGTAGGCGGCGATCTGGCGGCGGACCGTCACGTCGGCGACTTCGCCTGCCGGATCGACGTTCACCATCAGGCGGGCCGTCACCTCGATCGCCGCCGGGTCGCGTCCCGCCGCCCGCGCCGCCTCGCGCACGACGGCGACCGACTGGCGCACGTCTTCGGCCGAGAGCCAATTGAGGCAGACGCCGTCGGCCACCTCGCCGGCCACGCGCAGCATCCCCCGGCGCAGCGCAGCGACGTGGATCGGGATCGGGCCGGGCACAGGGCGCGAAAGGCGGAGGCCGTCGACGGAGAAGGTCTGGCCCTTGAAGACAACGCGCTCGCCTGCCAGCGCCTGGCGCAGGAAGGCCACCGTCTCGCGCACGCGGGTGGCCGGGCGACGGAAGGGCGTGTCGTTCCACGCCTCGACGATCGGCTGCGAGCCAGAGCCGACGCCGAGGACGAAGCGCCCCGGCGCCAGCTCGGCGATCGCCGCGGCGCTCTGCGCCAGAGTGGCCGGGCCACGAGTGTAGACGTTTGCGATCGCCGTCCCCACGCGCATCGTCGTCGCCTGGGCGACAACGGCGAGCGGCGTGAAGCAGTCCACGCCGTCCACCTCGAACGACCAGGCGTCGGTGTAGCCGAGGGCAGCCATCTCGCGGGCGAGGGCGGCGTGGTCGCCGAGCGGGATCTCGTAGGGGACGGAGAGCGCGATCCGCTTATCGAACATCGTCGCCCTTCGCGTCTATCAAGCGCTGGGCGCTGGCGATCATCATCGGCACGCGCCATTCGAACTCGGCGGCACCGGGGTTGGCCGCCGCCCCCTCGACGAAATGCATGTACAGCCCCTCCAGGATGACGATCCCCTTGTAGGCCGCGAGGACGCGGTAGAACAGGAAGTCGCGCATCGAGCGGCCCGTGCGCGCCTCGTACAGCGCGGCCATCTCGCCGACGGAGGGGAAGCCGGCCAGCTCGCTCAGGCCGCTCCGCAGCGGGGGCCGGTCCTCGAAGCCCGGCGGCGACGGCGGGTTCGTCCACGTGTTGAGAAGGTAGCCGAGGTCGGCCAGCGGGTCGCCGATGGTCGCCATCTCCCAGTCGAACACGGCAACGAGGCGCGGCTGGTCGACGGCGAACATGACGTTGTCGAGCTTGTAGTCACCGTGGACGACGGTCGCCGGCACCTCAGCAGGGATGCGCTCCTTCAGCCAGGCGGTGATCCGATCGAGCCCGGGCAGCTCGCGCGTGCGTGGCTTCGTGAGCTCCCACTGGTTGCTCCAGCGCTCCACCTGTCGCACAACGTAGCCACTGTCCCGCCCGGCGAGGCCGGCAGCACGCCAGTCGACGGCGTGGATTTCAGCCAGTGTGTCAACCATCTCCTCGGCCATACGGTACCGCCCGGCGGGGTCGTCGTAGGCGCTGGGCAGCTCGGTGCGGACGACGACGCCCTCCATCCGCTCCATCAGATAGAAGGGAGCGCCGATGACGGAGGTGTCCTGGCAGAGGGCGACGGGACGGGGCACGCGCGCCTTGCCGTGCAGGGCGGACAGAAAGCGGTGCTCGCGGACGACGTCGTGCGCCGTGGGGAGCAATGGCCCGCGCGGTGGCCGCCGCAGCACCCAGCGCTCTTCACCGCGGCTGACGTAAAAGGTTTCGTTCGAGAAGCCCGCCACGTGCTTCTGCACCGAGAGCGGACCGGGGACGCCTGGCACGGTCGCGTTCACGAAGCGTTCGAGCGCGCCGACGTCGATCAGCCGGGCGAGGTCCGCGTCCGCCATCTTCCACCTCCTCGGGCCAACGGGAGTCTGCAATCGGGGGCCGGCGCCGTCAACGCCGTCTGTCCCAGCGGGCGTAGAATGCCGACATGGACAGCTACGAAGCGACCATTCGGAAACGCGACCGGCGCACCTTTCTCGACCGTCCCCTGCGCGAGGAGACGACGCGTCGCATCCTCCAGGCCGGGCGCATGGCGGGGAGCTCGAAGAACGCGCAGCCGAACCGCTTCATTCTCGTGCGCGACCGGGAGCGGCTCCAGGCTCTCGCGGCGATCAGCCCCAATGGCCGCTGGCTCGCCTCGGCGGCAGCGGCAGTGATCATCGTCCAGGAAGGGCGGGAGCACGGCTTCGACGCCGGCCGCGCGGCGCAGAACATGATGGTCGCCGCCTTCGGCGAGGGGGTCGGGTCGTGCCCGGCGCACCTGCCCGAAACGGAGCTGGCCCGGGAGTTCGGCATTCCCGGGGACCTGCACGTGGACCGCGTCATCGGCTTCGGGTACGTGGATCCGGCACAGGGCGGCCCCCCGTCCGGGGTGGCGCGCAAGCGGCTGCCCCTCGCCGAGATCGTGCACGAGGAGCGCTGGTAGGGCTTTCGACGGACCGCGTCAGTCGAGGGGCGGGGCGGCGGCCAGCGCCTGGGCGTCCTCGCGCACCTCGAGCGGGGCGGCCCGGCTCGTCTCTTCGAGAACTGCCTGGAAAGAGGCGATCGCCACCTCGATCTGGGAGTCGTCGGGCACCTTCGTCGTCAGCGCCTGGAGGGCGATGTTCGGGATGAACATGGCGCGCACGACGGCGTGGCCGTTGAAGCGCGCCCCCAGACGAAGGATCTCGTAGCTCACGCCCGCCACTGCCGGAATGAGGAAGATCCGCGAGGCGGTGCGCACGATCAGCCCTTCGTCCACCAGGGCGTCGAAGGCGAAGAATGTGACCAGCGCGACCAGAACGACGACGAGCAGGAAGCTCGTGCCGCAGCGCGTGTGCTCCTTGGGGAAGGGGCGCACCGCTTCGACAGTCAGCGGCCGGCCGGCCTCGTAGGCGTGGATCGTCATGTGCTCGGCACCGTGGTACTGGAAGACGCGCCGGATCTCCGCCAGCCGCCCGATGAGGGCGATGTAGCCAACGAAGAGGCCGAGCCGGAGGGCACCTTCCACGCCGACGATCACCAGCCGGTGGGCGTCGAACGCCTCGAGGATGTTGGCCAGGAGGATGGGCGCGGCGAAAAAGACGGCAACCACGAAGAGCAGGGCGACGGCCATCGTCCCCCAGAAGACCTTCTCCGGGAACTCCGTCGCGCCCTCCTCGGCGGCGGGGTCCTCGTAGGCAATGCGCGACGAGAACGAGAGGGCGCGCATGCCGAGAACCATCGTCTCCCAGAGGACGATCATGCCCCGAAGGAGGGGGATCCGGCGCGCGCGTCCAGTGTAGATCCCGCTGAGACGCTCGGCGTGGCGGACGATATGGCCGCGGGGGTGGCGCACGGCGACGGCCATGTGCTCCGGCCCGCGGATCATCACGCCTTCGAGCACCGCCTGGCCGCCGTAGTAGAGGTTCGTCGCTGTCGTTTGCGGTGCGCTCATGTCGTCTCGCGCCGATATGAAACGGGGCGCCCGGCGGCGCCCCGGTCGTTGTCCTGCCGCAAATTCAGCGGCCGGTGCGGTTCGCGTACCGCCGGTTGAACCGTTCGACACGGCCGGCGGTGTCGACGATACGCTGCTCGCCCGTGAAGAACGGGTGGCAGACGCTGCAGACGTCGACGTGCATGGCGGGGCGCGTGGAGCGCGTCTTCACTTCGTTGCCACAGGTGCAGTGGATCGTGGCTTCGACGTATTTGGGATGGATGCTGGCCTTCATCATGGCCTCCTTCGGAAATCGCCTCAGCTGGCGGCTGCGGCGTAGACGCTGATCTTCTTGCGCCGTCCTTTGGCGAACGGCTCGAATTTCACCTGCCCGTCGATGAGCGAGAAGATGGTGTAGTCGCGCCCCAGGCCAACGTTCTCGCCGGGATGGAAGCGCGTTCCCCGCTGGCGAATGATGATCGACCCGGGCTTGACGACCTCGCCGTCGAAGTGCTTGACGCCGAGACGCTGGCTGTTGCTGTCGCGGCCGTTCTTGGAGCTGCTGACGCCTTTCTTATGTGCCACGGGGCCTACCCTCGCGAGATGGACTCGACCACCAGGCGGGTGACCGGCTGGCGATGGCCGAGGGTGCGGCGGTAGCGCACCTTGTTCTTGTACTTCATGAACCGGATCTTGCGGCTCTTGCCGTGCTCGGCGATGCGGGCATGCAGCGCCGCGTTCGCCACCAACGGCGTGCCGATCGTCACCTCCCCGCCGTCCAGGAGCATGAGCACGTCGAAAGCGACCGTCTCGCCCGGATCGCCGGCGACGCGGCTGACTTCGAATTCCTGCCCTTCGACGAGGCGCATCTGTCGCCCATCGGCGCGCACGATCGCTTCCATACAACACTCCAGAGTCGGGTGGACATGTCCAGTCTAGGGATTGCCGCGCCGTTTGGTCAACGCTTCCCGGCCGTGGGCAGCGCAGGCCGAACGGGCGCGTCCGCAACCGCTGAGGCTAGCTGCTGCTGCCACCGTCGAGGCGAGTCTGGTTGCCGCCTTCCCAGGCGAGCCCAGGCGCTGGCTTCGGCTCGTAGCTCGGCCGGCGCGGCGCCTCCTCGGCGGGGCGCGGCGCCGCCGGGGGCACGTCCCGGGGCTGCATGTCGGGCGGCGGCCAGGGCTCGCTCGGGTCGCTGTTGAGCAGCCGGTTGAGCTGGTCGCCCTCGAGCGTCTCGACCTCGAGGAGGACGGTGGCGAGCTTGTCGAGCAGGGCGCGGTGCTCGCGCAGCACGTTGCGCGCCCGCTCCTGCGCCTCCTCGATGAGGCGGCGCACCTCGTCGTCGATCTCCTCGGCGATCTTCTCGCTGTAGTTCCGCGTCTCGCTTATCTCCCGACCGAGGAAGACAAGCTCCTCGCTGCGGCCGAAGGTGCGCGGGCCCAGCCGCTCGCTCATGCCCCAGCGGGTGACCATCGCCCGCGCAATGCGCGTGACCTGCTCGATGTCGTTGGACGGACCCGTCGAGGCCTCGCCGAAGACGAGCTCTTCGGCCGCGTGCCCGCCGAGCGCGCTGCAGAGCTGATCGCGGAACATGCTGCGCGTGCGGTAGTGCGACTCCTCGTCCGGGAGGAAGCGGGTATAGCCGCCGGCCATGCCGCGGGAGACGATCGTCACCTTGTGCGGCGGGTCGTGGTGCTCCATGAAGTGGGCGACAACGGTATGCCCGCCTTCGTGATAGGCCGTCAGGGACTTCTCCTTCTGGCTCATCACGCGGCTCTTGCGCTCCGGGCCGGCGATGACGCGGTCGACCGCCTCCTCGAACTCGTTCATGGTGATGATCTTCTTGTTGCGCCGGGCGGCCAGGATCGCCGCCTCGTTCACCAGGTTGGCCAGATCGGCGCCCGAGAAGCCCGGCGTTTGCTTGGCTAGCACGTCGAGCGAGACACTCTTGTCGAACGGCTTGCCCTTGGCGTGCACCGCCAGGATGGCATGCCGACCGTTGATATCCGGGCGGTCGAGCACGACCTGCCGGTCGAAGCGGCC
>JADLBJ010000205.1 GCA_020847765.1 Dehalococcoidia bacterium
CCACTGACGCTGGCGATAGGGATGCTCGGGATGCATGCCTCCTCGCAATGGGTACGGCGGATTACCGCCGCCGGCATTTGGCTGTTCCTCCTGGCTCCTTATCTCCTCCTGGCCCGCCGGCCGCTCGCCGACTGGCCAGGCACCGCCGGGATGAGCGACCGGCTTTTTCATGGAATCCAAGAACATGCGAATTCGAAGCAGGCGTGGATCTCGACGTATTTGGCGACCGGAGACTGGCGCGCCGCAGATGCAGCAGCTGGGCCCATCATGCACCCCGCACCGGAGGCTTCCCGCCTGCCCGCCAAGCTCGCCTGGATGCGCGAACGAAAACTCTCTTTCTTTGCCGGTGAGGGGACAATGGCAGCGTTCGCTCCCTGGCTGGGACGAGACCGAGCCGTCTGGCTAGGCACACACGACGACGAAGGCAGGTTTCGCTGGATGTCCGAAAGGGCACGGCTTTGGATCTACGTGCACCGCGATGCCTTCGCGAACATTGAGGTGGTTGGAGTACATGGCTCCCTCCCCGTCGGCGCCCGGCTTCGCTTCAAACATCTCGGCCAGACCGGAGAGTGGGTCTTCAATGCTGCAGCTCCCGTCTTTTCCCTTCCGGTCGCAGGCGGCGTGCACCTTGTCGAATTCGAAAGCTTGTCCGGGGCATCCGTTGCGGCTCCGGACGACAGCCGCCCTGTGTCGTTTCAATTGGCGGCGGTGCGGCTGAGCGACCGGCCGCTCGGTTCGGAATGGGCGCTCTCGGCGGACGGAAGCCGCTGGCAGATGGCGCGCGGTTGGCGTCCCTTGTCGGGGTTATATGCCTGGGAGGGAACGAACGCATGGTCGGCCGAGAAAGTCGCCTTCGAGGTCACGGCCCGACTTCCCAGCTACCTCAATCTGCACGTCCGCCAGCGCTTCGGGCCCGTGGCTACAGGCCCGATCGAAGTTTCCGTAGAAGGGATCGCGAAACCGCTCGAATTTCCGGATTCGTCGTTGGGGCTTTCTCTCCGGTTGTCTGGCGCGGATACGCCCTATCGCATCGAAGTGCGCAATCTCGCCGGCGCCCGGGTCCCGGCCGAACTTGGCCTGTCCGCAGACACGCGGACGCTCGCGCTGCGGTGGGACCGCATCACGGTGGATGCGACTCCCGCCTACCCGGAGGTCTCGTTTCCCTGATCGACAGATCGAGGGAACACCCGTGCGCTCCACCACCCGGCGGCAAGGACAAGGACGACCGAGACCAGCAAGAGGCTGGTCATCCCCGCATCGGCCGATGGCAGCAAGGCATCCTGGTCGATCCCGCGCCAGCGTTGCGGGGCATAAAGCCAGACCGCGAGGAACAGCGCGACGTGCAAGGTGAGCAGCGAGCGGCCAATCGCCGAAGGCAGCAAGCTGGTCCCCACTGCGACGAGTCCAAAGCTCAGCGCCGGCAGAAAATAG
>JADLBJ010000206.1 GCA_020847765.1 Dehalococcoidia bacterium
ATGATCGCCGCGGGTTGTTCCTGCTCCAGAATACGGATCATCGTTTCCCCCGCGCCGGCGTTCATTTCGCGCATGTAGTCGACAAACTTGCGGCCTTTGGAAGGAATGTCGATGTTCGCGGGAGTGAGGATGCGGGCTTCGATCGCCTGTTCAATTTCCTTCGCGATGCGAGCGCGCTGGGCGGGATCGCGAAAACGCTTCAGCATTTCCGCGCGGCCTCCGGAAGTGGCCCACGCGGGCAGAAACAGTGCACCCAACCCGGTCTGGCCCGCGAGGTAGGGATAGATGTCGGCCACCGTTTCCACCCCGCGCGCGGACGCGGCGCTCATCATGGCGGCTGCCTTCCCACCGCTTCCTTGCTCGCGGCCCTGCACCTTGATGTGCGTCAGCACGGGCATGAGTCCCGCTTTTTCGGCGATCTCAATCGTCTCCGCCATCCCGGCAAGGCTGCTGTAATTCGACTCCGGAGTCAGCCGGTCGTGATTGGGAAAATTGGTACGCCACGGAGTAGCGGCTTTCATCACTGCGATTACCTCTTCCGTACGCGCGAAGTAGCCGGGCTTGTAGTCGAGGCCTGCCGACACTCCCCACGCGCCCCGCTTGAGATTGGCAGTGAGCAGATCTCGCATCCGCTCGATTTCGGCAGTGGTGGGGCGGCGGTCTTCCTGACCCATAACAGAAGCCCAGACCACGTTGAAGCCGATGTAAGCACCGACGTTCAGAGCCATGCCCGCGGCGCGGAATCGCTGCATCTGCATGGCGAGATCGGTAGCACCGGAACCATCGGCGTTGGCGATCTCCGTGGTGACGCCCTGAGTCAGCATGTTCACCGCCGTGGCCACCCCGGCCGGGCTCACGTGGCTGTGGAGGTTGATGAACCCGGGAGCCACCACCAGGCCTTTCACATCAAGTTCAATGGAAGCCTTCTCGCGCGACAGATCGCCGATGCGATGGATGAATCCGTTGCGGATGGCGACATCCGCACGATACGGCTTTGCGCCGG
>JADLBJ010000002.1 GCA_020847765.1 Dehalococcoidia bacterium
GAGCGGTTTCAGGCCTCGGCCACGATGGCCGCGTACTCGGGATGGCGATTGACGTAGTAGCGAACGAACGGGCAAAGGGGAACGACGCGCAGGCCCTGCTCGCGCGCGTGCTCGAGGAGGTGCTGGGCGAGGCGGTTGCCGAGCCCCTGCCGCCGGAAGGCTTCCGGGACGGACGTGTGGAGGCAGACAACGTAGTCGCCCATGCGCTCGTACTCGAGCTGAGCGACGTCGCCGTGCACGTCGATTTCGAGGCGACTCTTGGCGGTGTTGTCGGTGATGGGCAGTGCGGCGTCGTCGATGTCCATGGTCGGCATTCCATGGTAGATCCGGAGAAGGGACGGGCGCTGCTCTCTAGGATGGCGACCGGGTACGCTTGAGGTATGAGTGAGAGCATTGCCCGGGCTGCCGGGCTGGTGGACCGAATCTCTGACATCCTGGTGCGCCTTTGACGTCGCCCACGACGAGCAACGGGTAGCAGCGCTCGAGGCGCAATCGACCGAGCCGGGCTTCTGGGACGACAGCGACAGGGCGCGCAGTGTAATGCAGCGGCTGGCGGCGACGCGTGAGCACGTACAGACGTGGCGCGGCCTGGAGCGGCGGGTGCAGGAGACGCGCGACCTGCTGGAGCTGGCGCAGAGCGAAGGCGACGAGGAGATGGACGAGGCGGCCGCCGCCGAGCTCGACGCCATCGAGAAGCGGCTGGCCGCGCTCGAGTTCCAGCTTCAGCTATCGGGCGAGTACGACAACCGCAACGCGATTCTGGCGGTGCACGCCGGAGCGGGCGGCACGGAGTCGCAGGACTGGGCGGAGATGCTGTTGCGACTGTACCTGCGCTGGGCCGAGCGGCGCGGATTCGCGGCGGACTTGCTGGACACGACGGAGGGGGAAGAGGCGGGCATCAAGAGCGCGACCGTTGAGATCTCCGGGCCGTACGCCTACGGCTACCTCAAGAGCGAACGCGGCGTGCACCGGCTCGTGCGGCAGTCGCCCTTCGACTCGTCGCACGCCCGGCACACCAGCTTCGCCAAGGTGGAAGTGATGCCGGAGGTCGAGGGCACGGGCGAGATCACGATCGACCCGGACGACATCCGCATCGACGTCTTCCGGTCGAGCGGGGCGGGGGGACAGAACGTCCAGAAGAACTCGACGGCGGTGCGGATCACGCACATCCCGACGGGCATAGTCGTGACCTGTCAGAACGAACGGTCGCAAGGACGAAACAAGGACAGCGCGATGAAGGTGCTGGAATCGCGCCTGCTGGAGCGGGAGATGGTGCGGCAGGAAGAGGAAAAGGCGCGGTTAAAGGGACAGCATGTGGATGTTTCGTTCGGGAGCCAGATCCGCAACTACGTGCTGCACCCCTATAAGATGGTCAAGGACCTGCGCACGGGCGAGGAGACGAGCGACACGACGGCTGTGCTCGACGGGGAGATCGATCCGTTCATCGAGGCGTACTTGAAGTCGCGCGTTGGGGAGGAGGAATGAGGCGACTGCGGGCACTGGCCGCCTTTGCCTGTGCGCTGGGGGTTGCTTTGGCGGCGACTGCCGCACCGGTGCGAGCCGACACGGCGATCCAGGCGTCGCCCGTGGAGAACCAGTATCCGAAGCAGCTTGTTTTCGCGATGCGGGCGAGCGCCGGGGCGGAAATCACGGACGTAACGCTCTCCTATTCGCTGACGGGGCGAGGGACGAGCGCGCTCGGGAAGCCGGACGACTTCAAGGCCGGTCGGAGCGTGGACGTTCGCGTGACGGTGGCGACGAACAGCGGGGCGGGCTTCATTCCGGTGGGCACGGAGATCGCATACCACTGGGAGGTAACGACGGCAGACGGCCAGACGACGGTGGGTCCCGAAACGAAGTACCTGTACCTGCCGTCGGGGCAAGACTGGGCGAAGGTGAGCAACGACTTCATGGAGGTGTGGTACCACGGCGACCGCGCGGCGCTGGCGAACGCCTACCTGAAGGCGGGCGCCGAGACCTACGACCGGATCGGGAAGCAACTGTTCAACGTCGCGCTCAAGGTCGTGCCGGTGCGGGTCGTGCTCTTCGGGGACGAGAAGGAGATGTCGGCGGCGCAGGAGAGCAGGGGGACGACCTTCGACTCGCAGACGATCACATGCGGGACGAAGTACACGGAGAACGTGCTCTTTATGATCCCGCAGGCGTGTGGCAGCCCGGACCGGACGGACACGCTGCGCCATGAGTTCGGCCACATCCTCAACGCGCTGGCGGGCGAGGGCACGCTGGCGAAGCTGCCGCCGTGGCTGGACGAGGGGACGGCGGTCTATGCGCAGAGTTCGCCAGGCGACTACACGGACGCATTCGCGGCGGCGGTACGGGCGCGGAACGTGGTGCCGTTCGCGCAGCTGAGCGAGGCGCAGAACAACCCGCGGCTCGTGGGCGTGTTCTACGGCCAGGCCTACGCGATGGTGAAGTACCTGGTGGACAAGGCCGGCCCGGCGAAGTATGCGCAGTTTTTCGCGACGATCAAAAAGGGAACACGCTTCGACGACGCGCTAAAGCAGACGTACGGATTCGATCTCGCCGGGTTCGAGACCGAGTGTCTGGCGTCGTTGAACCTCCCGGCCCGGACGCCGCCGACGGCGACGGCGGCACCCACGCAGGCACGCCAGCAGCAGCCGACGGTCGCACCAACCGCGCAGCCGTTGACGACCGTGAAGGAGACAGGCAGCGGCGGGACTGACGGTTTGAGCAAGACGACGATCGGCATCGTCGCCGGGGCGGTGCTGCTGCTCCTGCTGGCGGTGCTGGCGCTCTTGCTGGCGCTGATGCTTCAGAACCAGCGGCGGCGTCCGGGCTGAGGCGGGCAGACGGCGCACGCAGCCGGGCGGGGGGAACGACGTGAGCTCCAAGTTTGGAGAGGGTTGGCCCGCGTTTCCGGTGTGATCGCACTTGCCTCCCTCTGGCGGCAAGTTGCCGGACCATGAGGTCAGGTGCCGTCGTTTTTTCGAAGGGCGCGGGCGATCAGCCAGAAGCGCTGGACGGCGGTGAGGTTGGCGAGGACGGCGAGCAACCAGACGACGACGGCCAGGCCGTTGAAGAGCAGGCCGACGGTGAGCAGGGCGACGCGTTCCTGGCGGCGGAAGAGACCTTCGCGCATGGTCAGGCCGTTGACCTCGGCACGGGCGCGCATGTAGCTGACAGCGACGCTGCCGAAGAGAGCGGCATAGGTGGCGGCGGCCTGAACGTATTCGCCGCGCTCGCCGAAGTACCAGGCGCAGCCGGCGAGGACGAGCGCTTCGCTGAGGCGGTCGAGCACCGCGTCGAAGACGGCGCCGAAGGCGGTAGCCCGGCCGGTGGCGCGGGCAACAGCCCCGTCGGCGAGGTCGAGGAGGCTGAAGACGAGGTAAACCAGACCAGCGGCGAGGAGCGCTTCGCGGGTGACCAGCCAGGCGGCGAGTGCGTTCCCGAGAAGGCCGGCGAGCGAAATCATGTTGGGTGTGACGCCCAGGCGGCCGACGCTGCGGCCGAGGGCCTCGGAGAGGCCGGCGGGCAGGCGCTGGGGAAGGATGTCGAGGCGGGGCACGGCGGTCAGGGCCCGGGAAAGGCCTGCCGGCGGCGCGCGCGGACCTCGGCCACCTGGCGACGCTCGTAGAGGAGACGCTCGTAGTAGGAGAGGACGCGGTGGGCGACGTTGTCCCAGCTGTAATGGGCGGCCTGGCGCTGGCCGGCTTGCTGCAGGGCGCGGCGGAATGGCTCGTCGTCCACCAGGCGGAGGACGGCGGCGGCGAGGGCTTCGTCGTCGCGGGGGGGGACGAGCAGGCCCTCGGTCTCGTTCGTGATCATGGTAGCGAAGCCTTCGATATTGCTGGCGACGACGGCCACGCCGGCGGCCATCGCTTCGAGGAGGGCGATGCCCTGGCTCTCGTTGCCGGTGTTCGGCGAGCAGAAGATGTGGGCGCTGCGGTGGTAGCGTGGGAGCTCTTCGTAGGGGACGTTCGAGCGAAAGACGACGTCCGGGAACGGCTCCATGAGCGCCTGGTAGCGGGAGAAGTCGCCGGCGCCGACGACAACGAGGCGCACGTTGTCGGCCTGTTCTCGGAGGATGAGGTAGGCGCGCAGGAGGTACTTGAGGCCTTTACGCTGTTCGGGACGTCCGACGAAGAGGACGTTGCAGCGGCCGTCCATGAATTCGGGCAGGGGCTCGTGCGGCGCCGCGAAATGCTCGTACTCGATGCCGTTGGGGATGATGTTGAAGTAGCCGGGGAAGTAGCGGTGCACGAGGCGCGCGGCCGCAGGCGAGACAGCGATCTTGCCGTCGAGCTTGCGGAACCAGGGACGGGTAATGGGGGTGGTGTAGCCATAGAAGCGGTTCCCGCCTTCCTTGGCCGCGTGGAAGGTGCCGATGTTCGCTGCCGAGGAGTAGCGGAGGAAGTGGTAGGGGAGGAGCGGCATGAGGGGTTCGTGCAGATGGACGACGTCGAAGTTACCTTCGGCCAGGGCGGCCTTGACGTCCGGCGACTTCCAGGCGAAGGAGATGCGAGCGACGGAGCCGCTGACGCGGAGGCTGTAGGGCTTGCCCATGACCACGCATTCTTCGGCGGCGGCGACGGGGTCGGAGGCAGGCGCGAAGATGGTGACCTCGTGGCCCCAGGCACGGAAGCGGCCGGCGAGGTGGGTGATGTGGGCGTTGACGCCGCCAGGAACGCACCAGTCGTAGGGAGAGACAAGCGCGATCCTCATGGGGTCACCTTACGCGGGCGGCGGCCCAGGGTCAGCATCTTGCGTGGCGTGGCGGCATAGCCCCAGAGCAGACCAAGCGCGGCCCGACCGTAACCGATCTCGCGGAGGGAGGGGTAGTGGGACATGCGCGCCTGAACGGTGCCCTCGGCGAGGGCACGGCGCAGGTCCCCAGCGGTCTGCCCGGGAAATTCGGTCCAGCCGGTGCCGACGTGGAGGAGGTGGTGGGCGTCCGAGCTGCCGGTGGCGGGAAGGCGCCAGCGGGCATTCGCGCGGATGGCGCGTCGGGCGGTGGCGCGACCGGCGGGGCTGGGGTTGCAGAGCTCGATGGCGTCGAAACCGACGCCTGCCTCGCCGCGCGCGACCACGCGGTCGATCGTGCGACGGCTGAGCGAGCGGGTGAGCCAGCTGAGGGGATGGGGGATAACGGCGAGGCCACCGGCGGCGTGGATGGCCTGGAGGGTGGACTCGATCGAGCGGAAGCTGGGGGGCGCCTCTTCGACGAAGAGGGCGAGGACGTGGCCCTGCCAGGTGGTGACTTCGGCGCCGACGACGATCTCGACGCGGTAGCCGCGGCGGGCGGCGAGGTCGCGCGCGAGAAGACCCCCGCGGGCGTCTTCGTGGTCGGTGACGGCAACGACGTCGAGGTCGGTATGGTGCTCGACGTAGGCGAGGAGGCGGGCGACGGTGGGAAGGCCGTCGGAGACGCGAGAGTGGAGATGGAGGTCAGCCTTCGCCACAGCGGTGCACGCTCCAGAAATCTTCGAGCACCCACCACTGGCCGGGCTCACGGCGGAGGTGCGTTTCGAAGAGGGCGGCCCAGTGCTCGACGGCATGGCGCACGTCGCGCTCCTGGTCGTGGGTGATCGGGACGCGGAAGGGCTCTTCAACGTAGACGCGGAAGCGATCGCGCCAGTTGCGCGAGACGAAGACGGGGAGGACGGTCGCGTGGCAGCGACGGGCGAGCTCCCAGGGACCGCGCGGGAGGCGGACGGGGCGGTCGGCGAGCTGGACGCAGAGGCCAGTCCCCTGAATGTCGCGGTCGGCCATGAGGCCGACGCAGCCGTTGTCGTGGAGGGCTTCGACGCAGGCGCGGAGGCCGGCAAGGGTGGCTTCGTGAAACTCACCGCCGTCGCTGGAACGGAGGCGCAGCATAAGGCGGCTGAGCTCCGGAGGATGGAGCGGCTCGACGAGGGCGAGAAAGGGGCGACCGCGATAGGTGAGTGCCTGGATGGCGAGCTCGGGGTTACCGGTGTGGGCGCTGACTGTGACGAGCGGCTCGTTGCTTTCGAGGGCGACGAGTCGTTCGCTGTGGACGATGTCCATGTGGTCGCGTTCAAAGCGGGACATGTCACGGTGGGGGAGGGTGCAGAGGTCCACCCAGTAGCGGGCGACGTTGCGATAGGCGCGCTGTCCCTCGCGGCGGGTGCGACGGCGGTCGCCGTCGCAGAGGGGGAGGAGGTTGCGGATGAGGTTGCGCCGGGCGACGGGACGCGTATGCCAGGCGATCCAGCCGGCGACGGCGGCGAGCGGGTAGAAGAGGGTGGGAAACCGGCCGACAATCGGCGCGCTGAGACGGAGCCACCAGAACTGGGGAATCACTGGGCGGGGCTCGCAGCCAGCGGCCACATCTCGCGGAACATATACCACTGGTCGGGGTGCTCGCGGATGAAGCGCTCGTGGGAGGCGAGCACGGCCTGGGTGAGACGACGGACGTCCTCGTGCTCGTTGCCGGTCGGGCAGACGGGAATGGTGAAGTCGGCGAGGGCGACGACGTCGGGCCGCCCGGGATGAAGGCGCGCGAAGGCGGTGGGCACGAGGGCGGCGCCCGTGCGCAGGGCGAGCCGGGCGGGGCCGGTCGGCACTTCGACTGGCTCACCGAAGAAGTCGACGCACACTCCTTCGCCGGGAACGGGGCGATCGATGAGGAGGGCGAGGAGGCCGTTGTGATGGAGGGCGCGGACCAGGGAGGGGCCGGCCTTCTCCATGCGCACGATCTGCATGCCGAGGCGCCGGCGGGAGGAGACAACCATGTCGTCCAGGCGGGGATCCTTGAACGTTTCGACGACGACGGTGAGGGGGTAGCCGGCAGCGGCGGCGGCACCGGCGCCGAGGTCCCAGTTGCCGAAGTGCATGCAGACGATGATGGCGCCCTTGCCCGCGGCGAGTGCCTGGTCGAGGGCAGCGAAGACGTCGGCGCTTTGACAGGAGTGACGGAGCTGGTCGGGTGAGAGATTGGGGAAGCGGACGAAGTCGGCCAGGTAGCGGCAGTAGTTGACCAGCGAGCGACGGGCGGTGCGCCTAATCTCGCGGGCGGGCGCACCGCACAGGACGCGGCGGTAGTTGCGCAGGGTGGCGCGGCGGCCGCGTGGCCAGCAGTAGAAGGTCAGGGTGCCGACGACGGTGGCGATAGCATAGCTCGCCCGTGGCGGCAGCCGCCGCACGGCGGCGGTGACCGTCTGCCACAGACGGTACTGCACTTAGCCCTCGGCGATGAAGGCCTCGACCATGTCGCGCGCCTGGTCATCGTGGTACTGGGTCGGAGGCGACTTCATGAAGTAGGCGCTGGGCGCGACGAGGGGGCCTTTGAGGCCGCGCTCCAGGCCGAGCTTGGCGCAGCGGATGGCGTCGATAACGACGCCGGCGCTGTTGGGGCTGTCCCAGACTTCGAGCTTGAGCTCCAGGTTGAGCGGGACGTTGCCGAAGGTGGTGCCTTCCATGCGGATGTGACACCACTTGCGGTCGAGGAGCCAGGGCACGTGGTCGCTGGGGCCGACATGGACGTCGCCGGGCGGGAGGTTGTAGTCGAGCTGGCTGGTGACGGCGTTGGTCTTGGAGATCTTCTGGGAGTCGAGGCGCTCACGCTCGAGCATATTGAGGAAATCGGTGTTGCCGCCGAAGTTGAGCTGGTAGGTGCGGTCCAGGCGGACGCCGCGGTCGGCGAAGAGGCGAGCGAGGGTGCGATGGACGATTGTGGCGCCGACCTGGCTCTTGATGTCGTCGCCTATGAGGGGGACATTGGCCTCTTCGAAGCGGCGAGGCCAGTAGCCATTCGGGTCGCGCGCGATGAAGACGGGGATGCAGTTGACGAAGGCGCAGCCGGCGGCGAGGACCTGTTCGACGTACCACTTCGTCGCTTCTTCGGAGCCGACGGGGAGGTAGTTGATGACGACGTCGACCTTGTTGTCGCGGAGGAGGCCAACGATGTCGGCCGTGCAGCCGGGGGCCTTGGTGATGACCTGGCTGAGGTACTTGCCCAGGCCGTCGTGGGTCATGCCGCGGACGACGGGGACGCCGAGGTGAGGCACGTCGGTGAACTTATAGGTGTTGTTGGGGCCGGAGAAGATGGCCTCGCTGAGGTCCTTGCCTACTTTTTCGGCGTCAATGTCGACGGCGGCGACGAAATTGATGTCGTTGATGTGGTAGCCGCCGAGGACGGGGTGCATGAGGCCGGGGATGTCGTCTCCCGCTTCGGCATTCTTGTAGAACTCAACGCCCTGCACGAGCGACGAGGCGCAGTTCCCCACGCCGATGATGGCAACGTTGATCTTGCCCAAGAAACTGCTCCTTTACGCGTGCGCGGGTCGGCCGTGGTCGACCGGCGCGGGAGGGGCAGAGGCCGGGTGGTAGCTCCCATGAAGGATACCGGGCGCCCCGCACCGGGGGATGATAGCAACGGCCCGCGACCCGAGAAAGCGCGGAGGGCATCCGGCTGCGCGGTTGAAGGCGAGCTCTTCGCGCGGGTCGCCTCGGGGGCGCTTCCATGGCCGCCCGCACCCGCAGCTCGGACCGGTGGACGGGGCTGGTGGCGGCTTCTCGGGAGCGGCCCGGTTCAGGGGAGGCGCTGCAGGTGGTTGCCGCCGTCGACGGGGATGATCTGGCCGGTGAGATTGGAGGAGAGGTCGCTGGCGACGAAGAGGGTGACGTTGGCGCAGTCGTCGACGGTGGTGATGCACTTGAGCGGCGTCTCGGCGATGAACGCCTGCGCCGAGGGGGCGTCGTCGGGCAGATCGACATGGGAGTCGTCGACAGGGACGCCGCCGCCGTAGTTGTTCATGGCGGTCGGGACGAAGCCGGGGGCGACGGCGTTGACGCGGACGCCGAGGGGGCCGTATTCGCGGGCGGCGATCTTGGTCGCGAAGTTGATGCCTGCTTTGGCCGCCGAGTAGGGGGTGAGGCCGAGCGGGACCATGATGGCGGTCGCGGAGGTGATGTTGATGAGAGAGCCGCCGCCGTGGGCGGCCATGGCGTTGCCCATGTGTTTCATGAAATAGATGAAGCCGAAGTACTGGATGGCGGCGACTTCGTGGAGGACCTCGGGCGTGATGTCCTTGATGTAGGACATGCGGACGATGCCGGCCGAGTTGACGGCGACGTCGAGGCGGCCCCAGCGGTCGATCGCGGCGGCGGCGAGCTGTTCGAGCTGGTCATGGCTGGTGCCGTCGCAACGAAGCGGAAGAGCGCCCGTGGCGGCGGCGAGCTTCTGGAGCTGCTCTTCGCGACGGGCGGCGACGATTAGCTCGGCGCCCTCTTCGGCGAAGCGTTCGGCGATGCGCCAGCCGATGCCGCTCGAGGCACCGAGAATGACGGCTTTCTTGCCATCGAGCAGACCCATTGTTCCCCTCCGGGTGGCACTCTCCGATCTGCCCGGCTAGCGATCAAGGCCAGCCGGCGCTATGCCTGCGCAGGCTGGGTGACGCGCAAGGGGAAAGTGGCGAGGACTTCGTAAGCGGCGCCCTGGGGGGTGAGGCGGCTGCGCATAAGGGAGACGTGAGTGGTGCGCCAGCCGCTGGGCGGGACGTCCATCTTGCCCACGGCGACCTCGATTTCGGCGCGTTGCCGTGTTGGGATCTCGTCGCGGACGCGGCCGAGGGTGAGGTGAGGGCGGAAGGGGCGTCGTTCGGGCTCGAAGCCGACGACGGCGAGGGCGGCGTTGACCGCGCGAACGAGCGCCTCGAGGCGGAGGACGTCGCCGGCGATGCCGACCCACATGATGCGGAGGCCCTCGCGGCCGCCGAAGGTGCCGATGCTGGAGAACTCGAGATCGAAGGGAGAATGGCCGACGACGGCCTCCTGGATGGCGAGCTTGATGGCGGGGAGCTGCTTGACGGGCACTTCACCGAGGAACTTGAGGGTGACGTGGACGCCTTCGGGGCGGATCCAGCGGACGGCGGAGCCGCTGCGGCCGCGGAGGGTCATGATGACGTCGCCGATGGCATCCTTCACGTCATCGGGGACTTCGCAGGCGACGAAGAGCCTGACGTTTTCTGGTGGGGTGTTCATCGATCGTCTGCATCCGAAAACAGGGTTACGGCGTTGTCGCCACACACTGCCTGCGCAACCTCGTCTCCAAGAAGCGCGCGAATGCGTTGAACCTGGCGCCTGGGCGAAAGCAGCGGGTAATCAGAGCCGAAGAGCACACGGCCGACGCCGGCGAGGCCGACGAGACGCGCGACACTTGAATCATCATACAGCAAGGAGAAGGCGGCCGTATCGAAGTAGAGGCCTGGCAGTGCGGCGCGAATTTCCGGCATCTGAAGATGGATGGCGAGGCCGCCTCCCATGTGCGCGGCGATCATGGGGACGCGCGGATGGCTGGCGGCGAGCGCGTACAGCTCTATCGGTTCGATGCCGCCTGCCTTTCCGGGGTAGGCGTGGCCGAGGGGCTCGCTGACGTGCCAGAGGAGGATGGCGCCGTGCGCCTCCGCGACGTCGCAAAGGGCGTGCCCGTGGGGGCCGAGCGGGTCCCAGCCCTGGTTGTGTGGGCGGAGCTCGCCGAAGCCCCGTGCACCGCGCTCCAGCAGGGCGACGGCAGTCTCCTTCCATTCGGGGAGCTGGGGGTTCACGCTGACGAGCGGGAGCAGGCGACCGGCATTCTCCTCGGCGGCCGCGCAGAGGGCGGCGTTCTGGAGGGCGAGGTCGTCCGCGTGGGCGAAAGCGAACCCGACCACAACGGCGCGGTCGACGTCTTCTGCCGCCATGACGGTGAGAAGGTGGGCGGGGGTAGCGAGCGCAGCTTTCGGGTCGCCGTAGATTTCGGCGAACGCCGGGTCGCGCGCGCAGATCGCGCTGCGGGTTGCGAGCTGCTCTGGCGCGAAGGCGTGGGTGTGTGCGTCGACGACGGTCACGCGGTCATGCTAGCAGCGGCGGCCCGACCGACGAGGCCCGTCGTCGCGGCCAGGGGTGCGAAATACGTTCAGACGGGCGAGAGGGAGGTGGCGGGCA
>JADLBJ010000003.1 GCA_020847765.1 Dehalococcoidia bacterium
CGCGAAGGGATCGACTTCTTCCCCCTCACGATTGACTACGAAGAGCGCCTCTACGCCATCGGCAAGATCCCCGGCAGCTTCCCCCGCCGCGAGGGCCGCGCCAGCACCGAGGGCATCCTCGCCATGCGCCTTACCGACAGGCCCCTGCGGCCGCTCTTCCCCAAGGGCTTCCGCAACGAGGTCCAGGTCGTTGCTATGACACTCTCGGCTGACGGCGAGCACCAGCCCGACACACTCATCACCATCGGCGCCAGCGCCGCCCTCATGATCAGCGACATCCCCTTCAACGGCCCCGTCAGCAGCGTGCGCGTCGCCCGCGTCGACGGCGAGTTCGTGGTCAACCCCACCTTCGACCAGAGCGAAGCCGGCGATCTCGACATCATCGTCGCCGGCACGCGCGACGCCGTCGTGATGGTCGAAGCCGGCGCCAGAGAAGCACCGGAAGAAGCCGTGCTCGAAGCCATCGAGGTGGCGATGGAGGCCAACCGGGCGATCATCGCGCTCCAGGACCAGATAGCCGCGGAGGCCGCGCCCGTCAAGAAGCCCTTCACCCCCCACGAGGAAAACCAGAGCGCCTTCGACGCCGTTCAGGAGTACCTGCGCGACCGCATCGACGAAGTCGTTGGCACCGCCGCCAGCGAACGCAGCGACGCCAACAAGGCCCTCCGCACGGAGCTCGTCGGCCACTTCGGCGAACGCTTCACCGCCGCCGAGATCGGCGACGCCCTCTACAGCGTCATCAAGAAGGCCATGCGCAAGCGCATCCTCGACGAGGGCGTCCGCGCCGACGGCCGCCAGGTCGACCAGATCCGCAACCTCGACGTCCATGTCGGCGTCCTTCCCCGTACCCATGGCTCCGGCCTCTTCCAGCGCGGTGAGACCCAGGTCCTCACCATCGCTACCCTCGGCGGCCTGAGCATGGTGCAGAAGCTCGACACCCTCTCGCCCGACGAGACCAAGCGCTACATGCACCACTACAACTTCCCGCCCTTCTCCGTCGGCGAAGTGCGCCCGATGCGCGGTCCCGGCCGGCGCGAAATTGGCCATGGTGCCCTCGCCGAGCGCGCCCTCGAGCCCGTCATTCCCGGCCCCGACGACTTCCCCTACGCCATCCGCGTCGTCAGCGAAGTCATGTCCTCCAACGGATCGACGTCGATGGCGAGCGTGTGCGGCAGCACCCTCGCCCTCATGGACGCCGGCGTGCCCATCGCCGCGCCCGTCGCGGGCATCGCCATGGGCCTGATCATGGGCGACGACGGCCGCTACCGCGTCCTCACCGACATCGCCGGCCAGGAAGACTTCATGGGCGACATGGACTTCAAGGTTGCCGGGACGGGCAAGGGAATCACCGCCCTGCAAATGGACATCAAGATCGGCGGCGTCTCCCGCGAGCTCCTCCAGCAGGCTCTCGAGGACGCCCGGCGGGCCCGCGAAACGATCCTCGAGCGCATGCTCGACGTCATCCCCGAGCCCCGCGAGGAAGTCTCCGACTACGCCCCCAAGATGTACCGCATCCAGATCAACCCGGAGCTCATCGGCACCGTCATCGGCCCCGGCGGCAAGATGGTGCGGAAGATCCAGGACGAATCCGGCGGTGCCACCGTCGACATCCAGGAAGACGGGACCGTCTTCGTCGGCGGCATCAACGAAGTCGTCGCCCGCAAGGCCATCGCCATGATCGAGGGCCTCACCAAAGAGGTGAAGATCGGCGAAGTCTATACCGGAAAGGTCACGCGCCTCCTCAACTTCGGCGCCTTCGTCGAGATCCTCCCCGGCAAAGAAGGGCTCGTCCACATCTCCCAGCTCGGCGAAGACCACGTCGAGCGCGTCGAGGACGAGGTCGACGTTGGCGACGAAGTGACCGTCATGGTCACCGAGATCGACAACCTCGGCCGCATCAACCTCTCCCGCCGTGCCGTCCTTCTCGGCGAAGAGCCTCCGCCCGCCCCCGCAGGCGAGGGTGCTGGCCGCGGTGGCCGCGGTCGCGGCGGCCGCGGTGGCCGCGCCGGTGGTGGCGGTGGAGGTGGCGGCGGTTTCGGCCGCGGCAGTGGCGGTGGTCCCCGCGAGGAGCGCCAGCGCGAGGGCAGCACCTTCGGTGGACGCGACGGCGGGCGCCAGCGCGGGGAGCGCTTCTCCCGCGGTGGCGGCGGCCAGCGTGAAGGCGGCTTCGGCCGTGGCGGCGGCAGCCAGCCCATCGGTGGCGCCAGCCGCGGCTGGACGAGGCGAACCGAAACCGAGTCCTCCGGCCCGCCCCTCCCGCCCCCTCCGCCCCGGCGCGGACTTGGCGGCGTCGCCTCCTACGACGAGGAGTAGGCGCTCCCTGCGCAGCCACCAACGAGGGGTCGCAACGTGCGGCCCCTCGTTTCATTCCCCCCGCATGACGGCGTCCCCGTCGAGCGCAGCGCTCTAGCACCCGCTACTGTATACGCACCCCAGGCACCGCCGCCCGCTACGCTGGCACATCCGCCCGGGCAAGGAGTGGACGCATGCGCGTGACAATCGACCTCAACCGTTGCATCAAGTCCGGCGAGTGCTACTACAACCACCCGGCCCTGTTCAGAGTCGGCAAAGACGGTTTCTCCACGGTGCTCCTCCAGGAGCCCGCCGACCCCGAGCTGCGCGACGAGGCGCTCGCCGCCCGCGAGGTCTGTCCAGCCCAGGCCATCCTCATTCAGCAAGCCTAGCCGGTCACTGCCCCCTGCGCGCAGGAGGCGCCGCATGTCCGACCAGCCCGACGTCACTGTCGACACCGCGAAGCTCCAGCGCTTCGGCGAGGCACTCCTCACGGCGCTCGGCGTCCCCGCCGCCGACGCCGCCCTCACCCTCGAAACTCTTATCGAGGCCGACCTGCGCGGTGTCGAGTCGCACGGTGTGGCCCATCTCGTCGACTTCTATGTCCGGCGCATCCAGCAGGGACACGTCAACCCGCGCCCGACGATGACCATCGACGAGCGCGCGCCGGCGACCGCCACCCTCGACGCCGATCGCGGGCTGGGCTTCATCGCCGCCCACCGCGCCATGGACCTCGCGATACGGAAGGCGGAGGCCTGCGGTGCTGCCTTCGTCGCCGTCCGCAACAGCACCCACTACGGAGCCGGCTTCCACTATGCGTTGAAGGCCGCGTGCGCGGGCATGGTTGGCCTCTCCGTCACGACAGGAGGCAACATCGTCGTCCCACCGGGCGGCCGCAAACGCACCTATGGCGCGAACGTGATCAGCGTCGCCGCCCCCACACGCCGCAGCTTCTGCTTCGTCCTCGACGGCTCGACCAGCGCGGTCGCCGGCGGCAAGCTCGAGATCGCCCGTCGCCGCGGCCTCGCCATTCCCGAAGGCTGGGCCCTTGACGAATTCGGCCACGCCACAACCGACCCGCATTCGTTCCTGCGCGGGGGTGGATTGCTACCGCTCGGCGGGGCCCCCCACCTGGGCGCCTACAAGGGCTTCGGCCTCGCCATCTTCGCCGACGTGCTCAGCGGCGTCCTCTCTGGCATGGGTGCGAGCCTCTCCCTGCCCGGCAACGGTGCCGCGGCCCACTGCCTTGCCGCCCTCCGCGTCGACGCCTTCCTCCCGTTCGATCAGTACCTTGTCGGCATGGAGGCGATGATCGACGGCCTCAAGGCGGCCGAGCGCCAGCAAGGGGTGAGCGAGATCCTCATCCCCGGCGAACTGGAAGCTCGTCTCGAACAGGAAAGGCGTGCCCGTGGTGCCGTTCCCCTGCATGCCGCCATCATCGCCGGCTATCGCGCCGCCGCGGCGGAGCTCGGCGTGCCCTTCGATCTCACTTAACCTACGAGCCGCCGGGGCAGCGCGCCCTCCAGCTCCAGCAGCGCCTGCTTCATCGCCAACCCGCCGCCAAAGCCCTGCAAGCGTCCGTCGCTCGCCACCACGCGGTGACAGGGAAGCCAGAGCGGCACCGGGTTCGCCCCCACGATCGCGCCCACGGTACGCGCGTTCTCCGCGCCCACCAGCCGGCCCAGCCAGCCGTAGCTGCGCGTTTCGCCGCGCGGGATCTGCCGGAGCGCCAGCCAGGTCCGTCGCTGCAGGTCGCTCGCCGGCGGCAGATCCACGGGATACTCCTCGAGCGAGCCCTCACCTGCCGCGTACGCTCGGAGCAGCGCGCAGGCGTCCTCCGCCCGTGGGTCCTCCTCCCCGCTCGCGCCGAACGCCAGCAGCTCGCGAACGGCGGCCTCCCGCGAGCGATGGAAGAGCGTCGCATGCCGGATGCCGTGCGGCGAGAGGGCGACGCCCGCGAAACCAAGCTTTGTCTCGGCGACGCCGACCGCCAGCGGCTCCGTTCCCGCCCGCACGCTCATGGCTTCGGTGTGCGTCGCTTCGGCGGGTTTCCCCGGCGCAGCACCGTTGCCGCCAGCGTGTTGCGCAGCCGCCGATAGGACGCGCTGGTCGCAGCCTCGTCTGTCCGCTGCAGGTCCGGCCGTCCGTAGCGCGTCTCTTCGTAGGCGTCTGCGAGCTGCGAGGCGTCGCCCTGGTGCTGGAGCGCACTCCCCATCCGCTGCGACCACTCGCGCGGCGTCTCCGTCGGCCGGCTGCCCAGCCGCGCCCAGTGTGCCAGCCGCTGCGTCTTCGCCCATATCCGGGTGTTGCCCTCCAGGCCGCGCAGCCCCCAGTTCCAGGCGACGCGCAGCGACACGGCCATCACCGCCAGCAGCGCGAGGATGGCGAGTGTCGAGCTGATTAGCGCCCAGGGGGGGTCGCTATGCGCGACCGGCTTCTCCTGCAGAGCGCTCTCCACGGGTGGCGCGATGCCGCCCGCGCCGCCCAGATTGCCGAAGAGGTCTTCCAGCCCCAGCGTCGACTTCGTGTCGACATCCGGCGAGAGGCCGGAGCCCAGCCCGCCCGAGCCGCCCTTGTCATGGTCCGGGGTCGGATTGAAGTTCACCCACCCGTACTTGGGAAACCAGACCTCGACCCAGCTGTAGGCGTCGTCCTTGCGCACCGTGTACGTTGTCGCCTGCGCCTCCGTCGGATCGAGCGCATAGCCCACCGCGAGCCGCGCCGGTATCCCGAGCGACCGCAGCATCACGGTCATCGCCGTCGCGTGGTAGTCGAAATAGCCGCGCTTCAGGTCGAAGAGGAAGTAGTCCACGATGTCCTGGCCCGCCGGCGGCGAAGACACCGTCAGATCGTATGGGAGTTGCCGCAGGTACTCCTCGACGCGCGTCGCCATGGTATAAGGTGTGGCCGCGCCCGCCGCTGCCCGGGCTGCCTCCTCGCGGACACGCTGCGGCAGCGCTTTCGGCAATTGCAGGTAGCGCTCCTTCACCCAGCCCGGATAAGCGGTTCCCGCCGCAGCCAGCTGTTCTGCCGTGGCGACGCTTTCCGAGCCGATCGAATTGTAGGTGTCGCCCTTGTTCAGCCCGCGCGCCGTGCGCAGCTGCTCGATGTCGCCCGCGAAGCCCTTGGGTGTCTCTGCCGTCACCGAAATGTTCGTGCCCAGCGGCATCCCGAGGGAGAGCACCGTGTTGTCCCCGTCCGTCACCGTCACCGCCAGGATCGCCACGTTCCGCGCTTCGTATTGCGCCACGTCGGGCGAGGCCGCGAGTTCGCCCCCCTTGATCCGCTGCGTGCTCCGATCCGCCTGCTTCCAGCCGTTCCCTGTGTAGACCTCGTAGCTCGCCGCCCTGACGAGACCCGGGCTCGGGCTCTTGATCTCGTAGAGCTCCTTCGTCCCCAGCTTCACGTTTCCCTGTATCGGCAGCGTGGTGCCGAGCGAATGGAGCCGCGCGCCCTTCTGCGAATCCACGTTGTGGAAGAGCCGTACGAACGTGTCCGAGTGCCCCCGGACCGGCGACGTCACCGTGTCGAAAACACCCGCCACGGCCTTCGCCTGGTTGCCCGTCGGCATGAGCCACGCAAGCGCTATCAATCCCACGGCCAGGAGCAGAGTCAGCTGCAGCGCGTTCAGGCTGATGAAGTCCGGGTACTCGACCCCCTGTCGCTTCCAGCGCGCCTCGCTCCGCTGAAGGTGCAGCCGCGCGACGAGCAAGATCGCGCCAAAAAGGAAGAAGACGAAGGCGCCGCTCGGCTGGCCCTTCAGGAAGGCGATGTTCGCCAGGATCACAATCCCGCCCGGGAGGATCGCCACCCACGGGTTGTGCCAGCGGAAGATCGAGAACGACGCCACGTAGGTCGTCAAGAAGAGCACACCCAGAACGAGCGTCACGAACGGCAGGTTGTCGTTCGAGATATCCCCCGCCCGCACCACCTGCCACCACTCGTTCATGCGCGCCTGGAAGTCGTCTATCCGCTGCACAAACGAGTCGCCTTCAGCGTACGTCTGTACCGCCAGCACGACTGCTGCCACACCGATGAGCACGGCCAGAGGCTGGATGAGGAACCAGTAAGCACGGACGCGGGCGGCGATCATGCCCGCCAGCACCGCAAGGATCGCCGTCGGCATCAACGGCGGCATGTCCCGCACCCAGCGCGCCTGCTGGATCGAGACGGCCACGCTCAGAAACATCACCACCGCGAAGACAAAGGTGAGCCAGTCTTCCCAGCTCATCACCACCCGTGGTGCCGAAAACGCCGCACTGCCGATCCGACGGCTCGCCTGTCGGCTCATCGGGACGTTCATGCCTGCCATGCCGCCACCCCCGCGCCCGAAGGACTGAGTGCCAGGCTGAGCTCGTCCCCGCGGCGGACGACGTACGTCAGGATGTCGCTCGCCGTCAGCTCACCGTACAGCATGAGTGGCGACCGCTTGCCACCAAACGTGCTCGGGTCGATAAGCACCACCGCCGCCCGAACTCCACGCTGCGTCAGCGACTGCATCGCCGTCACCCAGTGGTCGTCCGTCGAGGCCGTCACCACGACGAGCGTCGTGTGCCGGCCGAAGCGACGCTGTTCTTCGAACAGGAGGTTCCCCAGCGGCCCGTCGCCGACGGCCGCCGCCATCGCGAGCGTCTCGAGGATCCGCGTCATCTGCTGCTGGCCGCGTTCCGGCTCCAGGATGCGCAACTCCCGTCCGAACGCTATGAGCCCCACCGATCGGTTCTGCACCAGGTAGTGGCGGGCCACGCTCGCCGCGATCTGCACGCCATACTCCTCCGTGCTGTCCTCGCCGCTTCCCGCGTTTACCCGCCGCTCGAGATCCAGGATCACGAAGATGTCGCTCGCGGGGTCGAGCTCGAACGTCTTCACCATCAGCTCGCCCGTGCGCGCCGTCGTCCGCCAGTGGATCCTGTTGAAGGCGTCGCCGGGCGCGTACGCGCGCACGCCCGAGGCGTTCGGCGTGACGTAGTGCGTGCGCCGGCGGAAGCGGCCCTCGCCCGGCAGGTTGGCCGGTGGCGCCTGGAAGTGCGGCAGGTCGTGCACTGGCGGGTAGACGAGGACCTGCTGGGCGTGACCGAACTCCCGCGTCCTGCGAAAGATGCCGAACGGATCCCCAGCCACAACGCGCAAAGGGCCCCAGTCGTACAACCCGCGCCGCACGAGACGCGTGTTCACCAGCCAGCTGCGCGATCTGCGCCCTGGCACGATGATGACCCGGCGCGAGCGGTGGCCCGGCATCTCGCTCGGATCCTCCACGTCCAGCCACAGCTTCGGCAGCCAGTAGCGGTTGCGCACCTCTATCAGCTCCTGCGCTTCCTGACCCACCTGGCCCCGGTCGGTCTTCCGATCGACAGTCACCTCGAGATGCCGCGTGTTGTACCACGCCAGCGCCCAGGAGAGCGGGATCGCCAGGCCCACCACATAGACCAGCCGGAAGAGCAGCCAGAAGCCTGTCCCCCACGCGACGAACGAGCAGACCAGCAGCAGCAGCACGACCGCTGTCAGCGTCCGCCGCTCAGGCGAGAGCAGGGAGCGGACCAGCCCCAGCATCCGCCTACGCCCGCGCCCGCGCGCCGGGCACCGCCACACGGCCGATGCAGTTCGCCACGACGTCCGCCACCGTCGTGCCCTTCACCTTCGCGCCCGGGCTCAAGATGATCCTGTGCCCGAGCGTCGAAAGGGCAAGCTCCTTCACGTCGTCCGGCGTCGCGAAATCCCGCCCGGCCAGCAGCGCCCGCGCCTGGCTCGTGCGGAACAGCGCCAGCGATCCGCGCGGGCTCGCCCCCAGGTAGACGGCCTCGTGCTCCCGTGTCGCACTCGCCAGCTCCACGATGTACTGCTTGATTAGAGGATC
>JADLBJ010000207.1 GCA_020847765.1 Dehalococcoidia bacterium
ACAAACGCTGGTGCTGCTGCGGTCACCACAACCACCCCCCGTCGAGACGATCCTAACGACCCTGGTGAATGAGTTGGGGCTCATCCCTTCCCCTGTGCTCTTGGTCTTGGATGATTATCATCTGATCGAGGCCGCGGCAGTTCACCGAATTGTCAATTTCCTGCTCACCTATCTGCCCGCACAAGCCCATTTGCTGATTGTCAGCCGGCGTGAACCACCTCTCGCACTGGCGCGGTTGCGGGCGCAGGGCCAGTTGACTGAGCTACAAGCGGCTGAATTACGGTTTTCCACAGCCGAAGTGGCGGCGTTTTTTGCCAAAACGATGGGCGTGCAATTAACTGCCGATGCCGTGGCCGCGCTAGATACACGCACAGAGGGCTGGGTGGCCGGGTTGCGATTGGCGGCGATCGTTTTGCAGAGCGCCACTCCCACGGCGCACGCTGAACGGTTTGCTGCTCTGTTTGCAAACTTTCGCGGCGACGACCGTCATGTCTTTGACTATTTGACTGAGGAAGTTTTTGATCGACTAGCAACAGAACGACAGGAGTTTCTTGTACAAACCGCGCTGCTCCAGCGCTTATGTGGCGCGTTGTGTGACGCGGTGACGGGCAAGCAGGACAGCCAAGCTTTATTAGAGGAACTGGCGCGCGAAAATCTTTTTCTGCTCCCGCTTGACAACCAGCGCCAGTGGTATCGCTATCATCCCCTCTTTGCAGACTTTCTGCGCCATCGCTTGCAACGGCTTGATCCAGCCCGACTCTGCGCGTTACAGCGCCGGGCAGCCGGCTGGTATGCCGCGCATGGGTTTGCCGAGGCCGCGATCGACCATGCGCTCGCCGCCCATGATTACGACCAAGCTGCACACTTGATTGAGCTGAATGTGCTGCGCGTGGCACTCAGCAATGAGAGCGCTACGTTGGTTCGTTGGCTGCGTGGACTGCCCCAGCCGCTAAAGCAGACGCGTCCGCTGCTGGCTTTTGCCCATGCCGGCGTCGCGTTGCTGGAGTCCCAGTTTGCCCAGGCTAAGCAGTGGATCGAGACGGCCACACAAGCCCTGGCGTCACTGCCGCCGACCGTACCTCTACCCTTTCCCGTGAAAACGATCCAGGGCTACCTCGATGCCCTGCGCTGCACAGCAATGATCAACTTACACGACCCTGTAGCCGAGATCATCGCCATTGCCCAGCGCGCCCTGAGCAACCTGCCGGCCGATGAAATTTTTTTGCGCGGGGCCGTTGCGCTCAATCTTGGTGACGCCTATTGCCGGCAAGAGGAAAATACCCTGGCGGCAGCCGCTTTTGCCGAAGCGGTCGCGCTGACCCAGCCAGCCAGCAACCTTACCGTACACCTGGCGGCGTTGGGGAGCCAGGGCGAATTGGCTGTCCGGCAAGGGGATTTGCCAATGGCGGCGGCAACTTTTCAGCGTGCGATTGAGGTGGGGCGA
>JADLBJ010000004.1 GCA_020847765.1 Dehalococcoidia bacterium
ATGGCCCGCTCGGTCGTGAGCGGCGACAGGTTTCGGCAACGCTCGACGAAGATCTCGTTCCCCGTGAGGAGCCCGTCCAGGTCTTCGATGCCCTGGCGGATCGAGTCCAGCAGCCAGCGGCAGCGGGCCTCGAAGTTCGCCGGCAGGTCCATGGAGACGCCGCCCGGCCGGAAGTAGGTCGGGAACATGCGATCGCCGGCGACCTCTTCGAAGAGGTCGTAGATCCGTTCTCGCTCACGCCAGGCGTAAACGAACGATGTGCCGAAGGAGCCGACGTCGGCGCCGAACGCACCGAGGAACATGAAGTGCGAGTTGATCCGCGAGAGCTCGGTCATGATCACGCGGATGTACTCGGCGCGTTCGGGCACTGTCAGGCCGGCGAGCTTCTCGACGGCCTGGCAGTAGGCCATCTCGCAGGCCATGCCCGCCAGGTAGTCGGTCCGGACCCAGTAGCCCATCGCCTGGCGGTAGTCGTTGTTCTCGCTGAGCTTCTCGAGGCCGCGGTGGAGGTAGCCGATGTACGGCTCGCAGTCGACCACGACCTCGCCGTCGACGGTCAGGACCATGCGGAAGACGCCATGTGTGGCCGGGTGCTGCGGGCCGATGTTGATGGTCATGTCGACCGTCTGGAGGCTCGCGTCTTCGAGGCTGAGGATCCGTTCTTCTGGCCAGATGCTCATTAGATGGGAAACCCCGGCGGGCCGGATTCGATGCCCTGGAGGATTTCGGCCGGCTGCAAGGGATGCGCCTTGAGCAGGGGATGGATGTGCAGGTCCTCTTCGAGGAGCAGGTTCTTCGGGTTCGGGTGCCCGTCGAAGACGAAGCCGAACATCTCCGCTGCTTCGCGCTCGTGCCAGTCGGCCGCCGGGTAGAGCGCCGTCAGCGACGGCACGTGCGGATGGCCCGCGGGCGTCGGCACGGTGAGCTGGAGCGACCAGCCATGCGTGAAGGAGTAGAGTTCGTACTTGAGCGCCATGGCGTCCGGCAGGTCCACGCCGCTGAGGTTGCGCAGGTAGTCGAAGGCGAAGTCGGATCGGTCGCGTAGTGCCGTCACCAGTTCGAGCAGCCGCTCTGGCGCGACCGTGACGTCGAGGTCCGTCGCCGTCCGCCCGATGGTGAGCTCGGGGCCTGAGGGCAGCCCGCCGAGTGCAGCGGCAAGCGCCTCGCTCGGCGTTTGCCGGCCTATCGGGTATGGAAGGGCGGAGGGACGCGTCATCCCACCATCCTCTTCTCTTCCATGATCTTCTCCTGCAGGCGCAGGAAGCCATCAAGGAGCGCCTCGGGACGGGGCGGGCAGCCGGCCACGTAGACGTCGACGGGGATGATCTTGTCCACGCCCTGGAGCACGCGGTCGTATTCGGTGTAGGGGCCGCCGTTCGTCGCGCAGGCGCCCATGGAGATGACGTACTTTGGGTTCGGCATCTGCTCGTAGAGGAGCTTGATGGCGGGGGCCATTTTCTTGGTGACTGTGCCGGAGACGATCATGACGTCGCTCTGACGGGGGCTCGGCCAGGGCACGATGCCAAAGCGGTCGAGATCGTGGTTCGCCATGAAAGTGCCGATCATCTCTATCGCACAGCAGGCCAGCCCGAAGGTCATCGGCCAGAGCGAGCTCTTGCGGCTCATGGCGAGGATCGTGTCCGCGCCGACCTGCATCACGCCGGGCAGGGCGACGCGGTATGCGGCCCGCGCCTCGGGCAATGCCACGGGGCGCAGGCGCTCTGCTTCAGCACCGTAGTCCGGGACGTACGGCTCGCTTGCGTCGGAGACGGCAGGTTCGGAAGTCATCTCCACTCCAGTACGCCCCGCCGCCAGGCATAGGCCAGGCCCGCAACGAGGACGCCGATAAAGACAAGCATCTCGTAGAAGACGAAGTCCGGGAGGCTTTGGAAGGTGATCGCCCAGGGGAAGATGAAGACCGTCTCCACGTCGAAGATGAGGAAGAGGATGGCGATAAGGTAATAGCGAACATGAACCTGCGCCCAGTTGCGCCCGATGGGAAGCATGCCGCATTCGTAGGAGACGCCCTTCCCTCGCTCCCGCGCGTAGGGCGCCAGCAGCTTCGCCCCGATGATCGCGCTGAATACGAGCAGGAAGCCGGCGATGACGGCCATCATCACCACGGACCAGGAGTCGTAAAAGCTCATCGCCGGACCCTCTCGCGGGGCTCCAACGTCTGGGCGCGGGGCGCCGTGCGACCGGTAGGCGTCGATGCGCGACTGATCATCAGGACGGTTCGAACTCCACCGGGCAAAGGGCGCAGCGGCGCCGGAGCCGGTTGTGACTTCAGACACAAACTCTACGCCCGGTCCTGCGGCCGGGCAAGGCGCGGGAAAGTTGGCCGCGTGGCCCACCTGGCCTTCGGCGAGCAGCACCGGACGGCGCGTCTCACTCGAGCGCAGCGCGGGCGGCCTCCAGCAGGGCGACGTTCGCGCGAGCGTCGGCGAGCCCGGGCAGGTCGGGAGCGGCCTGCGCCTGCAGCCGGTCCGCCCAGGAGGCGAGCATCATCCGCACGGCCGCGACGTCCGGGGCTGCCCCACCGCGCAGGCGCCTGAGGAGCGAGGCGCACGGCCCGGGCGGACCGACATGGTGGGTGCGGCCGTCGACGCGCACCGCCTCCCGGTAGGGCCCGGCATGCGAGAGCAGGCAGACGGCCCCGCCGCCCCCGGCCAACGCCAGGGTGACGCGCACCATCCCGGCGCTCCGCTCGACGCGCTCGAACGCCGCCTCGCGCCCGCTCAGCCAGCGCGCCAGGTCCGCAGCGTGGGGCAGGAGATCGACGAGGGGGTCTTCGCCCGTCGTCGCTCCCCACGCGGCCGGTGCGGTGCGGATGCCGATCGTGATCCGCCTCGCTCCGACCGCCTCTGCGCCCAACCTTCGATAGGCGGGCCACCAGCGTCGCGGGAAAGCGGGTGTGAGCAGGCCCGCGGCGGTCGGAGGCCAGCGGTCCACTTCCGTGCGGCGGAGCGCAGCCGGCTTCTCGACGAGGACCGGCAGTCCGCAGGCGAGCGCCTCGGCCACCTGGGCAGCGTGTGCGGCGGGCGGCGCGAGCAGCGCCACGGCGTCCAGGCGCGCCACCGTCAGCATCGCCTCGAGGCTGGCGAAAGCCTGACAGCCGGCCGGAAGGTGCGCGAGCCGCGCCGGATCGGGGTCGGCGGCCGCCACCAGGCGAAGGGCGGGGAGCCCGGCCAGTGCAGGCGCGTAGAGGCGCGCGAAGACGGCCCCGCAACCAGCCACGCCGAGGCGCACGCTACCTGCCAAAGTCTGCGCTAGCCGCAGATGAATGAGGTGCGGGACTCACCGGGGGAATATCAGGCCGTACGCGTGGCATCGCCGCAGATGGTCACCTGCCATCCTGCGAGCTCGCCCTCGGCGGCGAAGGCGTCCGCGCAGCTCGCGCAGAGGAGGCCCGAGGCGCGCAGGCCGTCGACGCGCACCATCAGTGCCGACGTGGCGCCGCGGCGGTCGCATACGAGGCAGGTAGAGCCGTCGGCGTCCTCCATACGTTGGCAGGAGGTGCAGACGCGGAGAACCGGCCGCCGCGTGGGGATGCCGATGAAGGCATGCTGTCCCGGGGCGCAGCCGTTCAGGAGGAGCCGCTCTGTCTCTCTCATAGGGTCTTGCCCTCGGACCTGTCGGCGCCGGCCGGGCAGCGTCGGCAGCTCGTTGCCGTGGCCTCCTCGCGCGTGGGTGGCTGCACGCTAGCACGCGCCGATGACGTCAACAAGTGACCGTCCGAAAAGTGCTGGTCAGGGGTACCTGGGGGCCACGACGCCGCGGCTCGATACGGTAGGCTACGGCGCAATGAGCCGACAACTGTGAAGCGAAGGCTACGCGAATACGACCTCGACGCCGTCGCCGGGGTGGTCGCGGCCCTCGCTGCGCTCGTCCTCCATCTCCTCCACGTAGTCGATCAGGAGGTCATCCTCGCCGTCGTCCTCGCCGTCCTAGCGCTCCTGCTCATTCGCGATCTGCGCAGCGAGGCGCGGGACGAGCGGCTGGGCGACACTATCATGCAGACGGCGCAGAACGTCGCCGGAATCGGGGCGGCGCTCGTCCCGCCCGACGCTATCCTCGTGGGGCCACGTCGCCTCCGGCGGGCGAGCGAGGAGTTCGCACGAGCGGCGCGCGGCGAGATGCTCTGGTTCAACGTCTGCCTCCTCATGTTCCGGCCACAGTCCCTGTTCGACGCGCTGCTTCGCCCGGCGATCGAGAACCCGGCCGTCACAGCCATCCAGTTCGTCCTGGACGAGAGCGAGCGCGAGCGCTGGGGGAGCGACGTGTTGCCAAAGGTTGGCGCCTGTCCGGGCGCCGCGAAGGTACGGGAGCCCCGCTGGTGCGCGCTGCGGGAAAGCGTCTCCTTTATCCTTTCGGAGACGTCCGCCGGAGGGGTCGAGGCTCACCTCAGCTTCTGGGGCGAGCCCTTCATGGCGCGCCAGACGGGCCACGACGTACCGCGCTACATCTTCCACGTGCAACAGCACTCCGAGCTCGTCATGCAGCTCGTGGAGCTCGACCGACGCTACCGCCTGCAGGGGTGAGGGGCGCGGACCCCGGACCACCGCGCGTGGATCGAAGGGCCCTTGCCGCGCCGCTGGCGATGCGTGACTGTAGAGGAGTTCGCACTGCGCGTGCGGCCGAGGAGGATGACCATGCCCAGCGTGACCCAACCCCTGCGCGACGAGCACCGCGAGCTCCTGCCGCAGGTCGAGCTTCTGCGCGAGGTGGCGGACGCCGCGGGCGAGTCTGGCCCCGGCGAACTGCTCGGGGGCGTCGACCGTGTCCACGCCTTCCTTGCCGGTCACCTCATCCCCCATGCAACCGCCGAAGAGCGGGCCCTGTACCCGGTCGTCAACCGCGTCCTCGGCGCGGAGGGGGCGACCGCCACCATGAGCCGCGACCACGTCGAGGTGGGCCACCTGACCGAGGAGCTGGCAGGGCTGCGCGAGCGCCTTGCCGACGGCGACGTCTCCGGCCAGGAGGTGCGCGACCTGCGCCGCGTGCTCTACGGCCTCTACGCGCTCCTCCACGTCCACTTCGCCAAGGAAGAGGAGGTGTACCTCCCCCTCCTCGACGCCCGGCTGTCCGCGGCCGAAGCGACAGCGATGTTCGAAGCGATGGAAGCGGCAGCCGGCGAGGCGAAGGCAGCCGCGCACGCCGGTCACTGACCACCACCGGCGAGGCGCCTGCCCGGGGCGTCGCTATACTCCGGGCATGGCCGCACTTCCCCCGTTCTCGCTGGTCGACGGCGGCGGCCAGACACGGGACTTCCCGTCTGGCCGCCACGCGCTCCTCTGCTTCCTGAAGGAGGATTGCCCGACCTGCGCGCTCTCGCTCCCGCTGCTCGAGGCGGCCCAGGCGGCCTTCGGCACCGAAGTGGACGTCTGGGCGATCGGCCAGGACGCCGCCGGCAACGCCAGACTGGTCGAGCGTGGTCTGGCGACGCCGCTGCTCGACGACTCGCGCCTCGCCGTGTCGTTTGCCTATGACCTGGACA
The DNA here is from genome assembly GCA_020847765.1 of Dehalococcoidia bacterium. GTDB lineage: Bacteria > Chloroflexota > Dehalococcoidia > Tepidiformales > Tepidiformaceae > JADLBJ01. The sequence goes on from JADLBJ010000004.1 coordinate 5,498, forward strand.
CGGTTCCCACAATCATCCTCGCCGATCCGACGGGCGAGGAGATTGAGCGCGTCGTCGGCTTCGGGCGAGAGGACTGGCAGCGACTCTACGCGCGGTTGATCGGCCTCAGCCTTTCCCCGGCGCCGGTCGTCGATTGGGCCGCCTACCCGGAATCGCGCCCGGGCTGCGGCTCGAAGTCGGTGGAGCCGGGCATCGCCGAACGGCTCGCCGCCGAGGCCGAGGGAAGCCCTCTCCGTGCCCGGCGTGTCGAGATCGGCGAGGCGGACGACGTCTTCGAGTTCATGTTCGACCAGGGCCTCACCGACGGCCTGCCCGTTGTTCCGCCCACGCCCGAGCGCGTCCTGCGCATGCTGGCGGGGACGAAGCGGCACGCCCAGGAGGTCGTCGCCACAGTCCCGCCGAACTACGGGCCGGCGACCGTCGAGAAGGTGGCCATCAATGCGGTGATGGCGGGCTGCCGCCCGGAATACCTACCTGTCGTCATCGCGGCGCTGGAGGCGGTCTGCAGCGAGCGCTTCAACATGCACGGTGTGCTCGCGACGACGCACTTCCCCACGCCCGTCCTGATCGTGAACGGCCCGATTCGCCACCGCCTCGGGATGAACATGCGCATGAACGTCCTCGGCCAGGGGAATCGGGCGAACGCCACGATCGGCCGCGCCGTCCAGCTGGTCGTCCGCAACGTGGGCGGCGGGCGGCCCGGAGAGGTCGACCGGGCGGCGCTCGGCCAGCCGGGCAAGTACACCTTCTGCTTCCCTGAATTCGAAGAGCGTAGCAACTGGGAGCCGCTGCACGTGGAGCGCGGCTTCCGGCCGGAGGACAGCACCGTGACCGCCTTCGCCGGCTGCTCGCCGACGCCCATCGTCGACCAGCTCTCGCGCACGGCCCGCTCGCTGGCCACGAGCTACGGCCTCTGCCTGGCGACGGCGAGCCACCCCAAGCAGTACAACCACGGCGAGATCGTCGTCGTCGTGCCGCCTGAGCACGTCGACACGTTCGCCCGGGACGGCTGGACGAAGGACCAGGTGCGCCAGCGCATCCAGGAGGTGACCGCCCGCCCGGTACGCGAGCTGCTTCGGGACGATGAGTGCGCGGAGGGTATTCCCGCCGCGTCAGCGGCACGGCTCGGGCTCGACACGCCGCTCGCCAAGTTCCGCGACCGGGCCGCCATCACGCTCGTCGTCGCCGGCGGTGAAGCGGGAAAGTTCGGCGCCTACCTGGCAGGCTGGGTGAGCGGCCCGACCGGCAGCATGATGACGACGGTGAAGATAGAGGAGTAGTCGCCGGCAACTGCGCGATCGGGGCGACGGCGACGTAACGGGCTAGAGCAGGGCCCCCGTTGGGGGGTAGAATGGCGCTCCCGGGCATATGTTCACGCATCTACACACTCATACCGAGTATTCGTTGCTCGACGGCATGTCGAAGGTGGCGCCCCTGATGGACCGCATCCACGCGCTGGGCATGGAGAGCGTCGCCATGACCGACCACGGGGCGCTGTACGGGGCGATCGACTTCTATCGAGAGGGGACCGCGCGCGGCATCACGCCGATCATCGGCGTCGAGGCCTACGTCGCCCCGGGAAGCCGACACGGCCGCGAACGGGGCGACAATCAGCCATACCACCTCGTGATGCTGGCCCGAGACATGGAGGGCTACAGGAACCTCATCGCGCTCGTCACGCGCGCCAACCTTGAGGGCTACTACTACAAGCCCCGCGTCGACCGGGAGCTCCTGCAGCAGCACAGCCGCGGCGTCACCGTCCTCAGCGGCTGCCCCTCGGCCGAGTTCCACCGCCGCGTTCAGGAAGGCGACCGGGAAGGTGCGATGGCCGTCGCCCGCTGGTACCGCGAGGTCTTCGACGGCCACTACTACCTGGAGGTCCAGGACCACGGCGACGAGAAGTTCTCCCGTCTCAACACGGTCATCGCTTCGATCGGCAAGGAGCTCGGCATCCCCGTCGTCGCCACCAACGACAGCCACTACACCCTCCCGGGCGAGGCCGAGGCGCACGACGTCCTGCTCTGCATCGGCACCAACGCCACCGTGGGGCAGGTGGATCGCTACCGCTTCGACGGCCAGGGCTACCACGTCACAAGCGAGCAGGAGATGCTCGCGCTCTTCCCCGAGAACCCGGAGTTCGTCACGAACACGCAGCTCGTCGCCAACGAGTGCGCGCTCGATCTGCACTTCGACCGGCAGCTCCTCCCGGAACCACCGCTGCCTCCGGGCAAGACCAGCAGCGAGCACCTGGCGGATCTCTGCCTCACCGGCCTCGCCGAGCGCTTCTCGACGGTCACGCCCGCGCTCCGGCAGCGCCTCGCCTATGAGCTCGACGTGCTCGGCCAGACGGGCTTCACCGACTACGTCTACGTGGTCAAGGAGATTGCCGACTACGCCCACCGCGCTGGCATCCGCATGGGCGTTCGCGGCTCGGCCGCCGCCTCGCTGGTGCTGTATTCGCTCGGCGTCACGGACATCGACCCGGTTGCCAACCGCCTCGTCTTCGAACGGTTCCTGAACCTGGAGAGACGCGAAATGCCGGACGTCGACTTCGACTTCGCGGACGACCGGCGCGACGAGATGATCCGCTTCGCCTATGAGCGCTACGGCAGGGATCGGGTGGCCCAGATCATCACCTTCGGGACGCTGGGGGCGAAGGCGGCGATCCGCGACGTGGGCCGGGCGCTCGGCATCTCGTACGCCGAGACCGACCGGGTCGCTCGCCTGGTGCCGAACGCGCTCCACATCAGCCTCGCCGAGGCAGTCGAGCAGTCCCAGGAGTTACGCGAGGCCGTCGAGAACGACTCGAAGGTTGCGCGCCTGGTGGAGACAGCGCAGCAGCTGGAAGGCGTCGCCCGCCACGCGAGCACCCACGCCGCCGGCGTCGTCATCTCGCGCGACCCGCTGATCGAGCACGTGCCGCTGCAGCGACCCAGCCGCGGCGACGAGAGCTCCATCCCGACGACGCAGTTCGCCATGGAACAGGTCGCGAAGATCGGCCTGCTCAAGATGGACTTTCTTGGCCTTTCGAACCTGACGGTCCTCGGCCGCGCTGTAGACCTGATCCGGGAGACAGGCGGCCCGGCGATCGACCTCCTCCGCCTGCCGGACGGAGACGCGAAGACGACGCAGATGCTCGGCAAGGGCGAGACGTTCGGCGTGTTCCAGCTGGAGTCGGCCGGCATGCGCCGTTACATCCAGGAGCTCCAGCCCACGAACGTCGCCGACCTGTGCGCGCTCGTGGCCCTCTACCGGCCGGGACCGATGCAACACATCCCCCGCTATATCGACGGCAAGCACGGCAAGATCGCGATCTCGTACCCGCACCCGGACCTGCAGGAGGTGCTCGACGAGACGTACGGCGTCATCGTCTACCAGGACCAGGTGCTGCTGATCGCGCGCAAATTCGCCGGCTACTCCCTCGGTCAGGCCGACGTCATGCGCAAAGCGATGGGCAAGAAGAAAGCGGAGATCATGGCTGCCGAGCGAGAGCGCTTCCTCGCGGGGGCCCTCGCTAACGGGTACAGCGAAGCCGACGCCGCAGCCGTCTTCGATCTGATCGAGCCGTTTGCGGGCTACGCCTTCAACAAGGCCCACAGCTGGTGCTACGGCAATATCGCCTACCAGACCGCCTACCTGAAGGCGAACTACCCCGTCCAGTACATGACCGCCGTCCTCCAGAACACGAAGAGCGCGCCCGACCCGCTGCAGCGCATCGCAGCAGCCGTCGCCGAGTGCTCCAAGCTCGACATCGAGATGCTCCCGCCCGACGTGAACTGCAGCGAGGAGAACTTTGCGGTCGAGGAACGGCAGGACGGCTCGCTCGCCATCCGCTTCGGCCTTGGTGTCGTCAAGAACGTCGGAGCGGCGGCGGTCGAGGGCATCATCGCCCCGCGGCGAGCCGGCAGGCCCTACCGCGACATCGAGGACTTCTGCAGGCGCGCGGACCTGGCAGCGGCCAACAGCCGCGCGCTCGAGTCGCTCGTCCGGGCGGGAGCCCTGGACATGCTCGGCGATCGCGGCACGCTGCTCTTCAACGTCGAGCGGCTCATGAACCTGGCGCGCCGCGAGCGGGAGCTGCGCGAGAGCGGCCAGGCGACGATGTTCGACCTCTTCGGCAGCCAGGTGGACACTCCCCTGCCGGCGCTCGAGCTCGAGCAGTCCGTCGCGCGCCCCGAGGACATGCTCGCGTGGGAGAAGGAGCACCTGGGGGTCTACATGTCCGAGCACCCGTTCCGGGCCGTCGCCCACGCGATCGCGCGCTACACGAGCCATTCCCTGGCGGACGTCGGCGCTGAGCTGGCCGGCCAGACGGTCACTGTTGCGGGACTGGTTACGCGCGTGCAAGCGCGCACCACTCGCGACGGCCGCAAGTTCTACGTCGTCGACCTCGAAGACCTCTCCGGGACGGCGGAGGTCACCGTCTGGAACGACGCCATCGAGCTCACGGGCGAGGCGATCTGGGCGGAAGGACAGGTCCTGCTCCTTTCGCTCGAATGCCGCGAGCGGGGCGACCGGCTGGGCCTGAGCGTGCGCAAGGCCGCCGCCTACGACCGCGCGGAGGGTGCGGTCATCGGCTTTGCGGCAGAGCGGTGGCAGGTCGAACCGGGCAGGTCCCGGCGCCCGTCCCCTCCTGCCCAGCGGGGGCAGGAGGCGAGCCGGCCGGCAGCCCGGGCCGCGGCCGCGCCGGCCGGTGCCACGGCCGAAGCCTCGCGCCCCGGTGTGCGGTCCCCCGTCAGCGGCGACGCCGCGCGGCTCGTCGTCGCCATCTACGAGACCGAGGACGCCGTCGCCGACGAGGCGCTCCTCAAGGCCGTCGCGGGCATCCTCAAGAACAGCCCCGGCAACGACGAGGTGCGGCTCGTGATCCACGACGGGGACGGCAACGACCTGGAGTTCGACCTCCCCCGCGCCACCGTCAACGAGGAACTTGCGCGCAGCATTCGAGCCGTCCTCCGCCAGAATGGACAGGTCCGCCTCACGGGCGGGCGGATGGTGGGCGCCGCCTGAGGGGCTCGCGGCCCGCACTGGATCGGGCGGGCGCCACGAAGGACACTGGAGCGACCTCGTTCGCCTGGAGCCTGCGTTGGCACTCTTCCCCTCCCGGGTCGCGCTCGCGGTGGCGCTCGCCACGGTCACGTTCGCGACCGCTCTCGTTCCGTCCTTCCATGCCGCCGCCGCCGACCCCGTGCTCACCGTGCGGGCGGTCATTCCTCTCGCCGCGCGCGACGGGCTGACGGTCGACAGCGGGCTTCCGGCACCCGACGCCAGCTACTGCGCGCCCGCGGACCCGAGCGGGGCCCCGCCAAACTCCGTCCTCGGGATGCTGACCATTGGCGGCGGCGCGGCGCCGACTGGCACCGTCGTCCAGGTCTTCTTCGACGGCAAGGCCGGCCCCGCCGAGCGCACAAGGGCCGCTGGGGGCTACCGCGTCGACTACGCGGCCGGTGGTGCCACCTGCGCCAACCGGGTGGGCGCGGCGATCGCCGTCAAGGTCAACGGGCAGATCTTCGCGTCGACGGCCCGCGTGGGGGACGCGGCGGCCATACCGTTCCTCCGCCTCGATGTGGCGGTGCCCTGAGCGACGCAAGCGTTCGCCAGGTCAGGCGCTCCGAGCTGTGCCCTCCGGCCAGCCGCGCGGGCCCGGCCGGAGGGGCGCCGGCCAGCCGCCGCTCGGGGTCGGAAGAGGGGCGACGCGCTCGCGGACGGTGATCGCGCAGCTGCAGCCGAGCAGCATGCCGAGCCGCTGGACGACACGCTGCACGCCGGCGTCTTCGCAGTAAAGGTGCACGGGAATAGTGCCGTCGACGTTCATGCCGATCCGGTCGTAGCCCCGGAGGAAGCGGCGCAGGGAGAGGAAGACGTCGACGCTCGGCACGCCTGGCCCCGGACGGACGGCGAGCACCTGGCAGGGGAAGCCAAAGCGCGCCAGCGCGCGATAGACCGGCAGGCCGGTCACCGGGTCCCGGCCGGCGACTGCCTCACGGTCCTCCAGCCGATGGAGCGTGCCTGCCACCTGCCAGCGTGAGAGGGGCGCGGCGAGCAGGTCGCCGCCACCGCGGCGCAAGGCTTCCATGGCTGCGAACGCCTGGCCCTGGCGGGCGACGACGACGGTGCGACCGCGGTCGGCGCGGGGAATTGCGTCGAGGACGGCCGCAGCGTCGGCGGTTGGCCCGGCAGCCACAAAGAGGAGGGCGTGCGGGTCGCCGGCGGCGTAGGGCGCTTCGCGTGCCGAGCTCGTGCTGTAGGTGTGGCCCATCGCCGCGAGCGCCTGGCGCACGACCTCGTCGTCCTCGAAGGTAAGGCCGACGCCGAAGCCCTGGAGCCGGCCTCCCGGCGGTGGCTGCCCTTCGCCGGCGTGGCCGCGGCGGCCCATCCGAGCGAGGGACTCGTCGTTGAGAAGCTCCTGGAACCAGCTCAGGCAGGCCGGGCAACTCCGGTAATGGGCTGCTGTGGGCCGCCCACCGGCCGGGTTGGATGGCGTCGCGCTGACGCTGGTGGCGTTCTCGCTGGCGGCCTGGCCGCAGAGGTCGCAGCCACCCGCACCGGGGGGCGCCAGCCGCTCGGGGAGGCCAGGCCAGGCCTCGACGGCGACCTCCCGCCGGGCCGCGACGTCCAGTGCCGCGACGGCGAAGGAGTAGCAGGGCCAGCAGAGCGTGAGCGCAAGCCCGTCCTCGTCGGCGGCAGCGACGAGCGGCCCGAAACGAACCTCGCCGCCATGGTCGCGCGTCGCGCAGAGGGAGCAGTAGCCGTCCCACGAATCCGACATCGCTCGGATCATCGGTGGGTGGGGATTACCCTGAAGGGCAGCCGTGCCCGGCTAGCCAGGAACGCATCTCCTCGTGCAGCCGCGCCCCCGCCTCGGCCAGGTACTCTTCCGCCGCCCGCAGGAGCTCGACGGCGTCCAGGGCGGCGCCCGGTGCGACTTGCCGGAGCGGCCAGCAACAGGGGCGCAAGCCGTCGTCTCCGGCCGCGGCGGTGAGCTCCCGGCGGAGCTTGGACGCGATCCCCTCTCGCGTGGCCCATGCGCAGGGCGCGGACGCGCGGTATTCCGCCACGAGGTCCCGCAACCGCGCCTGCCTGACCTTGCGCTGGACGATCGAGTCCACGTCCATCTCCCGGTGATCGCAGCGCTCGGCGGTTGCGCGGCGGTAGACGGGCGGTGCCGCTATGGGCGGCGGGGCCCGCCGTGCTCCATCTGCTCCCGTCGTTCGGCCTGCTCTTCGTTGCTGCCGAAGCTGTCGATCTGGGCGTCGAGCATGGGCGACTCCGCGCCGACGCCGGGCGCGCTCAGGTGGTAGTCCTCAGCCACCTCGGCGTCGAAGTCCATCTGGATCACGCCGTCGTCGGACCGGAGGACGCTGGCACTGCTCAGCCAGTAGTCGCGCGCCATCGGGGCGTCGATCTTGAAGCTGTAAGCGGCGACCTCCTTCACCCAGCCGAGCTGCTGCCCGTCGCGCGTGCGTACTTCCTGACCCTGGCGCGGAACGATGCCGCTCGCCGACTCCATGGGCTGTGGTGCTGTCATGCTCTGCCTCCGGGGCCGTGTGGCCTCCACCCACGGTGGCGGAGCGAGAGCCACGGCCGCATCCCTGACGAAGGTGTCCGGATTGCGCTTTCGTGGCGCCTCTCCGGATGCCCACGGCGACAACACCGCACCCGGGCGCGCCGGACGGCATACAATGGGCTCGTGGAGAACGCCTCCTCCGACGCCGCCCGGGAGAGAGTCCTCGCCGGTATTCGCCGAGCGGCCGAGCGCGAGAGCGCCGCCGCCCGCGCCCGCGCCTGGCGTGACGCGCCCATGGAGGAGCACGCCCGCGTCCTCGCCGAGCTGCTGGACCTCGCAGACATGATCATCGCGGCGCGCGGCGGACCGCCGCCGAAGCCGCCCCTGCCGGCTAATCCGCTGCACACCGGGCGAGCCAACCCGGGCTGATGGCCGCCCTCGGTCTGCGTGCCCTCGTCCTGCAACTCATCACTGCGTTTGACAACTGCGACATCCCTTATGCACTTGGCGGCGCGCTCGCCTTCGGCTATCACGCCGAGCCGCGCGCAACCATGGACGTCGACGTGGACGTCTTCCTAAGCAACGACGAAGCGCAACGCGTCCTGGACTGCCTGGCCAGCGTCGGGCTCGTCTTCGAACGCGACGCTGCGCTGCGGGCGATCGCCGCCACCGACCAGGCGCGGCTGATGGTGAGCGGCACCCCTGTCGACCTCTTCTTCGCCAACTTCCCGCTCCACGAAAGCTGCCGGAGGCGCGCGGTCGACGTCGTCTTCGACGAAGTCCCGACGAAGGTCCTGAGCGCGGAGGACCTCGCCGTCTTCAAGGCGCTCTTCAACCGGCCGAAGGACTGGCTGGACGTCGAGCAGTTGCTTCTGACTGGCTCGGCCTTCGACGTCGGCTACGTCTGCCGCTGGCTCGACGACATCGTCGGGGCCGAAGACGGCGTCCTCGCTCGCTTCGTCGCGCTCGCGTAGGCGACGCGGGCCTGAAAGCACGGTTCTGGTCCCCCAAGAGCAGAGGCCTCCCGGTGCCGGGAGGCCTCTACTGCGTGCCTCGAACGCGCGCGTCAGGCGTCGAAGTAGAGGTGAAACTCATGCGGGTGCGGGCGCATCCGGATGGGATCGACCTCGTTCTCGTATTTCCACTCCAGCCATGTCTCGAGGAGATCCGGCGTGAAGACGCCACCCTTGAGCAGCCAATCATGGTCGTCTTCGAGCGCGCGCAGCGAGCCCTCGAGCGACTGCGCGACGGTCGGGATCTTCTCCAGCTCGTGGGGGCTGAGGTCGAAGAGGTTCGTCCGGTCGAGCGGCGGGCCCGGGTCGAGCTCGTTCTCGATGCCGTCGAGTCCCGCCATGAGGATGGCGGAAAAGCAGAGGTACGGGTTCGCCGTCGGATCGGGCGGGCGGAATTCCACGCGCTTCTGTCGGGGGTCTGGGCTGACGACGGGGATGCGGCAGGCTGCGGAGCGGTTGCGCGCGCTGTAGACGAGGTTGACGGGCGCCTCGTAGCCAGGCACGAGCCGCTTGTAGCTGTTCGTCGTCGGTGCACAGATGGCCATGAGCGCCTTGCCGTGCTTGATCAGGCCGGCGATATAGGCGCGGCACATCTTCGACGTCAGGGCATAGCCAGCCTCGTCGAAGAAGAGGTTGCAGCCGTTCTTCCAGATGGAGAGGTGGGTGTGCATGCCCGAGCCGTTGTCCTGGTAGAGCGGCTTCGGCATGAACGTGGCCACCTTGCCGTGCTTCTTGGCGACGTTCTTCACGATGTACTTGTAGAGCATCGATTTGTCGCCCATGCGACGCAGGGTGTCGAAGCGCATGTCGATCTCGGCCTGGCCGGCGGTCGCCACCTCGTGGTGGTGCAGCTCGATCTCGACGCCGCACGCTTCGAGCGTTTCGACCATCTCGTTGCGGATATCCGTCTGCGTGTCGTGGGGGCTGACGGGGAAGTAGCCCTCCTTGTACCGAGGGCGGTAGCCCTGGTTCAGGCCCCCGCGCAGCGTCGCCTCCGCCCCTGCGTTCCAGATGCCCTCGTCGGAGTCGACGTTATAGAAAGCGGAATGCTGGTCGCCGCCGAAACGCACCTGGTCGAAGATGAAGAACTCCAGCTCGGGGCCGATGTAAACGGTGTCGCCGACGCCCAGGTCCCGCACGTACTTCTCCGCCTTGGCCGCGACGTGGCGCGGGTCGCGGCTGTACGGCTGGCGCGTGACCGGGTCCTCCACGTCCGCGATCACCGAGAGGGTGGGCGACTGGATGGCCGGGTCGATGAGCGCCGTCTCCGGGTCGGGCACGAGCAGCATGTCCGACTCCTCGATCTTCTGGAAGCCGCGGATGCTCGAGCCGTCGAAGCCATAGCCGCCGCGCCAGGGCGAGCGGTTGTAGTCGGTCCAGTCGTTCAGCTCATGGATCGGCCGCGTCAGGTGCTGCCAGAGGCCGAAGAGGTCCACGAATTTGATGTCAACGAAGCGGATGCCGTTCTGGGCGCAGAAGCTCTTGATTTCCTCGGGGGTCACACGTCTCCTCCAGTGGGGGTGCGGGCGTAAGGGTATTGTGACGTTTTTCACGGTCCCGGCTACGCCCGCGCCGCGGCCGCCGATGAAGTTCGTGTTACGTTTGCCGGCCGGAGAGAACGCAGAGCCCCACGGCCGGCAAACCAACATTCACACGGCGACGTCGCCGCGCTCGCCAGTGCGGACCCGCACCGCCTCCTCGACGGGGATGACGAAGATCTTGCCGTCGCCGATGTTGCCGGTGCGGGCCGCGCGGATGACGGCGTCGATCACACGCTCGACGGCAAGGTCCGCGACGACTACCTCGAGCTTCACCTTGGCGAGCATGTCGACGGTCACGCTTTCGCCGCCGCGGCCCTGGTGGACGACGCCTCGCTGGGCGCCGCGGCCGGTGACCTGGATGAAGTTCATGCCGTGGATGCCGATGTCGTCGAGCGCCTGCTTCACCTCGTGCAGCTTTTCCGGGCGGATGATCGCTTCGATCTTCTTCACCGTGTGCCTCGTTCAGTGGCCGCCGCTCGGGGCGACGGTGGGCGGATAGGCGATGG
>JADLBJ010000208.1 GCA_020847765.1 Dehalococcoidia bacterium
GCGATGGTCAGCAGGACGGTCTGGATGATCTCCCAGACGAGCGAGCGTGCCGAGTCACCTCGGGATTCGGTGGCGACGACCGGCGTCTCTGCCGTGCTCGTCGCGGCCCAGGCCGAAGCCGGCGTCGCCTGGTCTCCTTGCATGCCGCCGATGCTCCTCCCTGCCAATGCGATCTGCGCTCCGGAGCGTGCGTCCGCAGCCTGACCGCCGTTCTCCATTATAGTCACGCCCTCCGGAGCGAGCCAGGAATGCCGCGCCGACGACCGTCTCGTGCACGTCACGGGGTCGCCCGCTAGCAGGGGTACGCGCCACTGGCGCGGACCACCCGGCCCCTGGTTATCGAACCGGCCATCTCAATGGATTTACGGGCGTCTGGTAGCATGCACAGTGCGTACCGATCTGCGAACGCTCTACCTGTGAAACGGGAGGATTGTCGATGGGGGGCCGGCTCGATTCACCAGATGTCCTGATCGTAGGGGCCGGCGTCGTCGGCGCCGCGCTCGCCTACGAGGTCGCGCGACGCGGGCGGCGGGTGCTGGTGGTGGATCGGGCAGTGGAGGCCGGGCAGGGCGCGACGCGCTGGAGCATGGGCGGCACGCACTGGCTGGCCGCTGCCGCCGACGAGCGCCTGCGTGACCTGTGCTTTGAGGGACTGGCCCGCCACCGTGCGCTCACCGAGGAGCTTGGCACCGACAGCGGCTTTCATGCCCGGCCCATCCTGGCGCTGGCTCCGGATCAGGCCGCCCTCGACATCCTGACGCCACTGATGGCGCACGGGAACGCGTGCGGCTTCGAAGGGCGCATGGTGGACGCCGCCGAGGTTGCCCGCCTGGAACCGACCCTGACGCCGGAGGCGGCTGTCGGGGCAGCCTACTGCACGCTGGGCTGGCTGGACACCCAGGTGGCGACACGGGCGTGGCTCCAAGGCGCGGCCATGCACGGCGCCGAGTTCCGGGGCGGCGTGGACGTGCAGGCGATCCGCACGGACGGCCCGACACCGGTGGTGGACACCGCCGACGGCCCGATCAGCGCGGGGCAGGTGATCCTGGCGGCCGGCGCCTGGATCGGGCGGCTGCTGCGCGGGGCCGGCCTGGGTGTCCCGATGGCCCACACGCACGCCGAGGTGGTCGAGAGCGAGCCGTTGCCCAGGACGTATCGGCACGTCGTCATCGCGCTGAACCCGCCGGAGC
>JADLBJ010000005.1 GCA_020847765.1 Dehalococcoidia bacterium
CCCGCTGGCTGCAGCACTACGCCACCATCTTCGACACCGTCGAGGTCAACGCCACCTTCTACCGCCTGCAGTCCGCCCGCACGGTCGCCGGCTGGAAAGCGAGGACGCCGGAGGATTTCCGCTTCGCAGTCAAGGCCAGCCGCTACATCACCCACATGCGCCGCCTCGGCAATGGCGCCGACCGGTTCCTTGCCAGCATCGAACCGCTCGCCGGACGCATGGGCCCGCTGCTCTACCAGCTCCCGCCCACCTTCGGACGCGACGACGCGCGGCTCGATGCGTTCCTCGCCCGGCTCCCGGCGGGCCACATCCACGCCTTCGAGTTCCGCCACCCGTCCTGGTGGGCGGAGGAGGTCGCCGCCATCCTGCGCCGGCACGGCGCCATCTTCGCCGCCTGGAACATGGGCGGCGTGACGACGCCCCTCTTCGCCACCGGCCCCGAGGCCTAGGTCCGCCTGCACGGCCCCTCTGACCAGTACGCCAGCAGCTACCCGGACGAGATGCTCTCGCGCTGGGCGCGCGACATCCGGGCGATGGGCGTCGCCCGCGCCTGGGTCTACTTCAACAACGACATCGGCGGCCACGCCCCGCGCGACGCCCTGCGCCTGAAGCAGCTCGTGGCCGCGGAAGGGCCGTAAGCCGGCCCCCACGATGCGTTGACATGCTTGCCCGAGCGCTTAGGATCCCCACATTCCGTCGCAGCGCGGCGAGTCCTAGGTGATGTGCATGACGACCATCGAACGCCCGCAATACCGCACGGTCGGGACCAGGCCGGTCCGCCATGACGGGGTCGACAAAGTCACCGGCCGGGCCCGCTACGGCAACGACGTCAACGTCCCGGGCCACATCTACGGCAAGATCTTGCGCTCGCCGCACGCGCACGCCCGCATCCGTTCGATCGACACGAGTGCGGCCGAGGCCCTGCCCGGCGTCCGCGCCGTCGTCACCGGCGCCGAGATGCCGATGGCGGCAGGGAAGCCAATCCCCACCTCGGAGGGCATCTTCAACCCCTTCTTCCTGAGCGCGAACGTGCTTGCCCACCAGAAGGTGCTTTACCGCGGCCACGCGGTCGCGGCCGTCGCCGCCGACACCGCGCATATCGCCGAGGAGGCGCTGAAGAGCATCGTCGTCGACTACGAAGTCCTCCCGGCCGTGCTCGACGGCACGGAGGCGATGGAGTCCTCGGCCCCCCAGGTGCTCGACGACGAGCTGCTCGTGCGCCACACCAGCCCCTTCGCGCGCGGCGGGGCCATGACCGCGATCAACGAGATGATCCACGGGCCGAACGTCGCCAGCGCGTTCGTGATGGACGCCGGGGACGTCGCCGCCGGGTTCGAATCCGCCGACGTCATCCTCGAACACGAGTACACCATCGGCGCCGCCCACCAGGGCTACATCGAGCCCCAGAGCGCAACGGCCTCCTGGAGCCAGGACGGCCACCTCACCATCTGGTGCTCCTCCCAGGGCCACTTCATGATCCGGGACCTGGTCGCGACCATGCTCGGCCTCTCTTCCGGCGAGGTGACCGTCGTCCAGGCCGAGATCGGCGGCGGCTTCGGCGCGAAGCTCACGCCGACGGTCGAACCCGTGGCCGCCCTGCTCTCGCGCAAGTGCGGCAAGCCCGTCAAGGTCGCCATCACCCGCACCGATGTGTTCGAAGCCGTCGGGCCCACGTCCGCCAGCCGCATCCGCCTGAAGATGGGCTTCACGGACGACGGCAAGATCACCGCCGCTGAGGCTCGGCTGGTGTTCGAAGCGGGCGCCTTCCCCGGCTCCCCCGTCAACGGCGCCGCGAACTGCATGTTCTCGCCCTACGACATCCCGAACGCGCGTGTCGCCGGTTTCGATGTGCTCGTCAACAAGCCCAAGGTGACCGCCTACCGCGCACCCGGCGCCCCTGCCGGCGCCATGGCGGTCGAGACCATGATTGACGAGTATTGCGAGAAGCACGGCATCGACCCCGTCGACTTCCGCCTGGACAACGCCGCGAAGGTGGGCACGCGCCGCGTCAACGGCACGGCCGCGACGCCCGTTGGCATCGTCGAAGTGCTGGAGGCGGCGAAGGCGAGCGAGCACTACCAGTCGCGCCTTCCCGGCCCGAACGCCGGGCGGGGCATCGCCGCCGGGTTCTGGGGGAACAACAGCGGGCCCGCCTCGGCCGTCGCGAACGTCCTCCCAGACGGGCGCGTGAGCCTGGTCGAGGGCTCGCCGGACATCGGCGGCACGCGCACGGTGGCGGCAATGCAGTTCGCCGAGGCGCTCGAGATCCCGGTTGAAGACGTGCGCCCGAGCATCGGGGATACCGACTCCATCGGCTTCACTTCGCTCACCGGCGGTTCGAGCGTCGCGTTCAAGACCGGCTGGGCGTCCTACGAAGCGGCGCTCGACGTCAAGCGCCAGATGACCGAGCGCGCCGCCACGCTCTGGGGGATCAAGCCCGAGGACGTCCAGTACAGCGCCGGCGTCTTCCGCAACGCGCGTGACGAGGGCCAGCAAATCACCTTCAAGCAGCTCGCGGGCCGGCTGATCGAGGCGGGCGGGCCCGTCGTCGGCCGCGGGAGCGCCACCTCCCGCGGGTACGCTGCCGCCTACGCCGTCCACATCGCCGATGTCGAGGTCGACCCCGACACGGGCAAAGTCCAGGTGCTGCGTTACACCACGGTCCAGGACGTGGGCACGGCCATCCACCCCAGCTACGTCGAAGGCCAGATGCAGGGCGGCGCCTGCCAGGGCATCGGTTGGGCGCTGAACGAGGAGTACGTCTACGACCGCGACGGCCGTATGACGAACTCGAGCTTTCTCGACTACCGCATGCCCACCGCCCTCGACGTCCCCGCGATCGACACGGTGCTCGTCGAGACAGGCAACCCCGGCCACCCCTACGGTGTGCGGGGCGTCGGCGAAGTGCCCATCGTGCCGCCGCTGGCCGCGCTCGCGAACGCCGTGCACGGCGCCACCGGCGTCCGCATGACCACGTTGCCGATGACCCCGACGCGCGTCCTGGAGGCGCTCGAAGGCGGTCAGCCGTAGGGCCATCCCAGCCTTCTCGGCTGCCAGTCCCCGCCAGCAAGAGCCAGCTCCCTCTCCCTCGCTCGCGAGGTAGAGAGGGTGAGGATGCGGTTGACCCCGGGTGTAGGCTGACTGCATAGGAGGCATCGTTATGGCGACACTGGCACCGGCGAAGTTCCGGCGCGCCGGCCACCGCGACCGCGACGCGGTCGCACGGCTCTGGGAGTCCGCCGGCCTGGCGAAGGCGGACGATGATGAATGGCAGGCGCTCACGCATGGGGCGGCTGCGAGGCTGCTCCTCAGCCACGAAGGCGGAGAGCTCGCCGGCTCCATCGTCCTTTCCTTCGACGGCTGGAGGGCCTACATCTACCACCTTGCCGTCGCGCCGCAGGCCCGCGGCCGCGGCCTGGGCACGGCGTTGATGGACGAGGCGGAGGCATACCTCCGCACCCAGGGCGCCAGGCGCATCTATGTCGAGGTGGGAGGCGAGAACACCGCGGGCCTCGCACTCTGCGCCGCCTGCGGCTACCTCCCCGAGGGCGATGTCACGCTCGTGAAGGAGCTCCGCGGCTGAGCTCACGGGCGCACAGCCGGACCTCGGTGCCGCGGCCAGGACAGGAGCGGGCGCCGCCGGCCTGGCCACGGCCAGCGTCGATCCGGCCTCGCGCGCCGATTTCGGACGCCGGTGTAGGCGCACCATAAGATGTGCGCCCGCTTGCGGCGCGGACAGCCGCCGTCCATGATGCCACCGTGCTGCGCATGCCCCGGCCGTCAGCCGGGTGGCGGCGGCTGCGGGGAAGGAGGACGTCTCGCCTTGGAGTCCCACACCACGCACCTCCGCTGGGTCATCCCCAATGTCCTCGCCCGTGCCGGACGCCCCGGCTTCCCCGTCCACGACGTGCCCCCGGACGACGTCGAGCGCTGGCTGGCCCATGTCCAGCAGGAGGGCGTCCGCTCCATCATCTGCCTGCTGCATGACGACCAGGTGCGGCACTGGTACCGGCGCCTCGAAGAAGGCCTGCTCGGCCACTACTCTGCGGCGGGGCTGAACGTCGTGCACTTCAACGCCGACGATGCCCGCACGCCGCCCTTCTACCCGCACCAGCTCCCGCCGATCTTCGAGGTCTTCCGGCAGCTCCCCAAGCCTGTGCTCGTGCATTGCAGCCTCGGCCGGGACCGCACCGGTCAGGCGGTGGACTATATCCTCGAACAACTTCACCGGCAGCCGGGGCACGACCCCGGCGGCCATCTGCTCAGCACCGTCACGGGCCCCATCTACCACCGCTTCGAAGTCTAGCGCCGGCGGTACACCTGGCCCCGTGGGCGCTGGCGAAGCCTGGTCGTCCCGCTACCCGTGCAACGCGCGCTGCAGCGCGGCCGTCCGCAGAGCCTTCGCCGCAATGGTCACACGCGCGTTCGGCGCCATCCCGTCGAAGCCGTGGAACGCCCCGGGGTAGACGTGAAGCTCGGTCGGCACGCCCGCCTGCATGAGCCGCTGCGCGTAGGCGATGTCCTCGTCGCAGAAGAGGTCCGCCGTGCCTACGTCGATGAAGGCGGGCGGCAGCCCCGAGAAATCTGCCGCGCGCGCCGGCGCCGCATACGGCGACGCCGCCTCCGTGCCGGCCGCCTCCCCGAGGAGCGCCTTCCACGCGCTCACGTTCGTCTCGCGGTCCCACACCCCGGGCGCGGTCTCCAGGTGGCTCGAAGGCGTGACGTTGCGGTCGTCGAGCATCGGGTAGATGAGCATCTGGAACGCGATCGCCGGGCCGCCCCGGTCGCGCGCCATCAGCGCCGTCCCGGCTGCGAGCCCCGACCCCGCGCTCGGCCCGCCGATCGCCAGCCGCGCCGCGTCGATGCCGAGCTCGGCCGCGTGCGCCACGGTCCACACCAGGCCCGCGTAGCACTCCTCGACGGGCGCGGGGTGCGGGTTCTCCGGCGCGAG
>JADLBJ010000209.1 GCA_020847765.1 Dehalococcoidia bacterium
AGCGCATCGCCACCCTGGTGCAGATGGTGGCCGATCTCTCCCTGCATTCGGTCGAGGCGCGGTTGGCGCGCCGTCTGCTTGAAAACGTCGAAGGCGATATTGTCTATCGCCGCCGCTGGAGTACCCAGGCCGAGATGGCCGCGCATCTGGGGACTGTGCCCGATGTACTCAACCGCGCCCTGCGCAGCCTGGCCGAGGCCGGATTGATCCAGGTAGAGCGCCAGCAGATCACCATTCTCGACCGCGCCGGGCTGACCGCCAAGGCGCTGCTCGCCGGTTAAAGCTCTACCCTATCGAAGCGCAAACCCGACAAAAGTCGAAGAAATGCTCCCCGCTGCCTGCTATGCTGTGGGCATTGTGCAGGCGAGGCTTCCCGCTACGAAAGGAGCATTCTCATGTCCACGCATATCGCTATGCCACCCATCTATCTAGCCGATGCCCGGCAGCAGGTGCGCTATACCCCCGAAGGGCCGCAGCCGCAGTTCGTCTTGGATGGCGACCAGGCTAAGGTCATCCTGGCTGGGTTGGAGGCAGGCCAGCGTATCCCCGTCCACCCGGAAGCACTGGCAGTCTATGTCATTCTCGAAGGCCAGGGAGTCATGCAGGTAGGCGAGCAAGAGTTCCCAATCGGGCCTGGCTCGCTGGTCGTGACCCCAGCGGGAAGCGCGCGCGGGATGGTTGCCGAGACGCGCCTAGCGTTTGCCGCCGTCAAGATCGTCTAGGTGTAGACGGCTATCAGGGATACGCAAGGAGTCGATCATGTTAAACCCCTATTTTGTGACGGCGTTGTTCTATCTACTGCTGGCTGTGCTGGCCGCGCTGGATTCTGCCGCCACCAGTTTTTCCATCTTACCTTGGTTCAACGGGCTGCGCTGGCTGCGTGTCCACTTCATCACCCTGGGCATTGTCACCGAGACGATCTTTGGCGTGCTGCCCATCCTCACGGCGCGGCGCTTCTCACGGCCCACGCCGCCGGTGCGCTGGGATATCTGGGCAACGCTCAATGTCGGCCTGCTGGTCTTGGTAGCGGGCATCCCGATTGTCAACGGCGTGTTGATCTTTAGCGGCGGGACGCTGGTCTTTAGCGCCGTGACGCTGCTGGCCGTCCATCTGGCACAATTACGCGGTGGACAGACCGCAGGTGCGGGGCTAAAATTCTATCTGATGGGACTGGCCTACTTTCTGTTGGGCATCATCGTCGGCACGGGGCTATGGATCGGGTGGAGCGAACCGCTGCGTATCCGGGTCCCAATTGAGGTGCATATCCACGCCAACAACTG
>JADLBJ010000203.1 GCA_020847765.1 Dehalococcoidia bacterium
CGACCCCGACTATCTCCCCAAGCGGAAACGGCAATACGCCAGCCTAGTCCGGTGAGATTATGCGTTAAGGCTATGCGAGTGTCAGCGCGCGACTGCACTGCAGTCCCGGTCGCGGCGTGCTTCGCAGACGGCTTTGGTCCCGGGGTGATTACCGTTACCGCCTGGCTACCGAGACTCAAGCTTCTTGAGCTCTTCGAGTAGGCGGAGGGCTTCCTTCTTGGACAGGCTGTAGGAACGGCCATCTTTGAGGCGGAACTGCGTGACGACACCGCGTTCAGCGCGATAGCCGGGTTCGCCGGAGCGGTCGATGGTGACCTGGGCGACGTCTTCGAGGTCGAACGTCATGAACGTCTGCCCTTTCCAGTGGACCTCCAGCACGATGGGGGTCTTGGGCTTCTGAGAAACCGGCTCGGCCGGCTGAGGTTGGCCAGTATCACGCGCTGCGGCGATCTCGCCCTTGATGCGGTGGAGGATCGGGAGCCACTTCTTGCCATTGGCCACCCACGTTTTCTGCTGGATGCGCGGATGGTCGACGAGGTACTGCATCTCGTGGATGAGCTTCTCGAGGTCGTCGATCAGGTACTGGCTGGCGGTGTCGGTCATGGGAGGGCCTCCGATCTGGTGCCACTGAAATGCTGCCGCATTAGGTGTGAAACCGTCTTTGGGATGGTCACATCGGCTTAGAGTTATCTATGCATGCTGCGGTGGGGGCAGGGGGCCGATTACAACCGCGTGATGCCGGGCGCGCGACATTCCGACATAGATCAGCTGATCGAGAATCTCCTCGCGCGATGCCATGTCGAGCTCCGTCAGGATCACAACCGCACTCTCCAGGCCCTTGTACGCGAAGATTGTGCTCACGCGTATGGCGAGGTCCATCTCCGTATCCAGGTGCCAAGAGAGGATGAAGTTGCCGAGCCGATCATCCTTCTTCCAGTGGCTGCGTTTCTCAGATGCTGGCGTTAGAACGACGATGTCCTCGCTCGGCACACCCTCTTCGTTGACGAGGCGGTGCAGCAGAGATTGCAGCGCCTTGCGCGCATCCTGTGGCGTCTCCGCCGGCAGGATCTCGATTGGCCGGCCCTCCGGACCACGACAGTCGGTGTCGTAACGATCCTGCATGTACGCGCCGAGACGCGCATGGATATGCTGAGTATTGCGACAATTGTCGCTCAGGAACATCGGCTCGCCGCTCATCGGAATGTTGCTGATCTGCGTGTAGATCCGCTGGTTGTCATCGAAGAAGACGTAGAATACGCCTTCGTCCGGATCCTTGAGCAGGTCGGGCAGCGGAATCCACCAAGTATCCTCGAAGTCCTGGCCCTCGTCCACGATGATCGCGTCGAACAACTTGTCCGATTGGCGCGCTTGCAGCGCCTGCGCGGCGTCCGCCAAAGCCTCGGCGGCTTGGCTAAAGAAATCGCCGGATGGCATGCGCACGCCGGCCCAGTTGATCGCATGGCCCGCAAGCTGGTGAAACGTCAGCACGGTGGCGTTTGGGTGCTTCAGACTGGACTCCACCCACTGTCGCAGATTCTGATTGAAGCACAAGAACAACACGCGATAGTCCGCGTTGACGAGCTGTTGGGCCTTCTCCATCGCCAGCATCGTCTTGCCCGTGCCGGCGCCGCCGACGACCGCAGCTCGCTTGCGCATCCGGAGCAGCCGCAGGACCATGAACTGCTGCTCCGTGAGCTCCTCGATTTTGCGCCGTTCGCGTTCGAACACGTCGGCGATACGAGGCTGCAGCTGGCGCGTGGGCACCAGAAGGTCAATCAGCGCGTCGATCGCCGGTTTGCCGTCCATTCGCTTATTCTTGGCGTCGGCGCGTTGGCTCCAGTACTGGAAGATCGCCTCGATGCGCCCCGTCAGATCGCCAAGGTGCCGTGTGTCGATGAAGATGTCCTCAGGGCAGTCGGGCCGCACGTCACGATCCACGCGTGAGTCCGGCAGCGCAACAGCGGGGAAGAGCGCGTAGCTGAACCGCTTCGTCCGGAAATCGTCACCGAGCCAATCCGCCAGCGCCCACCGATTGCGCTCGGCTTGCTTGCACGGATCCTTGATTTCGTACCGGCCGCTGTACCATTTGCCGCCGACAAGCGCGACCTCGCCGCCTTTGACCTCGAGCACGAGCGCTCCATGTTGAGGATGCGCGATCAAGAAGTCGATTTCGCCGACCGTGCCGCGCTCCTTTGCGAACCACTTGACGCTGTGGAAGACCTCATACTCGTCGGGCAGCTTCTCAAGCGCAGCGTACAGCTCGAGCTCTGCATCGCTGGTGGTGTCGTCCGAGCCGGCGCCGCGGTGGATGCGCGTGCGGTAGAAGCTCTGCAGATAGCCGACCGTTATCCGATCCCGGTTCCGGTTAAGCTCACGGATACCCAGCGACGTGATCTTGAAGGTGTCGCCCGAGGAGTCGCGCGGGTCTTGCCGCTTCTCGACAAACCCCGCTTTGACGAAGTGGACGTCGCACCACGCGACACGATTGACCAGCGTGTACTGCCTGCCGCTCATCTCCTGTGCTTCGGTCTCGCTGATTCCGAAGTGCTTCGCCAACTGAAACATCATTTGCGCGCGGGTGACGCTTTGCCCATCAGAGAGCTGCTGCAGGAAGGGAACAAGAAAATCGTTCTGTGCGGGAATCGGCATGCTCAGGCATATCCTCAGGTAACTTCAGGCGCGGAGCGCCACTGGCTTACGGTGCTGGACGGCGGCTCTCGGTCAACAGCTTGTCCAGAGCCCGCGAGAACTCGAATACTTCGTCATCATTCAGTTCACGCCAGCCGGGAGCGCCGAGCAACTCATAAGCAGATTCGTAGCCGACGCCCACAAACTCCAC
>JADLBJ010000006.1 GCA_020847765.1 Dehalococcoidia bacterium
CGGGCCGACAGAGACGGGACCTTCGTTTAGGACGGCGACGCAGAAGCCGGTGGTGCCGGCCGTCGGGTCGGCGTCGGCGAGAAGAGCGACGGCCGGGTCGCCGGCGAAGTGAGAGGGCACGCCCGCGTAGACCTTGAGGGGCGCTGTCTGCGTAAAGCTCTCGGTGCCCGCAGCGGCAGCGGGCGGCGCAGCGAGCCGCGGCGCCCCAAGGAACATGACCAGAAAGATGAGCACTGCCAGCAGGACGCCGGACCGGCTGCGGTTCGCCATAAAGTCCCCCAGAGGACCTATGGACGCACCCCGCCGGACGTCTGTCGGAATCGGCGCCACGGAGGGCGCCGCGAACGTCGGATGTCTCGACTCATCCGCGCACGTTCCTGAGCATTTAGCCCGTGCGCACGCCTAGCGTCAAGCGGCGCTCGTTCCTTAAGAACGTCCGGAGCCCGTGGAGGTTACCGCCTGGGAACGACGAACGGGAATGAGGTCAATCGCGCAGATCCCGGTCGGGCGCTTCGAGGGCGAAGGCGTCGTGAAGGACGCGAACGGCGTCGCCCACACGGTCGGCGCCGATCAGGCAGGTGAGTCGGATCTCGCTGGTAGAGATGAGCTCGATGTTGATGCCGGCGTCGAAGAGGGCGCGAAACATGCGGGCCGCATAACCGGGGGCCGTCTGGATGCCGACACCGACGATGGAGACCTTGCCCAGGTTCTGGTCGGCCACGAACCCGGGGGCGCCGACCGCGCCGCAGATGGCGGGCATCAGGCTTTCGGCGCGCTTGAGGTCATTGCGGGAGAGCGTGAAGGTGAGGTCGGTCAGGTCGCGTTCGCTGGCGTTCTGCACGATCGTGTCGACGCTGATGCCGGCTTCGGCGAGCGGCTCGAAGATGTGCGCGGCGATGCCAGGGCGGTCGGGGACGTGGCGCACGGTGATCTTGGCGACGTCGGTGTCGTGGGCGATGCCGCGCACGCGGTTCCGTTCTTCCAACTCGGATTCTCCGTGGATCAGGGTGCCCGGCGCGTCGACCATGGTGGAGGTGACGAGGATGGGCAGATTGTAGACCGAAGCGAGCTCGACGGCGCGGTTGTGCATGACCTGGGAGCCCTGGGTGGCGAGCTCGAGCATCTCCTCGTACGTGATGTCGCGCAGCTGACGGGCCTTCGGTGCCAGTCGCGGGTCGGCGGTGTAGACGCCGGTCACGTCCTTGCAGTTCTCGCAGCGGTCGGCGCCGAGCGCGACCGCCAGGGCGACGGCGGTGGTGTCGCTCGCGCCGCGCCCGAGCGTGACGATCTCCATCTCCTCGGTGGTGCCCTGGAAGCCGGCGACGATGGGCACACGGCCGGCGGCGAGCTCGGTGCGCACGCGGTCGGCTTCGACGCGGGCGATGCGGCCGGAGCCATACTGGGCGCGCGTGTAGATCCCGGCCTGGTGGCCGGTCAGGCCGACCGCCTCCTGGCCCTGGGCGCGGAGGGCCATGGCGAGGAGCGCTATCGACATCTGCTCGCCGGTCGAGAGGAGCATGTCGAGCTCGCGCGGGTCCGGCTCGGGGGAGACGGAGAAGGCAAGGTCGATGAGCTCGTCCGTGGTGTCGCCCATGGCGGAGACGACGACGGCGACCTGGTCGCCCGCGCGGATGCGGCGGATGACGCGCGCGGCGACGTGCTTGATGAGCTCGGCGTTGGCAACAGACGTGCCGCCGTACTTCTGGACAACGAGCATAAGCGAAGGATGGGGGACGACGACGGAACGGGCTACGCGCCCTCCGCGCCAGCGCGGGCGTCGCGGGGCGGTACGCGGCGGCGTAGGCTATATCCGGCAACGAGGTTCCGACAAGGAGTGAGAGAGATGGACGATCAGGCGAAGAAGACGGCCCTGCGCATGATTCCTTACGGGCTCTACGTCCTGGGCGTGGGCAAGGACGAGCGGGCCACCGCCTCGACGGTGAACTGGGTGACGCAGGCGTCGTTCCAGCCGCCGCTCGTCGTCGTCGGTGTCAAGGACGGCTCGGTTACGCTCGACCGACTGAAGGAAAATGGCTCGTTCGCCGTCAGCGTGCTGGGAACAGGCCAGAAGGAAACGGCGTTCGCCTTCTTCAAGCACGTCGCGCCGGAGGCGGGAAAGCTCGGCGGCTACGACTACGAGACGCAATCGACCGGTGCACCGATCCTCGTGGACGCGCCTGCCTGGTTCGAATGCGATCTCGTCACGACCGTCGAAGAGGGGGACCACGCGATCGTGGTCGGGCGGGTGGTGGAAGCGGGGGTGCGGCAGGAGGCGAAGGCGCTGACGCTGGCCGAATGCGGTGTCAATTACGGGGGCTAGCGGGTAGCCGTCAGCGGGCGGCGAGGCGGCGGGCGATCTCGGCGAAGCCGGCGGCCGGCGCGGGCTCGCCCTCGGCGCTGTCGCAGAGGGCGAGCAAACCCTCGACGCCCTCTGCCCGTTCGAGGCATTCCCAGAACTCGACGCGGACGGGCTGGCCCTCTGCGGCTGACTGGCGGTAGTCGAGCACGAGCAGCCCGGGCTCGGCGGAGCGGGCGACGGGCATACCCGAGATCTCGCCGAGCGGGGAGAGCTCTTCCGGAGCGAGGCAGGCGCGCATGGCAGCGCGGAGGCGGAAGCGGAAGGGGCCGAGCGTGGCGACGGCGTCCATGGTCTGAGTGTCAGACGCCGGTGAGAGCGGTGGCATGATCCTGATCAGCCCCGCGGGAGGGTGCACGTTGCCATCCGTTCGCGAATAATCCCTGCGTGGGCGTTTTCGCCGCCGGCGCGATCGCGGTTCAGGTCGGGTGGCTGGCTCTGTCGCTCTACCAGTCTGGGATTACTTTGTTCGGAAGGATCGTGCAGGCAGCGCGGCGACCGCCGGCGCCGGGTAGGGGTGTGCGCTTCGGCCTGCTCGTCTGCGCCCGCAACGAAGAGCGGGTGGTGGCCGGAATCGTCGGCGACCTGCAGGGCCAGGATTACCCGGCCGATCAGGTGACCATCCTCGTGGCCGCCCACAACTGCAGCGACAACACAGCGGCGGTCGCCGAGCAGGCAGGCGTGGCTGTGGTCGAGACGCGCACGGATCGACCGGGCAAGGCTCATCCGATGCGCGCGGGTTTGCAGGCGTTCGGCGAGGCGGTTGACCTCATCGGCGTGTTCGACGCGGACACGCTGGTGCCGGAAGGGTTGCTCGCCGCGGTGGCGGCGGCGGCGGAGGGCGAGGACTGCATCCAGGTGGAGACGCTGCCCCGGTCGGCGGGTGGCCCGATCGCCGCCGGCTACGGGCTGGGCCGACGCGCCCGCAACGTCTTCTGGTGGCGACCGCGGGAAGCCCTCGGGCTCGGCACGACGGTCAGCGGGAGCGGCTTCTTCATCCGCCCGAGCGTCCTGCGTGAGGTCATCGAGGGAGAGCGCACGCTGACAGAGGACCTCGAGATCAGCATGCGGCTTTACGCGGCGGGGCGGCGGGTGCGTTACCTCTCGGCTGCGCACGTGTGGGTCGAAGAACCGGCCGAGCTGCGGGCCTCGCTGCGCCAGCGGTCGCGCTGGGCACGCGGGCATTTCGGGGTAATACGCTACGAATTGCCGGGGCTCGTCCGACAGGTGCTGCGCGGCAATCTCCGGGCGCTCGACATGGCTGTCTACCTCGTCGCGCCGTCGCGGGTGCTCACGCGGACGCTGGTGACGGCGACTTTGGGGCTCGCCTTTCTGGCGCCGCCGCTGGCGCCGCCGCTCCCGCTGGTGGGCGTCGCGATAGCTGGTGAATGGCTGCTGCCCCTGGGGATCGGGCTGCGCGACCGGCTGCTGCCGCTGAACGCGAGCGGGCTGGCGATGGCAGGCCGGGTCGGCTTGCTCAACCTGCTCTGGTTCCCGATCGGACTCTGGAGCCTCGCGACGGCCGGGCGCACCGTCTGGCACGCGCAGGAGAGGCTCGCCGCGGGCGAAGCCGAGAAGGCCGTCCCGGTCGCCTGACGCTGCCGGGGGCGCGTCGCCGGAGAAGCCGTCGCCTCGTACCGGTCGGGTCCAAACCCGGACGCAGAGAAGGGGCCGGCTGTGAACCGGCCCCTTCCGTGGATGGCGAGGGCGGCGTCAGCTGTCCAAATAGATGTCGTGCACGCGCACGTAGTCGGCGGACGACGGTCCCCAGACCCAGTCGTTGACGGGGAAGTTCTTCACCTTGTCGCGGATGGGCTGGTACTTGGTCTTCTGCACCGGCAGGGGCAGGCAGGTGGCGTAGTTCTTCAGGATGAAGTCCTGGAGGGTGTCCATCTTCGTCTTGCGCGCGGCCTTGTCGAGCTCTCGGGCCTGAGCCTGGTAGAGGTCCTCGATCTGCTTGGCGAGGGCCGCAACTTCGGGCACGGCCGAATCGAGCTTCATGTTCGGGAAGATGCCGCCGTAGCCAGAGGGCACGTACAGCGTCAGGGCGTTGTAGTCCGGAATGGTGTTGAGGGAGAGGTTGTAGGCGACGAAGAGGTCCCACTCCTTAACTGGAGCAACCGCCTTCGCCACGTAGGTGTTGCCGTCGACGATGTCGACCTGGACGTCAACGCCAAGGCTCTTCTTGATGTCCTCGGCCAGATACTGGGCCGACTGACCCATGACCGGAATGCCGCCGTTGGCGGTGATCTTCAGCTTGCCGTTGAACTTCTGGGCGCCGCCGGCCTCGTCCCAGAGCTTCTTGGCCTGGACCGGGTCGTACTTCTCGTATTCCTTGAGCTTTGTCTGGCTGAAGGCGAAGTCCTTGAAGCCCTGGCTCACCGGCGCGCCGTAGATGCCGTCGCCGACATAGACGGTGCGGATGAACTTGTCCCGGTCCCAGGAGAGCGAGAGCGCCTGGCGGAGGCGCGGGTCCGTCCATTTGACGGCGTCGAAGGCGAGGATCAGGTGGTCGGTGGACTCGCCTTCGAGCACCTTGACACCGGACTGCTTCTTGAGGTCATCCGCCACCAGCTTGTCTATCGGGACGAGAGCCGTGCTCAGGATGTCGACCTCGCCGGAGAGGAAGGCGGCCTTGGCGGCACCGGAGTCGGCGATGATCCGCTCTTCCCAGGCGTCGATGTACGGCCCGTCGACGACGAAGGTGGCGGACGGCTTCTCGTGCTTGTAGTACGTCGGGTTCCGCTCGAAGCGCGTCCCCGTCGACTCGTGCTTCACCATCTTGTAGGGCCCGCTGCCGGCGTTGTCGACCTTCCGCAGCGTCTTGTCGGAGCTGCCCTCGACGGCCTCCTTGGCGACGACGGCGAACTGGTAGTTGCCCATCGCCACGATGTTCGAGGCGAAGGGGGCGTTCTGCTTGATCGTGATGGTGGTGGCGTCCGGCGTCTCGAACTTGGCGCCGTTGCCCACGTCCATCCAGCCCCAGTTCGTCTTGTTGAACTGCGAGCCGAAGCTCTTGAGGGCCTCCGGGTAGCGGCTCCAGCTGTAGGCAAGGTCGGCGCTCGTCAGCTCCCGTCCGCCGGCCACCTCCTGCTGGAACTTGACGCCGGGGCGCAGCTTGAAGGTCAGCGTGGTCGCATCGACCTGCTCGTAGGAGAGCGCGAGGTCGAACAGCACTGTCTGTGTCGACGCCTGGTAGAGGTGCGTGTGGCTGTACGTCTTCGAGGTGTGCAGCGCGTAGGTGTTCGTGATCGC
>JADLBJ010000007.1 GCA_020847765.1 Dehalococcoidia bacterium
GACGACCTCGCCGACGTTCAGCTCGCCCTCGCCGAGGAGGAGGCGGAGGATGGCCAGGCGGGTGGCGTCGCCGAGGACGCGGAAGCGTTCGGCGACGTGCTCGAGGAGCGATTCGGGGAGAGGCTCAGCCATGAATGATACTCTATCGCCATGGAGCGATGAAGCGCAAGCCCCCCTTGCTGCCGGTGGGCGCACGGCGGGGGCAGCCGTATAGTCGCGAGAGGGTTCTGGCCTGGCAGAGGGGAGGCGGCCTGCAGTGACTGAAGCAGCCGCGCAGGCAGACGTTGGCCGCCAGCGAGGGGCGGCCGGCCTGTTCTACGGCTGGTGGGTCGTCGTCGCGGGCGCCGGTCTGCAGCTCGTGAGCGCGGCATTGCTGGCGTCGGCCTTCGGCAGCTACGTCGTCCTCTTGCGCGACCAGTTCGGCTGGAGCAAGACCACACTGTCGGCGGCGTCGTCGCTACGTGAGCTGGTGAGCGGGGGCACGGGGCTGGCGCAGGCGTCGCTGATCGAGCGTTTGGGGCCGAGGCGCGTGTGCCAGCTCGGTGTCGTCGTGTTGGCGCTCGGGTTTGTGCTGTTCAGCCAGGTGCAGAACGTCGCGGAGTTCTTCGGTGCGTTCTTCGTGATGTCGGTCGGTGCGAGCCTCTGCGGGTACATCACGGTGACCTACACGGCCGTGCAATGGTTCGAGCGACGGCGGGCGACCGCGATCGCGCTGACGACGTCGGGCTTTGCGCTCGGGGGGGTGGCGGTACGGCTGACGGTGCTCCTGCTCGAAGGGCTCGGCTGGCGACAGACGGCACTGCTGTCGGCGGCGATCGTGCTGGTCCTGGGGCTCGCCCTCTGCCCGCTGATTCGCTGGCGGCCCGAACAGATGGGACTGGAGATGGACGGCGGCCCCGCGCGGCCGCGCGGACGGCGACGGGAGGCGGCCCCGGTCAGGCCACCGCTGCCTGGACAGGATTTCACGCTGCGCGAGGCCGTGCGGACGCGGGCGTTCTGGTTCATCTCCTTCGGGCACGCCTCGGCGCTGTTCGTGGTCTCGGCCATGAATGTGCACCTGGTGTCGCAGCTGAAGGAAGGCCTGGGCTATTCGCTCGGGTACGCGAACACGGTGCTGCTCGGGCTGCCGATCCTGCTGCTGGTGGGCACGCTCGCCGGCGGGCCCCTGGGCGACCGCCTGAGCAAGCGCGGGATCGCGATCGTGTGCATGTTCATGCACGCGGGCGGGCTGCTCCTCCTGGCACACGCCTCGAACCTGGCGATGGTCCTCGGCTTCGAGGTGTTGCACGGCCTGGCCTGGGGGCTGCGGGGCCCGTTGATGGCCGCGCTGCGGGCGGACTACTTCGGGCGGAGCGAGTTTGGCAAGATCCTCGGCGCCTCGAACGCGATCATCATCGTCGGCACGATCAGCGGCCCGCTCATCGCGGGGGCCGTGTACGACATGACGGGCCAGTACCGCGTTGGCTTCGACATCCTGGCGGCCATCGCGGCAGCGGGCTCGGTCTTCTTCATGCTCGCAGCGCGACCTGAGCGCGGGGAGAAAGGGGCCGGCGCGGAGACGGCGATGACGCTCACCCCGGAGCGCTCCCTCGACTGACGTGCCCTCCGCCCGTGTGGCGAATCGGCCGTTGACGAGGCCGCGCGGAAGCCGGGCTCAGAGGGGAAGGAGGCCGCGGCGGACGGCGAGCATCACCGCTTCGGTGCGGCTTTCGGCGCCGAGCTTCGAGAGGATGCTGCCAACGTGGAACTTCGCCGTGTGCTCGCTGATCTGGAGGCGGAGCGCGATCGTCTTGTTCGGCAGGCCCACCGCGAGCAGCTGCAGAACCTCGAGCTCGCGCGGGGTGAGGAGGTCGTCATTCGCGGGCTCCCGCCGCTGGAGCGCCGCCAGGGCGCCGGGGCCGAGGACGCTCAGGCCCGCGACGACGGCGCGAACGGCAGCTGCGATCTCAGTGCCGTCGGCGTCGTCGTCGAGGAATGCGCGCGGTCCTGCGCCCAGAGCCTCGGGCACGAGGCCGGACCAGGAGCCGAGAAGAACGGCAGGAACACCGGCGGCGAGTCCCTCGGTCACCCCGGCGGGCGATTCGCCGGGGGAGAGCGCGATGACCACGACGTCGAAGCCGGCCGCTGTCGGGGGCGAGGCGGTTGCCGCTTCGCCCACCACCCGAACGCCCGGTTCGTCCTCGAGCAGGGCGCGCAGCCCGGCCCGTTCGGCCGGACGGAGAGCCGTCACGAGCACACGAATCGGTGGTCGTTCACGGTTTTCGTCGGCTTCGCTGGCTGCGTGCAGGTGCTGCATGGGCGGGGCCAGACCGGGAGGGCCCGGTGCTTTGAGCTTAGCTTCGATCGCCAGGGGAGGCCTCCAGGCGGCGCAGGTCGGCGCCTCGGAGCAGGTCCAGTTGCACGGGAACGCCTGGCCAGAGACGCTCCAGGCCGCGAGCGGTGGCCACGAAGCCCGCGGCGCGACCGGCGAGGCGCAGGACGACGTCCCCGGGGAGCAGACCGGCCACCGCGGCCGCGCTGTCGTCGTCGACGTCGGTGACGAGCAGCCCGTCGGCGGTGGCGAACGAGGCTGCGATCGCTGGCGGCAAAGGCACGGCTCGGCCGCGTATCCCCAGGCGGCCCGACGGCGCCCCCTGCGCGAGGAAGCGCCTGACCGCAACCGTCGGAACGGCGACCGCCAGACCGCCAGCGACCATGGCACAGACGCCGACCACCCTCCCACGCGCGTCGGCGAGGGGCCCGCCAGAGCTGCCGGGGCCGAGGCGCACGTCAGCGTAGAGCGCGTCGGGCAGTGGGCCGAGGTCCCCGACGGAAGCGGGACGGCAGGCGACGACGCCCGCCGTCAGCGTGCCGCGAGCACCCCAGGGGTTGCCAATGGCGAAGACGATCTCGCCAGGGCGGAGCGTTGCCGAATCCCCGACGAGGCAGCAAGGAGATTCCGCCGCGGAGGCAGGCAGGGCCAGAGCGACGAGGTCGGCCCCGGCGTCACGCGCGGAGACCTTTGCGTCTGCAACCTCGCCGGAGGGAAGGGCGACGCGCGCCTGCGGGCCGGGCACCACGTGGTTGCAGGTGACAACGAGGCCGTCACCCCAGAGGACGCCGGACCCTCCGCCCTGGGCGCCGGTGACGGTGACGAGGATCGACCGGAGGCGGGCAGCGAGGGCTTCACCGTCGGCGGCAAGGGCGCGGGTGTCGAGTGCCACGGAAGCGGACATGTGGATGCCTTTCAGGAGCGCTCGCCGACGGCGATCGGGAGCGTCTTCGGTTCGCCTCCGCGGAGGACGAGGACCTGCAGCTCCCGCCCGACGGAGTCGGGCCCGAGCTGCGCCTGCAGGTCGTCGGTGTCGCGCACGGGCGCGCCGCCGAGGGCGACGAGAAGGTCGCCGACGAGGAGGCCTGCGTTGTCGGCCGGGGTGCCGGGTTCGACGCCCACGATCAGTAGAGCCGACTGCTGACCGCCGACGCGGGCGGCGAGCGCGGCGGGGAGGCGGGCCGCCTGGCTGCCGACGCCGAGGTAGCCCCGGCGTATCCGGCCGGCGGAGAGCAGCGTGCCGGCGATGGCGGCAGCGGCTTCGACGGGGACGGTCAGGCCAGCGCCGCGGCCGAGGCGTGAGCTGTTGAGACCCACGACCGCGCCCGCGGTGTTCACGAGTGGGCCCCCGGAAAACCCTGGGTAGAAGGTCAAATCGGCGCGGACGTAGCCCTCGACCTGACCGCCCCGGAAGGTGCGCCAGGCCCCGCCTGCTGCGGCCACCACCCCGAAAGAGGCCATCGGACCACCCGGCCCGGGGCGGCCAACGGCGAGCACGGGGTGCCCGACGCGCACGGCTCCGCCGCGGGCGAGCGGGGTGAGGTCGTTCGCCGTCGTGCGAAGGACGGCGAGGTCGGACCCGGCATCCCGGCCAGCGACCTCGGCGGGAACGACCTGGCCGTCGGGGAGCGTGAGGTGCACGTCCTCGTCGCGCTCCAGGACGTGGTCGCAGGTGAGGACGACGCCGGGCGCCCAGACCACGCCACTCGCGGGGAAGCGGCGCCGCGCGTCGACCGTGACGACGGAGGCGGCCGCCCGCTCGACAGCGGCAGCAAGCGCGTCGGAAAGGGCGGAAATAAGGGACGTCTGCTCCTCGGTCATCTGGATCCTCCTGCTGCGAGCCAGTTGTGATGGAACGAGCATGGCAGGCCGACCGAGTGGGCGGATCACCCGGTCGGGCAGGGTAGGACCTGGCCGGGTGGTCTGGACGGCCGGGCGTGCTGCGCGCTGGCTATACTGGACGACGCCGAACGCAATGGGTCCGGTTCAAGGAGGCGGGACGCATGAGGGTCGTGGTGAAGGCCGAGCTGTGCGAGGGCAACGGCAAGTGCGAGGCGGCGGCGCCCGAGGTCTTCCGGCTGGGCGAAGACGACCTGAGCAGGGTGCTCGTCGACGAAGTGCCAGAGGCGCTCTTGCCGCGGGTCGAGCAGGCGATCCGGCTCTGTCCGCGGCAGGCGCTCGCCTGGGTGGGGAACGAGCCGCCGGCCAGAGAGTGACCTTTACGGGAGCTTTCGACCGCTCGGTAAGATAGGGGCGGAAAGGTGCCGCGAGGAGGTGTCCCTATGACGGCTGAGATGCCGCTCCATGCCGGCGACGTGAACCTTGCGGACGAGGACTTCTTCGCCCGGGGCGAGGCGCACGCGCTCTTTCGCATCCTGCGACGGGAGGCGCCGGTGCACTGGAACCCCGGCGGCGAGCTCCTGCGGGGCTGGTGGGACATCACGAAGTACGAGGACGTCCTCTTCGTCTCCCGCCACCCGGAGATATTCAGCTCGGAGCGTGGCATCGTCATGTTCGAGCCCGTCGACGAGAACCAGCGGGCGCTGGCCTCGCAGGGCAACGGCAAGATGCTGATCACAATGGACCCGCCGCGGCACGTGCGGCTGCGACGACTCATCAACAAGGGGTTCACGCCGCGCGCCGTGGCCGTCTGGGAGCCGGCAATCCGAAAGATCACAGGGGAGCTGCTCGACGGCGTCGCGGGCAAAGCACGGGCCGACTTCGTCATCGACGTCGCCTCGCAACTGCCGCTGGCGGTCATCTGCGAGATGATGGGGCTGGAGAAGAAGGACTGGCCCCTGATGTTCCAGCTCACCAACAAGGTGCTCGGTGCGGGCGACCCGGAGTATCAGACGGACGTGCCGGCGGCGCAGCGGGGAACGGCCGACGCCGCGCGCGTCACGAACAACCTCGGCACGATGCAGATGTTCGGATTCTTCGCACAGGTGCTGCAAGCGCGGAGGGCGGAGGTCAGGCAGGACCTGGTGAGCGTGCTGGTGGATTCGGAGATGGGCGGCGACCGGCTGTCGGACGAGGATATCCTCTGGTTCTGCTTCCTCCTGATCCTGGCGGGGAACGAGACGACGCGAAACGCCATCTCGGGCGGCCTGCTGGCTTTGAGCGAGCACCCCGAGCAGAAGGCGCGGCTGCTGGCGGACAGGGCACTGCTGCCGTCGGCGATCGAGGAGATCCTGCGCTGGGTGTCGCCCGTGACGCACATGGCGCGCGTGGCCAACGACGACGTCGAGATCCGCGGGCAGCAGGTGGCCAAGGGCGAGCGGGTGGTGATGTGGTATCCGTCGGTCAACCGCGACGAGGACGTGTTTCCGGAGCCGGACCGCTTCGACGTCGGGCGCTCGCCGAACGAGCACCTGGCCTTTGGCATCGGCGAGCATTTCTGCTTGGGGGCCGGTTTCGCGCGCCTGGAGCTGCTCGTGATGTTCGACGAGCTGTTGCGACGGTTTCCCGACATATGCCTGGACGGCCCGGTGGAACGGCTGCGCTCGACCTTCATCGGCGGAATCAAGCACCTGCCCGTGGCCTTCGCGCCGAACTGACGGACCATCCTGCCGGGTGCACCAGGCCACTGCTGAGGGTCAGCTGTCCGCTTCTAGGCGGAGCAGATCGCCTGTAGAATGCGGCGACCGGCCGCCGCCGGGGAGAGGTCTCATGGTTACTGCCATCGTGCTCATCAAGGCCGAGCGCGGCCAGGCCGTCGACGTCGCACGCAAGCTTGGCGAGATCCACGAGGTGAGCGAGGTCCACTCCGTGGCGGGGCCGTACGACCTCGTGGCGAAGGTGCAGGTGGAGGAGTATGAGCTGATGGCCCAGGTCATCACGGAGCAGCTGCAACGGGTCGCGGGCATCCTCTCCACCGAGACGCTCATGGCCTTCCACACCTACAAGTTCTGATAGCACGGCCACAGCGAAGCAGGAGTCAAGAGATGACGCTCGTCAAGAACGTGCTCGCGAAGCTAACTCAGAGCCAGAACCTCAGCGAACGCGAGATCTCGGATTTTGTCGCGGGCGTTCGCGACGGAGAGGTCTCGGACGTCCAGCTGGCAGGCTTCCTCGTGGGCCTGCTGATGAAAGGTCCGAGCATCAACGAGGTGGCGTACATCGCGCGGGCGATGCGCGAGAACTGCGTCCAGATCCAGCCGCGCGTCGAAGGCAACCTGACCGACCTGTGCGGCACGGGCGGCGGGCTAACGACCTTCAACGTGAGCACGGCGAACGCGATCCTGACGGCGGCGGCGGGGGTGCCGGTGGCCAAGCACGGCA
>JADLBJ010000008.1 GCA_020847765.1 Dehalococcoidia bacterium
ACGCACCCGCAGGTTGTCGTCCCCCCAATACCAGCGCAGCTCATCGTTCGAGTAGTGGCTTCGCAGCTCCCGCTGCAGCCGCCCGTTCAGCGCTTCTATCGCCTCCCGCGGACGCTCGATCAGCGGTCCGCGCGCCGGAACCAGCACGTCCGGTCTGCGCGCCGCCACCGCCCGCAGGCTCGCGATGAGATCGGCGGCGCGCGCCGCATTGCCGTGGTACCCGCGCGCCTTGGCCTCGGGAACCGCGTCCTGCAGGCTGTAGAGGTCGAAGAGCCGGCCGTCGCCGTAGATCAGGTCGCCGGTCGCGGCATAGCGGCGCCCGCCCTGCTCGAACAGGTAGGAGACGGCGCCGCGCGTGTACCCCGGGGTGTCCATCACCTCCACCCGCACGCCGCCGATGTTGAGCGCATCCCCGCCCCGCACCGTGCGGCCCCGTCCCAGGGCCGTGCCCGGGACCTTCGTGCTCTCCTGCGCGTAGTCGTGGAACCGCGCCGTGAGGAAGCGGGTCCAGAACTCCGCCGGGTTCTCGACCGACGCGCGCTCGCGCTCGGGATAGATCAGCTCCGCGCCGCGGCCCGCCGGGCCCGCCGCCGCCCACGCCACGTCGCGCCGCGCGTGCGTCAGCAGCACCTGCCGCACGCCGCCCGCCTTGCCCGAGGGGTCGCCGTACACCAGCGCCGAATCGCCCAGCCGGAACCCGTTCACCGGGCCCGGAATCAACTGGCCGTGAGCCGCCACGGCCACCCAGAGGACCACCGACCACCGCATTCAGCTACAATACGCCACGCCATGCACCGCAGGCGCGACTTTCTCCAGACCGCCGGAGGACTCCTCGTGGTCCCTCCCGCGACGGCGTTCGGCTCGCAGGCGAACTCCGCGGTCGAAATCGGCATCATCGGCATCGGGGGGCGCGGCAACTTCGTCGGCGATTTCTTCGTCAAGCACGCCGGGGCGCGCGTGGTCGCCCTCGCCGACGCCTTCGTCGACCGCCTCGAAACCGGCAAAGCCAAGTACGGGGTCGCGCCCTCGCGCGTCCACCGCGGGCTCCAGTCCTACCGCGACCTCATCGCTTCCAAGCTGGACGCCGTGATCGTCGAAACCCCGCCGTACTTCCACCCCGAGCAGGTCGCCGCCGCGGTCGCCGCCGGCAGGCACGTCTTCCTCGCCAAGCCCGTCGCCGTCGATGTGCCCGGCTGCCTCTCCATCCTCGACAGCGCGGAGCGCGCCCGCGGCAAGGTCAGCTTCCTGGTGGACTTCCAGACCCGCGCCCAGCCCGCCTTCCAGGAAGCGGCGGCGCGCGTGCACCGCGGCGACATCGGCACGCCCTCCTTCGGCCACGTCTTCTACCACGGCTCCGGCGGCGACCCCGCGCCCCGCCCCGGCTGGTCGCGCGACGAGGCGCGCCTCCGCATGTGGAACCGCGACCGCGTCCTCTCCGGCGACATCGTCGTCGAGCAGAACGTCCACGCCATCGACGTCGGCAACTGGCTCCTGCAGGGCCGCCCCGTCAAAGCCTCGGGGTCGAGCGGCCGCAACGTGCGCTTCAAGTTCGGCGATTGCCTCGACTGGTTCGCCGTTCACTTCACCTACCCCAACCGCGGCGCGGCGGGAGACGTCCTGGTGGACTTCAGCTCCGTGCAGTTCGCCAAAGGCTTCTACGACATCTGCGCCCGCATCTACGGAACCGAAGGCACCGTCGATACGCACTACGGGCTCGGCAAGCGCTTCGGCGTCGATCCGCGCTACGACGGCTTCGTCGCCATCTCCGGCGCCAAGCCGTGGAAAGGCGCCGACCGCGACCCCACCTTCGACGACGGCGCCATCGCCAACGCCGTCCGCTTCATCGACAGCATCCGCACCGGCAAGCTGCTCAACAACGGGCGTGAAAGCGTGGACAGCACCCTGACCTGCGTGCTCGGCCGCACCGCCGCCTACCGCGGCGGGACCGTCGCCTGGGACGAGATGCTCGACCTCAACCTCAAGCTCGACGCACGCCTCGCGCTTTGAAGACCGCCGCCGCCCTGGCGTCCCCGGCGCCTCGCTCCGCCCCATCCGCCGTTCTTTGAGATATGATGTCCCCCGACCAGTTCCCAGGAGGGTACATGCTGCTCACCAAAACACCGAAAGCCATCCGTGCGGCCGGAGCCGTCGCCGCGATCCTCGCCTTGCCCGGTGCGCTCTTCGCACCCCGCGCCGCCGCCCAGGCCGCCAACGCCAACCGTGGAAACGTCCTCTTCACCCAGCAGGACCACGTCGTCGCCTTCAACGTCGCGCCCCCGCTCGGCACGGGCCGGCAAGTCGGAACCGTCGCCGGCAAAGTCACCGGCACGTCCATCGTGGACTTCCAGTTCACCTTCACCGGACCCTTCACTTTCAACTTCGACAACAAAGTCGTGATCACCGATCTCGACGGTCATCAACTCCGCATTCGCAACCTCGGTTCGGGCGTTTTCGTCTCCCCCATCGATCCGGCCATCTTCGCCGTCGGAGGTCCGCTCGTCGGGACCTACGAGGTGCTCGCGGGGACCGGCAAATTCGTCTCCTGGGTGGGCAGGAAATACCCGTACCGCGCCGTCGCCAGCAACCCGCCCGGAGGGTTGGGCACGGTGTACGTCGAAGTCTACTCCAACCCGGTTCAGTAGCCCCGTCCCCTACGCCCGGCGCGCCTCCGTGCGTGCCGGGCGCGCTGCACGCCAGGTCCGCCCCCCTCCCTGCGTTTTAGCCCGTCGCCCGCCCCCGTTCGCGGGGCCCCCCCGCAAAAATGCTGTGGATTTTCCCGACATCAAGGTCTTATAATGTGTTTTAAGCAGGTGAATCCAATACTCGTCAGGAGGGGAGAGTTGACCAACTCATCCACTACTCGTCCGAAGGTAACGATCGACGGCAACGAGGCAGCCGCATACGTAGCGCATAAGATCAACGAAGTCATCGCGATTTATCCGATCACCCCGTCCTCGAACATGGGTGAATGGGCCGACCAGTGGTCGGCCGAAGGCAAGACGAACATCTGGGGCACCGTCCCCACCGTCGTCGAAATGCAAAGCGAGGGCGGCGCCGCCGGCGCGCTGCACGGCGCGCTCCAGGCTGGATCGCTCTCCACCACCTTCACGGCGTCGCAGGGCCTCCTGCTGATGATCCCCAACATGTTCAAGATCGCCGGGGAACTCACGCCCACCGTGTTCCACATCGCCGCACGCACCGTCGCGGCCCAGGCCCTCTCCATCTTCGGCGACCACAGCGACGTCATGGCCGCGCGCTCCACCGGGTTCGCCATGCTCTCTTCCAATTCCGTCCAGGAAGTTATGGATTTCGCCCTCATCTCCCAGGCCGCCAGCCTCGAATCGCGCATCCCCTTCCTCCACTTCTTCGACGGCTTCCGCACCTCCCACGAAGTCGCCAAGGTCGAAGAGCTCACCGTCGAAGACCTCAAGGCCATGATCGACGACGGCCTGGTCCGCGCCCACCGCGCCCGCGCCCTCACCCCGGACTCCCCCGTCATCCGCGGCACCGCCCAGAACCCCGACGTCTTCTTCCAGGCGCGTGAAGCCGTCAACTCGTTCTACGCCGCCGTCCCCACCATCGTCCAGCAGCAGATGGACAAATTCGCCGGCCTCACCGGCCGCCAGTACAACCTCTTCGATTACGTCGGCGCCCCCGACGCCGACCGCATCATCGTCATGATGGGCTCCGGCGCCGAAGTCGCGCACGAGACCGTCGAGCACCTCGCCGCCCGCGGCGAAAAAATCGGCCTCCTCAAGGTCCGCCTCTACCGCCCCTTCGACATCGAAAAGTTCGTCGCCGCCATCCCCGCCTCGGTGAAGACCATCGCCGTCCTCGACCGCTGCAAGGAGCCCGGCGCCACCGGCGAGCCGCTCTATTGCGACGTCATCACCGCCCTGGTCGAGATGGGCGTATCCAAAAAGGTCGTCGGCGGCCGCTACGGCCTCTCCTCCAAGGAATTCACCCCCGCCATGGTGAAAGCCGTTTACGACGGCCTGCTGAAGGAGACCCCCAGGAACCACTTCACCGTCGGCATCCGGGACGACGTCACCTTCACCAGCATCGATTTCGACCCCGCCTTCTCCACCGAGGAGCCGGGCGCGGTGCGCGCCCTCTTCTACGGCCTCGGCGCGGACGGCACCGTGGGCGCCAACAAGAACTCCATCAAGATCATCGGCGAGGAGACCCCCAACTTCGCCCAGGGCTACTTCGTTTACGATTCGAAGAAGTCCGGCTCCATCACCACTTCCCACCTCCGCTTCGGCCCCCGGCCGATCCACTCCAGCTACCTCATCAGCAAGGCCAATTTCATCGCCTGCCACCAGTTCGTCTTCCTCGAAAAGCTGGACATGCTGAAGGCCGCCGAATGCGGCGCCACCTTCCTCCTCAACAGCCCCTACGGCCCCGCCGAAGTGTGGGACAGGCTGCCCCTCCCCGTCCAGCAGACCATCATCGGGAAGAAGCTGAAGTTCTACGTCATCGACGGCAATGAGGTCGCCAAAAAAACCGGCATGGGCGGCCGCATCAACACCATCATGCAGACCTGTTTCTTCGCCATCTCCGGCGTCCTGCCGCGCGAGGAAGCCATCGCCGCCATCAAGTACTCCATTCAGAAGACCTACGGCAAGCGCGGCGAATCCGTCGTGCAGAAGAACTTCGCCGCCGTGGACGCCACCCTCGACCAGCTCTTCGAAGTCCAGGTCCCGGAGGCCGTCTCCTCCACCATCCAGCTCCGTCCCGTCGTCCCCGCCGCCGCCCCCGGGTTCGTCCAGAACTTCACCGCCCGCATCATCGCCGGCGAAGGCGACGACCTGCCCGTCAGCGCCATGCCCATCGACGGCACCTTCCCCTCCGCCACCGCTCAGTGGGAGAAGCGCAACATCGCCCTCGACATCCCGGTCTGGGACGAGCAGCTCTGCATCCAGTGCGGCAAGTGCGTCCTGGTCTGCCCCCACAGCGTCATCCGAGCCAAGGTCTACGACGATTCGTACCTCGCCGGCGCCCCCTCCACCTTCAAGGCCGTCCCGGCCCGCTGGAAGGACATGAAGGAGAAGAAGTACACCCTGCAGGTCGCCCCCGAGGATTGCACCGGCTGCACCCTCTGCGTCGAGGTCTGCCCCGTCAAGAGCAAGAGCGAAGTCAGGCACAAGGCCCTCAACATGGCCCCGCAGCTTCCGCTCCGCGACTCCGAAGCGGCCAACTGGGACTTCTTCCTCAACATCCCGGACACCGACCGCCGGCCGCTCTCCATGTCCCAGGTCAAGGACATCCAGCTCCTGCAGCCGCTCTTCGAGTTCTCCGGCGCCTGCACCGGCTGCGGCGAAACCCCCTACCTCAAGCTGCTCACCCAGTTGTTCGGCGACCGCACCATGATCGCCAACGCCACCGGCTGCTCCTCCATCTACGGCGCCAACCTGCCCACCACCCCCTACTGCACCAACGGCGACGGGCGCGGCCCCTCCTGGTCCAACTCCCTGTTCGAGGACAACGCCGAGTTCGGCCTCGGCATGCGGCTCGCCGTCGACAAGCAGAACGAGTACGCCCGCGAGCTGGTCTGGCGCATGGCCTCCGCCCTCGGCGAAAACCTCGCCAAGGGAATCCTGGAAGCCGACCAGTCGAGCGAAGCCGGCATCTTCGAGCAGCGCGAGCGCGTCCGGCAGCTCCGCGAGAAGCTCGCCGCCCTCGACACCGTCGAGTCGCGCGACCTCGCCTCCCTCGCCGATTCCCTGGTCAAAAAGAGCGTCTGGATCGTCGGCGGCGACGGCTGGGCCTACGACATCGGCTACGGCGGCCTCGACCACGTCATGGCCTCCGGCCGCAACGTCAACATCCTGGTCCTCGACACCGAGGTCTACTCCAACACCGGCGGCCAGGCCTCCAAGGCCACCCCGCGCGCCGCCGTCGCCAAGTTCGCCGCCGGCGGCAAGCCGGTCGGCAAGAAGGACCTCGCCATGATGGCCGCCATGTACGGCACCGTCTACGTGGCCCGCATCGCCATGGGCTCGAGCGACATGCACACCGTCAAGGCCTTCCTCGAAGCCGAAGCCTGGGACGGCCCGTCCATCATCATCGCCTACAGCCACTGCATCGCCCACGGCTACGACCTCGCCATGGGGCTCGATCAGCAGAAGGCCGCCGTCAACTCCGGCTACTGGCCGCTGTTCCGCTACAACCCCGCGCTCGTCGCACAGGGCAGGAATCCCTTCCAGCTCGATTCCAAGGCCCCCACGATCGCGCTCAAGGACTACATCTACAACGAGACCCGCTACACCATGCTCGCCAAGAGCAACCCCGAAGAGGCCAAACGGCTGCTCGTGCTGGCCGAGGGCGACGTCGCCTCGCGCTGGAAGCTCTACTCGGACATGGCGGCCATGAGCGGCAACGGAGCCGAAAAGAAGTAAGAGGAGGAGAGCCATGATCGACCTGACCAAGACCATCGACCTTTCGACCACCTATCTCGGTCTCAAGCTGAAGAATCCCCTGGTGGCGTCCTCCTCGCCCATGTGCCAGGACGTGGGCAACGTCCGCCGCATGGAGGACGCGGGAGCGTCGGCCGTCGTGCTGCACTCCCTGTTCGAGGAGCAGATCGCGATCGAGGAAGACGAGCTCGACCGCGCCATCCAGGAGTCCTCCGGCCTCTATGCCGAAGCGACCACCCAACTGCCCGAGATGATGGGGCAGGTGCTCGGGCCGGACGGCTATCTGAAGCACATCGGGCAGTGCAAGAAGGCGGTCGGCATCCCGATCGTCGCCAGTCTGAACGGGACCAGCCTCGGCGGCTGGGTCCGCTACGCGCG
Organism: Dehalococcoidia bacterium; assembly: GCA_020847765.1. Taxonomy (GTDB): domain Bacteria; phylum Chloroflexota; class Dehalococcoidia; order Tepidiformales; family Tepidiformaceae; genus JADLBJ01. The sequence goes on from JADLBJ010000008.1 coordinate 6,798, forward strand.
CGAGATGGAGCAGGCCGGCGCGGACGCGCTCGAGCTCAACATCTACTACCTGCCGGTGGACGGCGACGTCTCCGGCGAGCAGGTGGAGCAGAAGTACGTGGACCTCGTCAAGGAGGTCGTCGCGCAGGTGAAGATCCCGGTGGCCGTGAAGCTGGGGCCGTACTTCAGCTCGATGTCGAACGTCGCGAAGAAGCTGGACGCGGCGGGCGCGAGCGGCCTGGTGCTGTTCAACCGCTTCTACCAGCCCGACTACGACCTGGAAGAGCTGGAAGTGGTGCCGAACCTGATCCTGAGCAACCCGCACGAGCTGCTGTTGCGGCTGCACTGGATCGCGGTGCTGTACGGCAACGTGAAGGCCGACCTCGCCCTCACCGGAGGCGTCCATTCCGCCACCGACGTGGTGAAGGCGATGATGGCCGGCGCCCGGGTGGCGATGATGACCTCGGCGCTGCTCAAGCGCGGCGTCAGCTTCCTCGACACGCTGTGCACCGAGCTGCTGGTCTGGATGGGCGAGCACGAGTACGACTCGATCCGCCAGATGCAGGGCTCGATGAGCCGCAACGCCGTCCCGCAGCCGGAAGCCTTCGAGCGCGCCAATTACATGAAGGTGCTCCGCTCGTACTCGATGCGGTAGCTCCAGTCGTTCGGCAGTTCCTTCAGGCCCGTTCCCGCAGCCCGGGGACGGGCCTTTTTGTTTGTGGGAGTCTCGTCCGGCAGTGCCGCGCTACCGCGCCGCAGCCGGCGGCAGTGCCGCGCGTTCGTATTCCGCCGGCGGCTCGAGCGCCTGCGTCACGATTTGCGGGCGCCGCAGGCAAGGCGGGCGCGCCTTACCAACCCCTCATCAGTGCTTCTTTCCTGCTGCCATTATCCAGAACCTTCGTGCACGACTCCCACGGCGTCTTTTCGATTCGGTCGTATTTGATTTCGAAGGGATGCTGCACCGGGAGCGCGTTGATGGTTTTCTTGGCG
>JADLBJ010000009.1 GCA_020847765.1 Dehalococcoidia bacterium
ATCGCGCCGCTGATCGTGCCGCTGGTGATCACGGGGACGGCGGTGCTCTACGTGGTGGACGAACTCGACATCGAGGGCACGTTCGAGGGAATCCTGCTCGGCCACATCGTGCTGGCGCTGCCCTTCGCCTACCTGGTGATCGAGAGCGCGCTCCGAGGGTATGACACCTCGCTCGAGGACGCGGCGGTGACGCTGGGTGCTGGCCGCGCGCGGGCGTTTCGGGCCGTGACGCTGCCGGCGATCGCGCCGGCGTTGTTCGCCGCCGCGGCGTTCGCCTTCATCGCCTCGTGGGACGACGTGGTCGTTGCCCGCTTCCTCAGCGGCTCGGTGGGGCTACAGACGCTGCCTATCCGGATGTACATGTTCATGTCGACGCAGATCCGCCCCACGATCGCGGCGATCTCGTCGCTGCTGATCACGACGCTGTTCGTGGCGTTGCTGGCGTGGGAGGCGTGGCGGGCGGTCCGCCGCCGGCGCGTGGCCTGAGGCGCTCGCGCCGCTAGTCGTCGCCCGCGGGGGGCGTGCCGCCCTCGGCCGGGGTGCCCCCACCACCACGCCGGCGGTTGCGGCCGCCGCGACGACGCCGGCGGCGCTTGCGCTCGGCTTCGCCCTCGCCCTCGGTCGCCGCGTCCTCGCTGGCCGCCGGGGCGGGCGGGGGTGTGGGGGGCGGCGTGGGGACGCGGAGCAGCCGTTCGCCGGGCTGCAGCTGTCGCGGCTGCTGGCGGCGCTGCCCCTGGCCGCGCTCGCGGCGCGACGGTGCGGCCGGCTGGCGGAACTCGTCTGACGCCTCGATCTCCTCGATCGCGGGCGCCGCCTCGGGCTCGGGCACGACGGTGCCGCCGTCCTTCCGCGTGAAGCCGATCTGCCGCAGCGCGACCTCGGTGACGGGCATGCCCTCGCCGATGACGTTCACGGATTGCTTGAGGACGTTGACTGAGATGACCTTCGCCACGCCGTTCGGCGTGTCGATGAGCTGGTTGCGCGAGGGGAGGTTGGCGCGCATCTCGCGGTACTGGTCGTTTTCGTACGAGAGGCAGCAGAGCAGCCGGCCGCACTCGCCCGAGATCTTCGAAGGGTTGAGCGGGAGGTCCTGCTCCTTCGCCATCTTGATCGAGATCGAGGGGAAGTTGGTGAGCCAGGTGGAGCAGCAGAGGCGGCGCCCGCAGACGCCGTAGCCGTCCACCATCTTCGCCTGGTCACGCGGGCCTATTTGACGAAACTGGGCATCCAGGCCGAACTCCCGGTGCAGCGCCTGGCCGAGGTCGCGCAGGTCGTTGCGCTCCTCGGAGGTGAAGTAGATCGCCAGCGACCTGCCGCCGAGGTCGTAGTCGGCGCCGGTGATCTTCGCCGGGATGTTCATCTCCAGCGCCTTCTTGCGCGCCGTCTCGAAGTGGGCGCGGGCCTTCTGCTTCATGCCCTCCCACGCCTCGATGTCGTCGTCGGTCGCCAGGCGGACGATCGGGCGGGGGTCGGTGAGTTCGCTGTAGACCACCTGGTCGGGAGCGATGACGACCCAGGCGATCTCCTGCCCGCGGGGTGTTTCGACGACGACGAAGTCGCCTTCCTCCAGCTCCAGTTCGGCGGGGCTGAAGTAGTAGATCCTCCCGGCCTCGCGAAAGCGAACCCCGGCAACTCGCTGCATGCGCCCTATCCTCTGCCTGCCCCGGCCGGCGCGGACCGCGCGGGGGGCATGGCCAGCATCGCGGTCTCGAGTGCGAGCCGCGGGTTGATGTTCTCTTCGAGGAAGCTCTCGGCCTCGCGCAGCCGCTCCAGAAACTGGACCAGCTCGCGGGGCGTGTACCTCGACGCTTCTTCCTCCAGTGTCGCACGCTGCCCGCGGTGGGCCGCAAGCTCGGGCCGGCCCAGTGCCGCCAGCAGCACGTCGCGCCACCACTCCTCCCACGTCTCCAGCGTCGCCCGGACGGCATCGCGGTCGGCGGTCCACGTCTTCGCGAGGTCGGCGGCGACCGCGAAGCGCCGCACCCGCCCCTGGTGCGCCAGCTCGACCAGCTCCGCGATCCGCTCGGACCGCTGCCGCAGCCCATCGGCGGTCGCCGCCTCGATGGCCCAGCCGATGCGCCCGCGCGCGAGCCGGGCGATCGCCTCGATCTCCTCCTCCGCGAGCGGCGTCCGCGCGCCCAGGTGCGCCACGATCTCGCGCAGCGCGACGGGCCCCAGCGCCACGCGCCGGCAGCGCGAGCGGACGGTCTCGGGCACGGCGTCCTCGTTGGCGCTGACCAGCAGGAAGACGACCTGCGCCGGCGGCTCTTCGAGCGTCTTGAGCAGGGCGTTGGCCGAGTCGTTGTTGAGCAGGTCGGCGGGGTCGACGAGGAACACGCGCCAGCGCCCCTCGAACGGCGCCTCGGTGGCGACCCGCCGGGCGCGCTGCACCTGGCACAGCCGGATGACCGTGGCGGGCCGCTTTGCGTGGTCGTGGTCGCTACCGCTTTCGTCGCAGGGGCTGGCGTTGGAGAGCCGCTGGACGTCGGCATGCTTGCCCTCGGCGATGAGCCCGCACTGGCGGCACTCGTGGCACGGCCGGAACGTGGGCTCGGCCTCGCAGTTCAGCGCCATCGCGACCTCGAGCGCGAGCGTCGACTTGCCCGTGTGCGGCGGGCCGGCGAAGAGGTAGGCGTGCGCCGGGCCCTGCCCCGCCAGGTCCGCCTCGATCGCGTGGATCGCCCGGGCCTGGCCCACCGTCCACCACA
>JADLBJ010000210.1 GCA_020847765.1 Dehalococcoidia bacterium
CGAGATCCGCGGACGCGTGCATCTGACGGCTGGATCCGACCCGAGCTCGCTGAGCGGCGTCTCGTTGCTCGTGTACGGCCGCCGCGTCCCGATCGATCGACGCGGGCGTTACCGCGCCACGATCACCGGACGCGGCGTCGCGACGATCGAGGTGCGCGGCGGCACGGCCGTGACCGCGGACGACCGCGAGCCCGAGGACGTCGCGATCGCGGCGCGTCGTCGCAACGTCCGCGACCTCTACGTCGACACCACCGACTGCAGCGGACCCTGACCCGAACGATCACCGGTCGAGCAGCCACCACGCGAGCGCGACGCCGGCGCCGACCGCGGCGAGCGCGCCCGCGCCGAGCACGACCCATCGCGCGGCGTCGCCGCGGCGCGGCGGCGGGACCATCGTGTCGGTCTTGTGGTCGTCGCCCAGCGACGTCGCGACCTCGCGCATCGTGCGTGGCCGCGACGCGGGGCTCTTGTCGATCATCGCGAGCACGAGCGCATCGAGCTCCGGCGTGATCGCGTCGCGCGACGCCGAGGGTGCCGCACGGGACGGCGCCGCCGGAGAGTTGCCGAGGTGGAGGGACAAGGTCTCGAGCGGCGACGTGCCCAGGAATGGCGCACGTCCGACGAGCAGCTCGTAGAGCAGGATACCGAGCGCGTAGACGTCGACCCGCTCGTCGAGCGGTTGTCCCTGGATCTGCTCCGGCGCGGCGTAGGCCGGAGAGACGAATCGATGCCCCGCCGAGACCGCGACGGTCGGAGGCTCGAGCGCCGCCACGACGCCGAGGCCCTCGACCGCGACGGCGTGCGCGTCGCCTCCGCCCCAACGGACGAGCTCGGGACGGAGCGCACGATGGAGCACGCCCGCCTTGTGCGCGGCGCCCATGGCCTCGGCGATGTTGCGCACGAGCTTCGCCGCACGCGTGGGCGAGAGCGGCCGGCCGCGTGCGAGCGCCTCGGCCAGCGTGGCGTCGCGCTCGACGCGGCCCACGTAGAAGAAGCGACCGTCGTTGGTGATGCCCCAGTCCACGGGCACGACGAGCCTGCGATCCGCGGCGCGCGCGGCGTTGCGCATCGCGACGCTCAGCATCTCGAGCGGCGCCGGCTCGTCCACGGGCTCGGCCTTGGTGATGGTCATCGCGCGGCGAATGCCGGTGTCGACGTGCTCGACGAGATGGCGCTCGCCGAAGGACGTCGCCGGCAGCCGCGCGAGCACGCGGTAGCGGGTCCCCGCGATGCGATCGATCGGAGCGGCCGAACCTCCGAGGCTCGGGCTCCGGAGCGGGCGCGAGGACGTCTCCGCCGCCGACGCGGTGGGTGCGAAAGACGCGGCGACGGGTGGGCCCGCGGACGTCTCGGATGCCGCGGCGACGGCGTTTCTCGCGAGCCGCGCGCGAACGCTGCGCCCGCTCGCCACGAGCACCGACATCTCCTTGCGCTCGCGCTCGATCTCTTCGCCGAACAGCATCCGCATGAGCGACGAGATCGATTGCCGCACCGTGACCGACCAGTGCGTCGCGAGCTCCTGCTCGAGCGCGGCGCGGAACTCCTGTGCGTCCTGGAAGCGGCGATCGGGATCGTC
>JADLBJ010000211.1 GCA_020847765.1 Dehalococcoidia bacterium
ACGGCGATCACCGCGTCGAAGTCCTCGTCGGGCATCTTGTGCAGCATCGAGTCGCGCAGGATGCCGGCCGGGTTGATCACCGCGTGCAGCCCGCCGAAGGAATCCAGGGCCTGCTGCACCATGTGCCGGACCGCCTGCATCGAGGCGACGCTCTCGGAATTGGCGACCGCCTCGCCGCCGGCGGCGCGGATGTCGGCGGCGGTGGCCTCGGCGCCGCCGGCCGAGCCCGGGTCGTCGCCCTTCACCGAGCCGCCGAGGTCGTTGACCACCAGCTTCGCGCCCTCGCGGGCCGCCAACAGGGCGCACTCGCGGCCGATGCCGCCCGCCGCGCCGGTGACCAGCACCACCTTGCCGTCCAAAACGCCCATCGCGCTCTCCTGGAATAGTCCGTGTCCGTTGCGCCGCCGGCCACCGATGCGGCCGCCGTCCGGCGCTGCAAGCCGCACCGCCTAGTCCGAACCGGTGTGCGACGGCAAGGGCCAGCGTCGCGCAGGCCGGCCCGGGCCCAGGACGCCGCCTCCTACAGCTCCAGCGCGTCCATCTGCGGCGTGTCGTCGAGGCGCCGCCACGGCCCCTTGTAGGCCGCGTCGTTGCGCCGGCGGCGATCCGGGCCGAAGTAGTCGCCGGATTTCACGAAGCTGCGGCTGTCGTCGATCACCCGGCGGATGCGGTCGAGGACGCCGCGCGCGGTGATCGGCTTGGCCAGGAACTCGTTGACCCCGGCGTCGCGGGCCTCGGCGACCCGCCGCTGGGTGGCGTGGCCGCTGACCATGATGATCGGGATGAAGCGGTTGGGGCTGTCGGGGGCGGTGCGCAGCTTGCGGATGAAGGCGATCCCGTCCACCGGCTCCATCGCCAGGTCGGTGACGACGATGTCGATCATCTCGTTGCGCAGCGTCTGCATCGCTGCGAGGCCGTTCGCCGCCTGATAGATGTCGCGACAGCCGAGAGAGCGCAGCAGTTCGCTGAGCATCGTCCGCATGTGCTGGTTGTCGTCGACCAGCAGAATCTTCAGCGCCTCGCATCGCATATCGCTGTTTTGCGATGTACGGTGAAGCTGTCAATGGAGAAAAACTCAAACAATCAAGGGGTTGCTTCGCGCAACAATGCTACCTGCAGTCGACCGGGGCAGCTCAGCGGCGTCCGGAAGCGCCGGGCTGGAACGCCCCGCCGCCGGTCTGGCCGCGATGGCGCAGGAAGGCGTCGGCCAGCACGCAGGCGCACATCGCCTCGACCACCGGCACGGCGCGGATGCCGACGCACGGATCGTGGCGGCCCTTGGTGCGCAGTTCGACGGCCGCGCCGGCCTCGTCGACGCTGCGGCGCAGGGTGAGGATCGAGGAGGTGGGCTTGAAGGCCACCCGCGCGGTCACCGGCTGGCCGGTGGAGATGCCGCCGAGCACGCCGCCGGCGCGGTTGGACAGGAAGAGCGGGCCGTCGTTCCCCGGCCGCATCTCGTCGGCGTTCTCCTCGCCGCTCAGCGCCGCGGC
>JADLBJ010000010.1 GCA_020847765.1 Dehalococcoidia bacterium
CCGAGCTCGAGCGGGGCACCCGGGCCATCGTCATGACCGAGCTGGCCTCCCTGACCGGGCGGCAGGGAAGGCTCGAAGACGCGTACGCCTGGCGCGAGCACGCCTTCCGGCTGTATGAGGAGACCGACAATAAGATCGGGGCGCTGATGCAGATCGTGCACCTCGCCGCCAACGCACGAGAGCGTGGCGAGACTGCGCTTCTGGAGTCGTGGGTCGAGGCGTACGTCGAGGCACAACTGGAGCTCGGCGAACCCCAGGCTGCTGCGCCCGCGCTCGAGGAACTGGTGACGCTCGCCCTCGATTGCGACGACCAGTCGCTCGCCGAAGCGAGGGCGCACCGCGCGCTCGCGCTCTACGAGAAGTTGGGAGACGAGGGCGGCGGGGCGCGGGAGTTGACCAACCTCTCGGCACTCGCGGCGAAGCGGAAGGACTTCGGCGCGGCAGAGCAGCTCGCCACGGAGGCTCTGGCCGTCGACACAAGGCTCGAGGCGCCGGAGCAGATCACTGACCTCTTGCGCCGCCTGCGAACCGTGTCGGAACTGCACCGGCGCGCGAAGGGCTGAGTGTTTGGACGCTCTTCGCCACTAAACACAGACCATTCAGCGTGGAGAGATGCGCAAGGCTCCGTTGCGAACTGAGCCGCTCCATGCCTGCACCTCGAGCCGCCGCGATATTGTGGCTTGCCCTCGCTTCATGCAGTCCATCAGTCAGGACCTCTGCCCCCCGCAACTGCGGAGGCCGACCGCGCAGCGATCCTCGCAACGCTCGATCTTTCAGCCAATTCGCAAGGCCTGGTCGTAAACGCGTGCGGAGAGCCCCAGGTCCCACGCTCACCATCGTCGTCGTACCGGACTCGGTCATGCACGAACACGTCGGGCACGCCGTAAGTGCCGCCCGCCACAAGATTGCTGGCATTGGACTTGAACGCTACCCAGCGGCCATCGGCACTGATTGCGGCGTAGCCACTATCGCTGTTGCCCTGGACGCCATTCCCGCCCGGCGACGGTATGACGCTGCTCTGTAGATCCTTCGGGTCACTCTTCTCCCACTTCTCTCGTGGAGCGAAAATCAGGCCAAGGACAGCACCAAGCCCGGCGCCTGGCACTCCGAGGACGATGGCGGCAAGGGGACGGTTGAAGCACATGAAATCTGGGGCGTCGGGTAACTCGCAGTTGCGGTAGCCGGTTGCGAACCCGACCGCCGCCACAACGCCGAGCCGCACGAGGGCGCCGAACCCCGCGCCCCGCTCCTTGCGGCTCTCCTTGGTGCTGATTTCGAACCGCGTCACCTCGCCGCGAGGTATCGCGGCGAGCTCCGAAGCCCCTGACCTCTGGACCGTCACCGTGGTGGCTTCAATCGCGACGAGCGTCCCGATCACGGGTCGGCTCGAAAAGCCCGGGGCCGCGATCCGGACGCGTCGGCCTTCGGTGGGCGGCCTGCCTGACCCGAGGCGCCGTTGCTCGCGTCTCGGCGCGCAACATCCTGGCAGCCCTGAACCGTCTGACTCGATAGTCGTACCAATCGCGGTCGCCAATCGGCTGCGGAAGACTCCCTCCGCGGCCGTAGCGCGACAGGCCACGTGGGTGGTGGTGGGGATTGTTCCCGGGCTGCGCCACCGCGTCTGGACGCAGTGGCCGACTGCCCTCCGACCCTTCATGGAAAGCAGCGGTCGACGTTCCAACGAAATCACATGGCCGGCCGTCCAACCCGGGAACATCACACACCCTGGAGCGACGATGACGACAGCCCTTCTCCTGGCGGCCAGGCTGGCCGTGCAGCAGCCCGACCTTCGCAACGCGGCGTCGGTTTCCGAGCTCCTCACCTCACTTCGCGCCGCCGAGCCGGGGGTCTGCGAGCTGGCCGCACGATCGCTCACCGGCTACGGCGGCTGGTGGAATGGCGACGTCGCCGCCGTGCCGATGCCCGTGCCGATGCCGATGCCGATGCCGATGCCCCGCGCGGGCGGCGGCATCTCGGTGCGCATGCCGCGGGTGGGACGGCGTGCCGGGGAGCGTCTCGACCCACAGGTGGTGCAGACGTTCCGGACCGCGCTCCGGGACACGAGCGGGTGCGTCAGGCACCTGGCCGCGCGGGTGATCGCGCGAGAGCATCCGGCCTGGGCCACGACCGAGTTCGGCGCGTTGGCCAAAGACGCCGACGCCGGCCGGCGAGAGACGGGCATCCTGGGACTCGGCGAACTCGAGGACCCGGGAACGCTCGACATCATCACGCGGGCCCTGGGCGACAGCGTCGTGGCGGTGCGTGCGATGGCGGCCTGGGCGCTCGGCGAGATGGAGCACCTCGAGTCGATTCCGGCCCTCGGTCGCGCCCTGGGCGATGACTCGCCCCTCGTGAGGCGCCGGGCCGCCTGGGCCCTTGGGGAGATCGAAGGCGAACTGGCGCTGCCGCCGCTCGAACGCGCACTCCGCGATCGCTCGCCCGAGGTGCGGCGGATGGCAGCCTGGGCGATCGGCGAAATCGAGTCGCCGAAAGGCGTGCCGATGTTGCGGGCCATGGCGGCCGATGCCGACCCGGAGGCACGCCGGATGGCGGCCTGGGCGCTGGGCGAAATCGAGGACGCCAGCGGGGTGGATATGCTGACGCCGCTCGCCACAGACAAGGATCTCCGGGTGCGACAGATGGCGGCGTGGGCGCTCGGCGAGATCGAGAGTGCCTCGGCCGTGAACGTGCTCGCGCCGCTCGTGCGCGACCCGGGTCTCGACGTGCAGCTCACCGCCCTGTGGGCGCTCGGCGAGATCGAGTCGCGGGACGGCGTCGAGGTGGTGGCGCCCGGGCTCGAAGACGGCGCGCCGGCCGTGCGGCGAATGGCGGCCTGGCCCTGGGCGAGATCGAATCGGCGGCCGCGGTTCGCCATCTGACGCCGCTGCTGCGCGATCCCGACGAGGACGTGCGGGCCGTGGTGGCGTGGGCGCTCGGGGAGA
>JADLBJ010000212.1 GCA_020847765.1 Dehalococcoidia bacterium
CGGCCGCCAGCGCCGCCGGGGCCTCCTGCCGCCGCGTGCGCTGCAACAGCCGCACACCGCCCGGCGAACAGGCCAGCAACATCGTCCGTCCGCCTGCCTCCACCACGTGCAGGCTGTGCTGCGGCGACAGTTGCACGCGCGCCGTCACGCGCAGCGTGGCCAGATCAGCCGCCCCCGCCCGCGCCCGGCCCCACTTCGGCCGCCAGCCCTGCTGCACGGCCACCAGCAGCCGCGCCGACAACGGCAGGGCCACCAGCGACAGCGCCGCGACAATCATCAGCGGTGTGTCCATCTCTCCTCCTTGCCGGGCTCCCGGCATCTCCGGACTCAGTGCCGCCCTGCTCTGCTCCGCCCGGGCTCTGCCACGCCCCGGGCCTCAGGTCTCCTCATGGAAGTCCGTAATGCGGACCCCCATGTTCTCCTCGAGAATCACGATCTCGCCAAAGCCCACCAGCGCCCCGCCGACACGAATGTCGATGTTCTCGCCGGCCGAGCGCGTCATCTTGATCACCGTGCCGCACTCCATGGCCAGCAACTCGGCGACGTTCATGATCTTGCGGTCCAGTTCCACCTCCACCGGCATGTGCACGTCGGCGACGGGGGCGATCACCAGCAGCGGATTCTCTTCCATGGCTTCCTCATCCCGCGGCGGCGATTCCGCCTCACGGCCTTACCGCTTCAGGCTGATCGTCTCCTGGCTCATCTCGTCCACCGTCGTCACCACGCGCGCGTTGGCCTGGTAGCCGCGCTGCAGCACGATCAGGTTGGTGAACTCCCGCGCAATGTCCACCGTCGAGTTCTCCACCGCCCCGCCGAGGATCGACCCGCGTCCGCCCGTGCCCGGCAGTCCGATCGCCGGCAGCGCTGAGCGCGCGCTCAGGCTGTATGTGTTTTCGCCCGAAGCGATCAGCGATTCCGGATTGCGGATCGAGGCCATCGCCAGTTGCGCCACCGTCAACTGCTGGCCGTTGGAATACTGCGCCAGCACGTATCCCCCGCTGGCGATGCCCACGCGCACCAACTGCGCAGCCGGCGAGCCGTCCTGCTGGTTGGCGTTCACCGACGAGGCCTGCGCAAACTGCGTCAGCCGCGGCGCCGTGCCTTCATACAGGTTCCAGTCCATCGTCAGGTCGGCCGCGCCGTTGTTCAGCCCGGTGATGACAATCTGCGGCAGCGGCCCGGCCAGCGGCGGATCGATCATCTTGCCGCCCGAGTCAAACGTGATCTGCCCGGCCACCGGCGTCACCGGCGTGCCCACGTCGGAGTCGGGAAACGAGATCGAGTAGTCCCACACGTTGGCCGTCGAGGTCTTCGCGAAATCCACCGACAACACATGCGAGGACCCGAGCGAATCGAACACCTCAATCGAGGTCGAGAACGTGTCGGCCGCCGCCGAGGCAGCGTTCAGGTTCAGGTCGAAGGAGAAACTCGTGCTCGCCACCGGCTCCTTCAGCGTGCCCACCGGGATCACGATGTCGCCGATCGGCCCGTTGGTCGACAACGCGCCGTTGGCCCCCATCCATCCCTGCACGCGCTGCCCGGTCGCCGTCAGCAGGTTGCCCAGCTTGTCCACTTGCAGGTTGCCGCCGCGCGTGTAGACGTTTCCATTGGTGGTCTTGCTCTTCACCACCAGGAACCCGTCGCCTTGAATGGCCGCGTCCAGTTCGCCCGCGCTCGTCTTGATGGCCCCCTGCGAGAACTGCCGCAGCGTAATCGGCCGGCCCACGCCGAAGCCCACCTGCGTCTCGCCCAGGCCCGCCCCCATCGACTGTGTGACCAGGTCATGAAAGCTGACCACGCTCGACTTGAAGCCCGGCGTGTTCAGGTTGGCGAGGTTGTTGCCCACCACATCCACCGCCGTCGAGTGCGCGCTGAGCGCGGAAAGCGCCGTTGAGAATGACGTAAACATATCCTCTTCGAATCTCCTTCTCCAGTAATCAGCCGGAGGGCTTCCGGCCTTGTGGCGGGAGGGCTCGCGCTCCCCGCCGCCGCTCTCTAGGCGGCTTCGGACTTGTTGTTGCCTTTCGTCTCCTGGTTCCCGCCGGTCGGGTCCGTGGCATCGGCGGCCGGAGCCGTCTCCACGCCCTGCCGGATGAGAATCAACTGTTCGAGCATGCTGTACTGCGTGAGCTGGCCGAGAAACTGCGTCGGGTCGGCCGGCGAGAGCGGATTCTGGTTCTGA
>JADLBJ010000213.1 GCA_020847765.1 Dehalococcoidia bacterium
AACGTGCTGCTCGGCTGGCCGATCGGGCAGACGCTGCTGGTCTGCGGGGTGCTCAACATCGCATTCGCGGCCACGTCCGGACTGTGGGGCGTGCTCGTCACCGACTTCATCCAGTTCGGCGTCGCCATGGCCGGCTCGTTCGCCGCCGCCTGCTATGCGCTCCGGCATCCCGCCGTGGGCGGTCTCGAAGGACTCTTTTCGAAGCTCGATCCTGGCACGCTGGCCCTGGTGCCCGATCTCACCGACTGGACGGTGTCGCTGCCGATCTTCATCGTGCCCCTGACCGTGCAGTGGTGGTCGACGTGGTACCCAGGTGCCGAGCCCGGCGGTGGCAGCTACATCGCGCAACGCATGCTGGCGTCGAAGTCCGAGCGCGACGCCATGGCGGGCACGCTGTTCTTCAACGTCGCGCACTACGCGCTCAGGCCGTGGCCATGGGTGATCGTCGCGCTGGCGTCGATGCTCGTCTTCCCTGAGATCGCCGACATCCGGGCGGCGCTGCCGCATGTCGACCCGGCGCTGGTCGGGCACGACATGGCGTATCCGGCCATGCTCACGTTCCTGCCGGCGGGCGTCCTCGGGGTGATGGTGGCTGGCCTGCTCTCGGCCTACGTCTCGACGATTTCAACGCACCTCAACTGGGGCACCTCGTATCTCGTGCATGACCTCTACCGACGCTTCCTCCGGCCCGAGGCCAGCGAGGCGCACTTCGTGGCGGTCGGCCGCGTGGTGACTGCCGCGCTGATGGTCGCCGCGGGACTGCTCACGCTGGTGCTCGACTCCGCTCGCACCACCTTCGAACTGCTGCTCTCGATCGGGGCCGGCACGGGCCTCCTGTACTTGCTGCGCTGGTTCTGGTGGCGCATCAACGCCTGGAGCGAGATCTTCGCGATGGCTTCTTCGTTCGTGCTCGCCGTCGGCCTGCTCGTACTGCGGCAGAACGGCGTCGCAATTCCCTCGCACCTCTCTCTCATTGGCACCGTGGTCATCACCACCAGCGTCTGGCTGGCGGCTACCTGGCTGACGCCGGCGACCGACCGCGACACGCTGCACAGGTTCTACCGATTGGCGCGACCCGCCGGCCCCGGCTGGGCCGGGGTGCGACGCGAATTGGGCGGCCTCGCGGCCACCGACGACCTGAGCGCCGCGGTCGTCGGCAGCCTGGCGAGCTGCGCCAGCATCTACGGCGCGCTGTTCGGCATGGGCTTCTTCCTCATGGGGCGCACCGGCGCCGCCAGCATCGCCCTCACCGTGGTTGTCGCCGCTGGCCTCGTCACCGCGCGGTCCGTGGCTCGGCTCTGGCGTCAATGACGGCGATCGTGCTGGCCGGCGGACGGGGACAGCGTCTCAAGGAGAGTGCCATCTCCACGCTCGCCACCTCGGCCCAGCGCCGGGCCGCTGCGCGCGGACTGAAGGTGCTCATGCCGGTTGGACCCGGGCACCGTCCGCTCATCGACTACGTGCTGGCGCGGCTA
>JADLBJ010000011.1 GCA_020847765.1 Dehalococcoidia bacterium
CTCTCGCGTGACGTGGTGGCGAAGGTCTGCCTGGCGCTCACCTCGGGTCGGCCTGCTATGCTCTGGGTCGCGCCAGGCAACGGCAAGACCACGTTCCTTGAGCTCTGCAGCGAAGCGATCCATGGCGTCACGTTGCTGCCGGTCGCGGTGTTCGTCAGCGGCCACATCATCAAGCTGTTCGACGATCTCGTGCACGTGCTCGTCGAGGGAGACGACGCAGCCGACCTGAACCCGGCGGTCGACCGGCGCTGGCTCCGCATTCGTCGTCCCTTCGTGTTCGTGGGCGGTGAGCTCCGCCACGAAGACCTTGATCTTGCCTACGACGCGGCGCTCGGGTACCACCAGGCGCCGCCGCACCTGAAGGCGCACGGCGGCCTGCTCGCCATCGACGACTTCGGCCGCCAGCAGGTTTCGCCCCATGCCCTCCTGAACCGCTGGATAGCCTCGCTCGAACGGGGTGACGACACGATGACGCTGGTCACGGGCGAGCGGATCACTTTTCCCTTTCGTTCCACGATCTGCTTCAGCACGAATCTGGAGCCGAAGACGATGCTCGAAGAGGCGCACCTGCGCCGTATTCCCTACAAGATCCGCATTCCGGAGCCCGCGCCGGCGCAGATGGTCGAGATCTTCCGCCGCTTCGCCGAAGCGATGAGCGTGGAGTGCCCGCACGGCGGCATTGAAGCAGCGGTCGAGATGGTCCACCGGGCCAGCGGCGGCAACTTCCGCAGCTGCCATCCGCGTGACGTCCTCCAGCTGATCATCGAGGAGGCGCGCTTTGTGAAGCGGCCGCCCGTGCTGGAGCCCGCTGCGACGCGACGTGCGTGCGAGGTCTATTTCGCCGTCGATCCGGGGCTTGCCCGCCAGCCGTAGGTGCGGCGGTTCAGCCGGGTAGGGCGCCGAGGCGATGGGCCACGGCGTCGTGCGCTTCCGGGAACACCTCCGCGAAGCCGCGCAGCAGGCCAAAGCAGCCGCTGATCATCATGTCGCCGAACGGCGAGGCGTAGCAGGCCCGCAGACCGGTCTCGCGTACCTTGGCCCGCCGGGGCCCGGTCACGGCAACGGCCTCAGGGAGGCCGCTGCGGACGAGGGCGCGGTCGGCATGATAGGCGCCGTGTCCCTTGCTCTCGAAGATCTCGTCGTGGGCCAGGGTGCCTTCCGCCAGACGGCGCGTGAAACGCTCCACCTGACCGGCACTCACCTCGCCGGTGTGGTGCTCGAACAGACTCGCCACTTGGCGCCCGTGGAGGTGGAAGCCGAGGAGGTGCATATTGCCGAGATTGAGAACGACGGCCTCCTCCGCGCCGAAGACCCGCTCATCGTGAAGAGCGCCGAGCGCGGCGGCCGGGCCGGTGTCCATGAAAGCGACCGGCGCCCCGTCGGCGGCCGCCGCCACCATCGCCCGGGCGCGTGTCAGATAATGGGGCAGGCAATCCCCGCGGCTGGCGAAGGCGAGCAGGTCGTTGCGCGCCTCGACCGTGCGGCGGAGGTGTTCGAAGCGGAACAGCCGGTCGGACACCCCGGGCGGCGCGGCGCCGTGGTCCAGACAGCCGAGCGCGAGGCCGTCGATGGTTGCGGGTTCTTCGAAGGCAGCGAGCACGGCGCCAATCGCGTCCAGGTCCAGGTCGCGGAGGACAACCCGTTCGGCGTCGCGATGGGCAACCTCGTCGTCGGAGACGACGGTGACGCCCATCTGGCGCACGCGCTCCAGGTCGTCGTCGAACGTTTGGGCCGCTTCCGGCGTAGCGAAGGCCCGGCCGCCGCCGCGGAGGAACTCCTCGAGCGCCCAGGCGCACGGCCCGCCGCCGGCGACGTCTCCCGTCAGAACGAGGTCGCGCCGGTCGCGTGCAGCGCGCCGGATGCGCCGGGCCGCGATCTCCGTCGCAGAAGGGAGCACCATTTTGACGCTGTTCTCGACGGTGCGGTCGGCGTCGAAGAGCAGGATGTCCTGAGTGCCGGTGCCCATGTCGACGGCGAGGATGCGCATGGCACCAGTGTACGCGGGTGGGCGTCTGCGAGCCGGCGAAGAACGTCGCCGACCAGGGCCGTGTGCAGTTGCGACGCGGCCACCGTTCTCCGCATGGCGGGCATTGCAGGTTCGTTGCGTGGTTCGCACACGAGTTTAAGATCCGTGACATGTTGCGGAGGTGGACGCCGAGGCGGGCGGACGGCGTGGACGCCAAGGCCGGCGAGCCTGCCGAAGAGGCGGTTGCGGGCGCCGCGGACGCCGCGTCTCCGACGGCGAAAGCTCGTCGCCTGGTCACAAAGAAGCGCGCCGCTCTGGTCGTTCTCGTCCTGCTCGTCGCCGGTCTCGGCGCGGCCTACACGAACAAGGAAAGGTTCAGCGCCCAGTTCGCCGACTTCAGCCGCCAGGTGATCGGCGACGAGAACACGGCCCGTCTCGAAAGCTGGTACTTCACCCTCCAGGACAGGGTCGACAAGATCAAGTACCGCGTCTTCGGCGGCGAGACAAACCCCTTCGACCAGTCCCAGGTGCTGGTTCAGTTCGTTCCCCAGGAGCCGGGGCGACGCGTGCTCATCGATTTGCGGGTGGCGCCAGCGCCCGAGACACACGACCTGACCATCCCCGACATCTTTGCCCCGAAGCCGCTGACGCTCCCGAAGACCAAGCCCCTCCGCGAAAGTCTCGAGGCGGGCGAGGGCGTCTGGTCGACCGCGGGGCTGCCGCGCTCGTCGCCGGAAGACATGCTCATGGCGAAGACGTTCATTCGGCCGGACAAGTCTCGCCCCTACGCACTCGTCGGCGTGCTTCTGGCCGACGCGCGACGCGTGAGGCTGCACATGGTCGGCGGGACGGTCGATCCGGGCGGCGACCGCGGCGTCAAGGGTCCCGGGGTGGTCCCCAAGGACGACTACGCGAACCTGCTCGTCGCCTGGAATGGCGGTTTCAAGGGCCCTCACGGGGGCTTCGGTATGGTCGCCGACGGGAAGGAGTATCGGCCACTGCGCAACGGTCTCGCCTCGGTCGCCGTCTATAAGGACGGCACGGTCCGGATGGGCGAGTGGGGGAAGGACCTGAGCTGGGAGGACGGCATGGTGGGGGTTCGCCAGAATGCCGTCCTCCTCGTCGACAACTGCGAGGTGAGCAAGCGCGTCGGCGAAGGCAACGACACGTGGGGCTACGTGCAGGTGAACTCGGCGGAGTTCATTACCTGGCGGTCGGCGGTTGGGCTGACGAAGGACGGCCACCTGCTCGTGGCGGCCGGCAATTCGCTGAGCGCGGAATCGCTGGCGAAGGCGCTCTGGGCGGCGGGCGCCTGCACGGCCATGCAGCTCGACATCAACAACCCGTACGTCCTCATGTCGACCTACTTTCCGCAGCCCGACGGTTCGCTCCGTGCTGAGCGTTTCATGGACTCCATGCCCGATGGGCCCGGACGCTTTCTGAAGTCGCAGGAGCGGGACTTCATGTATCTGACGCTCGACGAATCCCGCTTTCGGCGGCGCTGAGCTAGGGCCGCGAGCGGCGGCGAACCCAGTCGCGCAGGGCTGCCTCTGTGGAATCGAAGGCAAGCTCGTCCCACGGGATCTCGTGGGCATGCAGCCAGGCGACCGCGGTCGTCTCGTCGCCGGCGCCGCCTGCGCCGCGGGCCTCGGCCTCGTAGACGATGACGACGACGCCCGGGCCGGGGCGTGTATAGACGCCGAGCAGCGAGAGGTTGACGACTTCGAGGAGTGCCTCTTCGCGCGTCTCGCGCGCCGCCGCCTCCTCGGCCGTCTCGCCGACGTCCATGTAGCCGCCGGGGAAGACCCACTTGCCCGCGCGCGGCTCGATCGCCCGGCGGAGGAGGAGGAGCCGCCCGTCGCCGCGCACGGGAATTGTCGCCGCCACCGGGCGGGGGTTGATGTAATGGATGAACCCGCAGCGCAGGCAGACGAGCCGGCGGCGGGAGTCGCCTTCCGGCGTGGCGGTGCTTAGCCGTTCGCCGCAGTGCATGCAGAAGCGGCTGGCAGCGTGGGGGTGCGTGGTCATGGGCAGCTCGCGCGGGGGGAAGGCGTCATCGCATCGAGGCCGGTGCCTGCTGCAGCCCCAGTGACTCTGGGCCCTCGACCCATTCCTCGCCGTTTGCCCAGACTTCCTTCTTCCAGACCGGGACGCGCTTCTTGATCTCGTTGACGAGCCAGTGCCCGCCTTCGAACGATTCGGCCCGGTGGCCAGAGCTGACAGCGATGAGCAGGCTCGTCTCACCGATCTGCAGCGGGCCGGTGCGATGAAGGACCGCGCAGTCGAGCAGGGCGAAACGCGCGCACGCCTCTGTTACGATCTCGCGCATCACCTTCTCCGCCATCTCCGGGTAGGCGTCGTAGACCAGATAGCGAACCGCGCGCTCCTTGTTGTGGTCGCGAACGACGCCGAGGAACAGATTGACGGCGCCAGCGCGCGGCGAGGCCACAGCGGCGATCGCCTCTTCTGGCCGGAGCTCGTCCTCCGTGACAAGAACCAGCATGGTTAGCCTCCGGAAACGGGCGGGATGAGCGCGAGGGTCGCGCCGTCGGGCACGACCGCCGTGTCGGCCACGTACTCTTCGTCCAGCGCGTAGAGCAGGACGGGCACGAAGCGACCGAGCTGAGGATAGCGCTCCAGCAACCGGGCGCGGACCTGGGCAACCGTCTCGCCCTCGGTCAGAGGCAGGTCGAGCCGGCGGCAACCGGCTGCGTCGGCGACCGAGGCGAAGAGGCGCACGGTGACTGTCACGCTGTAATTGTACCGGAGCGGTCGCCGTGGCCGCTTGCACGGGCAACCCCTCTGCCGTGCAATGCCGCGGTGAACGATCGTCTCGCGGCGGGGAGCCTGCTTCGCACCGCCTGGTCCGGAGTGCTCGACTTCCTCTTCCCGGCGCGCTGTGTGGGCTGCGGGCGGTTTGGCGGCCTGCTCTGCACGCCATGCGCGGCGTCGTTCCGGCCGGCGTCGGGCTCGGGCCGCTGCGGGCACTGCGCGGCCGCCTGGGAGGGGACGGGCAACTGCCCCCGCTGCTTCGGCCTCGACGCGCTGGACGGCGTGCGCGCCGCAGTGGAGATGACGGGAGCCGCTCGCAAGCTCGTCCACGCCCTCAAGTACGGGGGTGTGACGGCGGCGGTTCCCTTGCTGGGATCGCGCCTGGCTCCTGTCCTCGCCACCACCGACGTCGCCGCCGTCTTTCCGGTGCCGCTTCATCGCTCGCGGCGCCGAGCCCGCGGCTTCAACCAGGCCGAGCTTCTGGCAGCGGCGGTTGGCGTAGGGGCGGCGCCGGGCCGTCTCCTGCGCGTCCAGCGAACGGCGACGCAGGTCGGGCAGAGACTGCGGGAACGCCGGGCGAACGTCGCCGGCGCCTTCGCCTACGAAGGGCCGCCCCTCGCCGGCCTGCCCGTGGCCATCCTGGACGACGTGGTCACGACAGGCTCGACGGCCAACGAATGCGCCCGGGTGCTCCGCGAACACGGCGCTGGGCGCGTCGTTGCCGTCGCCTTCGCTCGGGCCAGCTACTCCCCCGGCAGCACGGACCCCATCCGCGACTGACCGGTGGGCTCAGCCCTCGCCGTCGGGACTGACCTCGAACGTGTACGTTTCGATGACTGGGTTCGCGAGCAGGCGGGAGCACATCTGATCGACCTGGCGCTCGGCGCCGCGGCGGCTGCCGGCCCTCAGGCGAAGCTGGAAGTAACGGCCGGAACGAACACCCTCAACGCCCCTGAAGCCGAGCGCGGCGAGCGCGCCGCCGATCGTGCTCCCCTCCGGGTCGTTGACAGTCGGCTTCAGCGAGACGTACACGCGCGCATGATAGGCCCGCTCGGGTGCGGCGGTGTGGGCGCCGTCGTCCTTGGCGGCTGCCGCCCGGCCCTTGCCATTCTTGCCGTTCTTGCCGTTCCTGCTGGTCTTGTGCTCCTTGCTCACGGCAGATCCTCCCCGGTCAACGTGCGATAGACGGCCAGATAGCGGTCGGTCGTGGCCTCGACGACGGCCGGGGGAATCGGCGGCGGCGGTTCGCCGTCACGCCAGCCGCTGCCGGCAAGCCAGTCGCGAACCGGCTGCTTGTCGAAGCTCGCCTGTGGCCCGCCCGGCTGGTAACGGTCCGCGGGCCAGAAGCGGCTGCTGTCGGGCGTGAGCACTTCGTCGATGACGATGACCTCTTCGTTCCAGATGCCGAACTCGAACTTGGTGTCGGCGATGATGATGCCGCGCTCGAGGGCCACTGTGTGGGCGTAGCTGTAGAGCGCCAGCGAGCGGAGGCGGGCGGCGTTCGCCTCGCCCTCGCCCACGAGGGCCGCGAACTGCTCGTACGTGACGTTTTCGTCGTGACCGACGTCGGCCTTGGTCGACGGCGTGAAGATCGGCTCTGGCAGGCGATCCGACTCCCGCAAGCCCGGGGGCAGGCTGACGCCGCAGACAGCGCCCGACTGTCGGTACTCCTTCCAGGCTGAGCCAGAGAGGTAGCCGCGCACAATGCATTCGGCGTCCAGGCGGCGGGCCTTGCGCACGAGCATCGAGCGGCCGAAGTAGTCCGGACCGAGTGGGAAGGGCACAAGCCCGGCGTTCTCAGCCGTGACGAGCGCGACGAAGTGGTTTGGGATCGTTTCGCGGATGCGTTCGAACCACCAGGCCGAGAGGCGCGTCAACACCTCCCCTTTGCGGGAGATCCCGGTCGGCAGGACGACGTCGAAGGCGGAGATGCGGTCCGTCGCCACGATCAGGAGGTGGTCGCCCAGGTCGTAGGTGTCACGCACCTTGCCTCGGTGTGCACGGTTGGGGAGGTTCGACTCAAGCAGTGGTTCGGCCATCGTGCCTCGCTCGCGCCTGGAGATAGAAGGCTGTCGTGATCGCCGTGAGGAAGGCGAGCAACGGGATGAGGAGAACGCCCTGGGCGAGGCCGATGGCCGCGCTCGTCAGGACGCGGGTGTCGCGCCCACCGAAATCAACCGAGCCGAGCAGCGAGATGAGCACCAGCGGGCCGGCCGCCACCAGCAGGAAGAGCAGCACGGCCGTGAGAAAGCGGAGGACGTTGCCGCGCATCACCCGCCAGCTGCGCCCGATCGCCCGCCCCGGACCGAGGCCGTCCAGCATGTACGCCTCGAAAACGAGGCCGAGCCGCGCGGCGAGATAGGGCAGGAGCACAAGGCCGACGAGTGTCAGGGCGAGGCCGACGACGCTCGCGGCAAGCAGGACGGCCACGACGAGGAGGCCGCCCATGCGCGTGAAGGCGGGGTCGAGGCTTTCCGTCAGCTGCTTCGGTCGGCCCTCCAGGGCGGAGGCGACGGCCACGATCGTCGCCGCGCGGGCGACCTGTGCGAACAACCCCTCGAAGGCAGTCAAGAGGATCAACGCGAAGAGCGGCCCGGAGGCACCCCCCGCGAGGACGTCGTTCACGCTTTCGAAAGGCTCGTCCCGGAAGACGGAGAAGTAGAGTGCGACCGTCACGAGCGAGCTGATGAGGGTGACCGGCAGCTGAATCGCAACGAGTGGCAGGAGCGTCGCCCGCGGGTGGCTCATCAGCACGCGCCATGCCTGGGCGACCGTCCCGCGGGCCGAGATCGGCGGTGGGCCGACTGGTCCGTGCGGGTCGCGTTCCGCACGTTCCTCCGGTGCGGTCGAGTCCGGCCAGCCCGGCGGAGGCGGTCCGGGCTCTCGGGCCGTGGGCGAGAGCCTCGACGCGCCGGGCCGCGCAGGGACGGCGGCCCGCCAGCAGGCCCGAGTCACAGTCCGAGCCGCGCGAACGTCGCGTCGATGTTCCGAAGGTAGAAGCCGTAGTCGAAGAGGACTCGAACCTCCCCCTCGCCCAGGCGCGAAGCGACCTCGCTGTCGGCCAGAAGGAGGTCGAGGAAGGGAGTCCGCGTGCGCCAGGAGGCCATCGCGTTGCGCTGGACGATCGCGTACGCGTCTTGGCGGCTGAGACCTGCCTCGATCAACGCGAGGAGCACCCGCTGGGAGAACACCAGGCCGTACGAGCGGTCCAGGTTCTCGCGCATCTGCTCGGGATAGACAAGAAGGCGCTCCATGATGTCCGTGAAGAGGACAAGCATGTAGTCCAACAGCAGGCAGGCGTCCGGGAAGACGATGCGCTCGGTGGACGAATGGCTGATGTCCCGCTCATGCCAGAGCGCGACGTTCTCGAGCGCGGTCACGGCGTAGCCGCGGAGCACCCGCGCGAGGCCGCTGATGCGCTCGCACTTCTCGGGGTTCCGTTTGTGGGGCATCGCGCTCGAGCCCGTCTGGCCCTCCTCGAAGGGCTCCTCCGCTTCCCGGACCTCAGTCTTCTGCAGTGCACGAATCTCGGTGGCGAACTTTTCGAGCGAGGCGCCGACGAGCGCCAGCGTCGTCACGAACTGCGCATGCCGATCCCGCTGGATGATCTGCGTCGAGGCTGCCTCGACAGCGAGGCCGAGTCTGCGGCAGACGCTCTCCTCCAGGGCGGGTGGCACGGAAGCATGTGTCCCCACCGTGCCGCTGACGGCGCCGACGGCCACCGCCGCCCGGGCGGCCTCGAGGCGCTCGCGGTTGCGGCGCGTCTCGTCGACCCAGACGGCCAGTTTGAGGCCGAAGGTCGTGGGCTCCGCATGGACGCCGTGCGTGCGGCCGACGCAGAGTGTCTCCCGGTAGCGTTGGGCCTGGCGGCGGAGGACGGTGGTGAGGGCGTCGAGGTCGCGCAGGAGCAGGTCGCAGGCGTCGCGGAGCTGCAAGCCGGTAGCCGTGTCCCAGACGTCGGAGCTGGTCAGGCCGAAGTGGACGTAACGCGACTCCTCGCCCAGCGAATCGGCGACGGAGCGGAGGAAGGCTGTGACGTCGTGATGAGTGACGGCGAGGTAGTCGTCGATCCTGGCCAGGTCGAACCGGGCGTCGCGTCGGATCTTCTCGGCGGCCTCCCGTGGCACCTGGCCGAGCTCGGCCCATGCCTCCACCGCGGCAACTTCGACCTCGAGCCAGCGCGCGAACTTCGCCTGCTCGCTCCAGAGGGCGGCCATCTCAGGGCGTGAATAGCGTGGAATCATGCTCCGTCAGCATAGCCCCCGGGTTCGCTAGTTTCACTTTCAAGGCGGTCGCGCTGGCCGGGGGCGACGCCGCTATACTGTGCCCGCCATCCAGTCGCCGGAGGAGAACAGCTAATGCCGAGAATCACGGAAGCCGGGGGCCTGTCCGGGTTTGCCGGGGTCTACATGCAGCGGCCCGAATTGTGGAAGGCGTTTCGCTTTCACTACGGCGCTCTCTGGGAGTACAGCACGCTCGACGCCACGACCAAGGACCTGCTCCGCCTGCAGTCGG
This sequence comes from Dehalococcoidia bacterium, assembly GCA_020847765.1. Lineage (GTDB taxonomy): Bacteria > Chloroflexota > Dehalococcoidia > Tepidiformales > Tepidiformaceae > JADLBJ01. Next base: position 9,254 of record JADLBJ010000011.1, read on the forward strand.
CGAACATCAACGGGTGCCGCTACTGAAAGCCATCGCGTGCTGCCGCGGCGCGGCAGGAGGGGATGGACGAGGAGATGGTGGCGAAGAGCCTTGACTTCCGGAACTCGGACCTTCCGGAGAAGTTGAAACTCGCCCTCGAATTCGCCTACCGCTGGCTGGCCGACAGGGCCCAGACGATCGACGACGAGCTCATTCAGGCGATGAAGGCGCACTGGACCGAGCCGCAGATCGTAGAGATCGCGATCGGCCTCGGCAGCTGGGAGTCGTACCACAAGTTCAACAACGCCTTCGACGTCGATCCCCCGGTGGACGGCGTCTACGAGACGGGTGCACCCACGGTGCCGGCGGAGATGAAGCAGCACCTCGAGGCCCTCGGCGTCGAGCCTGCCGTGAAATAGGGGCGCGTGGAGTTCGACGCCGAGGCCCTCGCTATCCTTGAAGGCCGCCACGTCGCCGTTCTCGCGACACTCGTTCGTGGCGCCCCGGCGATGGCGTGTGTCTGGTACGGCTTCGACCAGGGCGACCTTGTGGTGAGCACCCCGGCCGGACGGCGAAAGTCCAAGAACGTGCGGGACGACCCCCGTGTCGCCTTGCTCATCGACGTGCGCGACGCGCCACACGTGCCGGCGGCGCTCGGCTACCGCGGCGTCGAGGTCCGGGGCCGCGCGTCAGTCGAAGACGACCCCGGTGCGCGCCTCCGCCGGGCGATCGTTGCGCGCTACCTGAACCCGCTCCCAGTGGAATTCGAAGCTCGGTTGCAGGGAGAGGAGCGCTCCATCATCCGCATTCGCCCCGAGCGCGTGCGCCTCTGGGACTACACGCGCGGACGGTAGGACGCACTCCGCTCGCCGTCATACCGGCAGACTCTCCTCGACTTTGCGCAAATTGACCGGGATCGCGCTCATCCGCGGGATGCCTGTGTAGGGATCGAAGTCGCGGTCGTTCGCCATCAGCCGGCCGGTGTGGCTGCCGATGGTGCGGACCTCGTGGTCTAGTTCCGGCACGTCGCCCCACGCGTGGGCCATGGAGATGACGCCGCTGGCCACGTCCGGTGCCTCCTCGATGATGCCGAGGATGGACGCGCGGTCGGAGGTGATC
>JADLBJ010000214.1 GCA_020847765.1 Dehalococcoidia bacterium
CGGCGCCGGGTGGTTCGAGCGCGACTACGACCGCTACGGGTTTGACTTCGCGACCCGGGGGCGCCGCATCCGTTCGCTGGGGCACGCGGTGCCGGTGGTCGTCGAGCGGCTCGCGTCGCTCACTCCCCCGCCGCTGCGGCGCATGCCGATCCTCGTGGCCGGCACCGGCCCGACGCTCACGCTGCCGATCGTGGCTCGCCACGCCGATGCGTGGCATGCCGCGTTCCCCGAACGACCGGCTGAGCTCGAGCCGGCGGTCGAGGCGCTGCTGCGCGAGTGCGCGGCGATCGGCCGCGATCCTGGCACGATCGAGTGGGGCGTGGGTGTGGAGCCGGATGACCTGGGCCGGTTCCTGCGCGAGGACGCATCGGCCTACCTGGAGATGGGCTTCACCCAGTTCACGCTCGGCTTCAACGGACCGTCATGGCAGGTCGAGGACGGACGTGCGTGGCTCGAGTGGCGCGATCGGCTCAACGCCGGACGCGTGGCGGCCTGATGCGCGGGCCGGGCGGTGGACCCGAGCGGTCATCCTCGGAGTCGTACCGGCGCCCAGCGGGCCCCCAGGCGAGTGTGATCATTTGTCATACCGGCCGAGCCCTGCCCAGAAACCCCCTACGCCGGGGCCTCGAGCACCGATGCATCCGGCTCGCCCGACCAGAGGCGCGACGCAAGCACCGCCAACGCCGCCAGCAGCGCGACGCCCATCAGAGGCGCGCCGATGCGCTTGACCTCGGCGGCCTCGGTGATGAGCCCGACCATGAACACGGCCAGGCCGAGATTCACGCCCCAGAAGACGAGGTGCGAGGCCCACGCCGGCGCCGATCCGGGACGCAGCACGAGGAGGGAGAGCAGTCCGACGACGATGTTCGTCAGCACCCCGATGTACACCGCATGGTCACTGGCCAGCAGCACGTTGAGCGGCAACGCGTTCGGGTCGTTGGGGTTCGCGATGACCTGCGAGACGAGATACATGAACAGCGCGAGCGCCAGGACGGTCCAGAGCGAGGCGATCGCGAAATGGCGTCCGGGGGCGGTGGACAGCCACGAGGCGCGTAGCGCCGCCGGGAGGATGCGAACGACGAAGAGGACCACCGCCACGACCTGGGTCAGCAGGTAGATCCCACCGCCGGCCTGCTCGGCGCCGAGCAGGAGCGCCCCCGAGATCACCAGGCCGCCCAGGAACAGGGCGCCGATCTGGATGAGCCCGAGCACCGGCAGGCTACGCGTGTCACGCACCCGCCACTCGATGATCCCCATCGCCGTCAGCGCGATGTAACCGAACGTCATGGCCGATGCGTGCGCCCCGATCTGGTCGCCGGGCAGGATCGTGATGCTCATCGCCATCGCCACCTGGATGAGGACCCCAACGACCGCGCCGTAGGCGAACGCGGTCAGGCCGAGGGCGATCGTCAGCCGCGGCAGGGTTCGCTCCCCGCCCA
>JADLBJ010000215.1 GCA_020847765.1 Dehalococcoidia bacterium
ACGACCCCGAAGCCGCCGCTCGCCCACAGGATGGAGGCGAGCGCGCGTTCCTCCGTCGCGGCGGGGTCGTCGTCGTAGACGAGGAACCCGGCGCCGACGAGCACCGCGCCCGCGACCAGCCGGATGATGTCGTTCGCGAGCTGCATGCTCCCGTCGCTCGACCCGAGCGCGGCGATGTCCTGATCGAGCAGGCGCAGCCGCTGCAGCACGCCACTCGGGACGCCGGCCGTCATCACACCCGATCCGCCCATCCCATAGGGCGATTCGAGGCCCGCGTAGCCGCTGCCACTGCCGTAGCCCGTCGGCGGCGGAGGCACCTCCTCGACGCGCCTGCGAGTCGGCGTGGCGGCGCGCTCGGCCTCCGCCGGCTCGGTGGCTCCGGGTGGTGTCGCGGACGGCGTCTGCGCCGGCGGCGGCGGGACTTCGGTTTCGTCGTCGGTCTCCGCGTCGTCGTCCGCCGATTGCGCGAGCGCGATGGGAGCAGCCGCCCACATCGAGACCGAGGCCAAGCAAGCAACTACCCACCGCGACATTTGACGGTCAGGCTAGCAGCCCGTCGCGGGCTCGGCATTCGCGGCGGTGACGCTCGCGGCGCCGTCGCGCGGCGCCAGCTTCCATCGGCCCTTTCGATACGCGTTCACCAGCGTCTCGACGACCTCCGCCGGGGCGCCGAGGAAGTGCTCGTCGTAGCGGATCACCGAGGCGTCCTCGTCGCGCCGCTCGATCGCGAGCTGCCGTCGCGCGTGCTGGCCGAGCACCACCGACCAGCGTGTCTTCTCCTCGATGCCGACCTTCGCGACCTCGCCCCACGGCACGCGCGTGAGCCCGCGCCGCGTGCGAATCAACAGCTCGGAGGGCGTCATCACGAGCGCGAGCCCTCGCCGCGGACCGATCTCGCGCCACATCAGCGCGAGCCATCCGAGCGGCACCACCAGGAACGTGATGCCCAACCACACGAGCGGCAGCCATCCGAGCGCGGCGCGATCCACGGCTCCCATGCGCAGCCAGCCATCGAGCAACGCGACGGCCAGCATCATCGTCGCGTACGGGCCCTGCGCGAGGAATCGCCATCCATGACGGATCGCCGTCGTGCCTTCGGGAATCGATCCCGCCGCGACCTGCTCGTAGAGCGCGCTCGCGATCACTCCGGGGTCCACCGGCTCCGGCTCGCGCTCCTCCGGCAGCGGTCCGCGCCAGCGCATCAGCCGCTCGGCGAGCACACCCGGCGAGTCCTCGAAGATCGGCGGCAGCTCGAGAAACGTCGGCCCCGCACCTGGCCGAACCACCACGTACACGGGCGCGAACCGCCGCGCTCCGCGCCCCTGCCAGTGCCCGCGCTCCGCGATCCCCAGCACGTCGCTGCGCTTCACCGCATGCGTTGCGCCCGGCGTGACCAGCACGAGGCCCGGCTCCCCGATCGCGAGCGCGTACGCGCGCCGTCGCACCGCGAGCACCACGCGCCCGCCCAGCAGGACCAACCCGATCCCCGCGCGCACCGCGAACAGGTACGCGACGAGCCGCAGCAAGAGGCCGATCGCGTCGAACGGCGAGTGCGAGCCCGGGCGCAGGATCGCGATCGCGACGACCATCGCCGCCAA
>JADLBJ010000012.1 GCA_020847765.1 Dehalococcoidia bacterium
GTCGGCACTGCTCGGCCGTATGCCGTCAGCCGTCGGCTACCAGCCGACGCTGCTGAGCGAGATGGGCGCGTTGCAGGAGCGCATCACGTCGACGCGGAACGGATCGATCACGTCGGTCCAGGCGATCTACGTCCCTGCCGACGACTACACCGACCCCGGGGTTGCCACCACCTTCGGTCACCTCGACGCCGTCGTCGCCCTCGAACGCTCGCTCGCCGAGCAGGCCCTCTTCCCCGCCATGGACCCCCTTGCCTCCTTCTCTCGCGCCCTCGAACCACGCGTCGTCGGCCAGGAGCACTACGACATCGCTCGCGCCGTCCAGGGCGTCCTCCAGCGCTATAAAGACCTCCAGGACATCATCGCCATCCTTGGCATCGACGAGCTTTCCGACGAAGACAAGCTCACCGTCACCCGCGCCCGCAAGATCCAGCGCTTCCTCACCCAGCCCTTCTTCGTGGCCGAACAGTTCACGGGCAACCCCGGCCAGTACGTCTCCGTCCGCGAGACCATCCGCGGCTTCCGCGAGATCCTCGAAGGCAAGCACGACGGCCTCCCTGAACAGGCCTTCTACATGGTTGGCAACATCGACATGGCAGTCGAAAAGGGCCGCCAGCTCAGCGAGGGTTAGCCATGCCCCTGACCGTGGAAATCGTCACCGCCGAGCGCATCGTCCGCGTCGAGCAGGGCGTCGACGTCCTCGTCGCCCCCGGCAGTGAAGGCCAGCTCGCCATTCTGCCCCGCCACGCCGCCCTCATGACCACCCTCGACTCCGGCGAGCTTGTCTTCCGGCGCGGCAACGACGAAACCCCCTTCGCCCTCACCGGCGGCTTCATGGAAGTGCGCAACGACCGCGTCACCATCCTCGCCGACGCCGCCGAAGCCGCCGAGGAGATCGACGTCGCCCGTGCCGAAGCCGCCCGCACCCGCGCCGAAGAACGCCTCCGCCTCGCCCACGAGCAGATGCACCGGGACGTCGACCTCGCCCGCGCCCAGGCCGCCCTGCAGCGCTCCCTCCTGCGCCTCAAGGTCGTCCAGCGTCGCCGCCGGCCCGGTCCCCCCCGGCCCGGTGGCTAGCCCTCGCTTGCGAGACCCCGCCGGCCCGATTGCCGCCGCACGCGTCAAGCCGCGATACTGACCCGGACGATGCCGTTGAATCGTGCCCGCGGGCCACGTTACGAAGTGCAGGGCGGAGCCGCCCTCCACGGCACCGTTCGCGTCTCCGGCGGCAAGAACGCCGCCCTCGCCATGATGTGCGCCGCCCTTCTGACCACCGAAGACGTCGTCCTCACCAACGTCCCTGCGATCAGCGACGTCGACTCTCTGGCTGATCTCCTTGTCACCCTCGGCGTCACCATCGACCGCCATCCCGACGGGGCCATGCGCCTCAACGCCAGTCGCGTCAGCACATGCGAAGCGCCGACCGAGCTCATCTCCGAGAACCGCGCCTCCTTCCAGGTGATGGGCCCTCTCCTCGCCCGCCACGGCTTCGCCTCCTCCGCTCCCCCAGGGGGCGACGTCATCGGTCAGCGTCCGATCGACGTCCACCTCGCCGGCTTCGAAGCGATGGGCGCCAGGGTCAGCCGCGAAGGGGAACGCTGGCTCGCCGAGGCCCCCGCCGGACCAGGCAGCCTTCGCGGCGCGCGCGTCTTCATGGACTATCCCTCTGTCTCCGGCACCCAGAACGTGATGATGGCGGCCGTCCTCGCCCGGGGCGCGTCCACCATCGTCAACGCCGCCACCGAGCCCGAAGTGCAGGAGCTCGGCCACCTTCTCGAAGCCATGGGTGCGCGCGTCACCGGTATCGGCACCCAGTGCGTCGACGTCGAAGGCGTCCCCACCCTCCACGGTGCCACCGCCCGCGTCATGCCCGACCGCATCGAAGCTGGCACCTTCGCCATCGCCGCCGCCATGACTGGCGGCGACGTCCTCGTCGAAGACGCCCCCGTCCACGTTATGGACGCCGTCGTCGCCAAGCTGCGTGCCGCCGGCGCCCTCGTCGAGCAGCGCGGCGAAGGCTGCCTGCACATCGCCCACGACGGTCCCTTGCGGCCCGTCAGCTTCCAGGCCCTCCCCTACCCCGGCCTTGCCACCGACCTTCACGCCCCCATGGCCGCTCTCCTCACCCAGGCCGCCGGCGTCTCCATCATCCACGAGCGCGTCTTCGACAACCGCATGCTCTACGTCGGGGAGCTGCGCAAGATGGGCGCCGAGATCGTCTCCACCGGCTCCTCCGCCATCGTCAGCGGCCCCACGTCCCTCCACGGCGCCCGCGTCCGCGCCCTCGACGTCCGCGCCGGCGCCGCCGTCATGCTCGCCGCCCTCGTCGCCCAGGGCACCACCGTCGTCGACGAGGCCTACCACCTCGACCGGGGCTACGAGCGGCTCGACGAGAAGCTGCGCGGCCTCGGCGTCCGGCTCGAGCGCGCCTGATGGCCTTCGAATTCCTCCAATCCAAGAAGGCCGGCATCGATCTCGGGACCGCCAACATCCTGGTCTACGTGAAAGGCCAGGGCATCATCGTCAACGAACCCTCCGTCGTTGCCCGCCACAACCGCGACAACGCCATCGTCGCCGTCGGCAACGAAGCACGCGCCATGCAGGGCCGCACCCCCGGCTCGATCTCCGTCATCCGCCCCATGCGCGACGGCGTCATCGCGGACTACCTCACCACCGAAGCCATGCTCCGGTACTTCATCGGCTTCATCACCGGACGCTTCAACCTCGTCCGCCCCGAGATCATGGTGACCGTCCCCGCCGGCGTCACCAGCGTCGAGCAGCGCGCCGTGCGCGACGCCGCCGAACAGGCCGGCGCCCGCAAGCCCGCCCACCTCGTCCCCGAACCCCTCGCTGCTGCCATCGGCGCGCGCATCCCCATCGGCAGCGCCCGCGGCAACATGATCGTCAATATCGGCGGTGGCCGCACCGAAGCCGCCGTCATCTCCCTTTACGGCATCGTCGTCAGCGAATCCGTCCGCATGGCCGGCGACCGCATCGACGAGGCGATCATGGCGTACGTCCGCCGCCGCCATAACCTCGTCATCGGCGAGAAGACCGCCGAGGAGATCAAGATCGCCGTCGGCAGCGCCATCCCCGTCGATGAAGGCCTCAACACCCAGGTGCGCGGCCGCGACCAGCTCAGCGGCCTCCCCAAGACCATCACCCTGCAGAGCACCGAGGTCTCCCAGTCCATCCAGGACTCCCTCGGCACGATCGTGCAAACCGTCCGCGCCGTCCTCGAAAAGACCCCGCCCGAGCTCGCGTCCGACGTTATCGACCGCGGCATCGTCCTCACGGGGGGCGGGGCCCTCCTCCGCCACATGGATGAGCTCCTCACGCAGGAAACCGGCGTCCCCTGCTATGTCGCCGACAACCCGCTCGAATGTGTCGCCATCGGCGCCGGCATCGCCCTCGACCACCTCGAGGTCATCAAGCGCAGCCTCCCGACAGAGGAAGAAAACCTCGTCGGCATGTTCCCCCAGCCCGAGCGCTGAAACCCGCGCCGACTGCCGTCTCGGTCTCGCGCCTCGCGGCCGCCCCCTGGCGGTCGGGCCGCGTAATCGAACCGTCAATACACGTCGAAGAGGTTGAAGCGCGGGCCGTCCTTACAACAGAGGCGGACGCCGTGCTTCGTGAAGACCGCGCAGCCGTAACACATGCCCCAGCCGCAGGGCATGTTCTCCTCCATGAGGATCTCCGGGCGCTGGCGCCGACCATTGAAACGCAGCTTCTCTGCCAGGCTGGCGAACATCGCGTTGGGGCCGCAGGCGTAGATCTTGCTTGCCCATTCCTGGTACTGGCCCAGGTGCTCGGTCACGAACCCCCGGGGACCCATCGACCCGTCTTCCGTCACAACCACGTACTCGACTTCTTTCGGCCAGGCCGAGGGCGCGAGCAGCTGCGCGGACGAGCGCGCGCCCATGAGCGCAACCACCTGGTGTCCTGCCGAAACCGCACGCTCGGCCAGGTCCACGAGCGGCGCCGCGCCCACCCCGCCGGCGACGAGCAGCAGGTTGCCCGCCTGGTCTGGCAGCCGGTAGCCTTGCCCCAGCGGCCCGTAGGCCCGCACCAGGTCGCCTCGTTCCCGGCTGGCGAGCCAGGCCGTGCCCCGCCCGACGACGTTGTAGAGGATGGCGAAGCGCCCCGCGGCGACGCGATGGTAGCTGAACGCCCGCGCGAACATCGGGTCCGTCCCTTCGTCGCTGCAGTGGAGCATCACGAATTGCCCGGGCTCTGTCGCCGCCGCAAGTGCCGGTGCGGCGAACCAAGTGACGAAGGCGCCCACATAGGCCGGCTCCGTCGCGAGCACGCTGATGGTCTCGAGAATCATCCGGCCACGTACTCCGCCAGCGTCGCCACGTCGTAGCCTGCCTGATGCGCAAGCGCGTCGATCGCCGCCCGCGCCGTGTCGATGGACGTGAAGCAGGGTATCCGCTTCTCGGCGGCCGCCCGCCGGATGTGGAAGCCGTCGCGCAGTGAGCCGGTGAAGCGCCCCTCGGGCGTGTTGATGACGCACTGCACCGTTCCGTCCTGGATTACGTCGACGACGTTCGGGTGGGCGCCGCTCAGGACCTTCGTCACCGTCTGCACCGGCAGTCCGAGGTCGGCGATAAGGGCGCTCGTCCCCTCGGTCGCGTACATCGCGTAGCCCGAGGCCGCCAGCACGCGGATGAGCGGCAGCGCGTCCCCCTTCGAGCGGTCGCTCAGGCTGAGCAGGACTGCCGCGTCCGGGCGGAGCGCCAGGTCCGAAGAAAGCAGCGCTTTGGCGAGCGCCGCCTCGAAGGTGCGGTCGATGCCCATCACCTCGCCGGTGCTCTTCATCTCCGGGCCGAGGTAGGTGTCGACGCCGACGAGCTTCGACATCGAGAAGACGGGCGCCTTGATGGCAACGAGGGGGCGCTCAGGCCAGAGTCCGCCCTCGTAGCCGGCGTCCGCGAGCTTCTGGCCGAGCATCGCGTTCACCGCCAGCTGCACCATCGGCACGCCCGTGACTTTCGAGAGGAACGGTACCGTGCGGCTCGCCCGCGGATTCACCTCGAGCACGAAGACACGAGGCCCCTCGCCCGCGACCCGCGGCAGCACCACGTACTGGATGTTGGTGAGGCCAATGGCGCCCAGGCCGAGGACGATGCGCTCCGTGTAGTCCCGGATCGTCTCGCGCTCTTCCGGATCCAGATGGCGCGGCGGGTAGACAGCCATCGAGTCGCCCGAGTGCACGCCCGCCCGCTCGATGTGCTCCATGATCCCGGGGATCAGCACGCGCTCGCCGTCGCAGATGGCGTCCACCTCGACTTCGGCGCCCTCCAGGAACTTGTCAATGAGAACGGGCTTGCCCTGGGCTGCCGCCATCGCCTCGGCCACGAAGCCTGCCATCTCCGCCGGGTTCTGGACGATTTCCATGGCGCGCCCGCCGAGGACGAAGGACGGCCGCACCAGCACCGGGAAACCGATCGCCTGCGCCGTCTTCATCGCCGCCTCGAGTGTGGTCACCGCCGCTCCGGGCGGCTGAGGGACGCCGAGCTCCTGCAGGAACCGCTCGAAAAGGCGTCGGTCCTCGGCCGTGTCGATGGCGTCGGCACCGGACCCAATGATCGGCAGCCCGGCGCGCCGCAGCGGGTCCGCCAGGTTGATCGCCGTCTGCCCGCCGAATTGGACGATCGAGGCTGGCGGGGTCGCTGCCTCACCCTGCTCGTTCTCGAGGATGTCCCGCACCGATTCTTCGTCCAGCGGCTCGAAGTAGAGGCGGTCGCTGGTGTCGAAGTCGGTGGAGACCGTTTCCGGGTTCGAGTTCGCCATGATCGAACGGAGGCCGGCCTTCTGGAGCGCCCAGGCCGCGTGCACGCTAGCGTAGTCGAACTCGATGCCCTGGCCGATGCGGATGGGGCCGCTGCCGACGACCATCGCCCCCGCGCCCGGCTCCGGCGCCGCCTCGTTCTCCGTCTCATACGTGCTGTAGAAGTACGGCGTGACAGCGTCGAACTCCGCGGCACAGGTGTCGACCATCTTGTAGACGGGCTTGAGCCCCCATTCCTGGCGCAATGTGCGGATCTGCTCGGGAAGCCGGTCGGCAAGCTGCGCGATCATCTCGTCGCTGAAGCCGAGTCGCTTCGCCTCGCGCAGGAGACTCGGATGCAGGTGCTCCGTCAGCAGCCGGCCTTCCATCGCCACGACGTTGGCCAGTCGCTCCAGGAACCAGGGGTCGACGCTCGTATGCCGCGCCAGATCCATCGGCGTAGCCCCGCGGCGCAGAGCAGCCATCAGCGCCCAGAGGCGCTCGTCGGTCGCATGCAACGGGAACTCCCCACCCGACCGCCATTCCGGCCGCTCCCAGAGCA
>JADLBJ010000216.1 GCA_020847765.1 Dehalococcoidia bacterium
CAGCGGGTGGCGGAGGATGATCCGACGCGGGCTAGTGGCCCCCCGCAACGACGCACGGACGTTCGCCTCCAACCGGTCAAGATCCGCTGAGATGATCCGCCGCTGTGCGGCGATGTGGCCAACTAGCGCATCCGATTCCGTAGTCATTCGGCATCCTCCCGCAACGTCTGGATCGTTCGCTCTGGCGCTGGATTCAGCGAGGTTAGTCGTCGCCGTCCAGACCAGGCAAGCAGCCCACCGATGATCAGGGTGACGGCACCGATGATCAACGCGGCGGCCCAGTTCGGGAGGAGAGCCGCCAAGCCGAACATCAAGGCAACGAGCAGGAAGGCAAACCCCAGGAAGGCGAGCGCCCCGCCAATCGCTATGATCGCGGCGTCCCGCCCCAGCGCCTGCAGATCGCCAATCATTCCCGTCCGGGCAAGCCGGATCTCCGAGTGGATCAGGTCTTCGAGATCGGAGAGAAGCTCGGAGACCGCCCCGCCGATCGATTCGGGACGAATACGCTCCTGGCGGGGGAATGGGCGTTCTGGCTCGGCCAACTTTCCCTCCTTTGGCGATGCCGCGAGATAGCTGGCGCCTGGTGGCGGCAAGAACGGGGCCAAGATCCAGGAGGGAAGCCTTTCCTCAAGGAGAGGGTTTGCCCTTCAGGCAAGGACGCAGGAAATGACAGTCGGCGGTGCGCACCGTATAATGGCGAAGATCGATCCCCCAAGGAATCCCACGCCGCATCGCTCGCGGCGGGCGGGTTGATCAGCCCGCGCCGCGAAGCGTCAGTTCGGGAGGAGACGACGGTGAGATTCTGCCTGAAGCCTAATACGGTCAGCACCGATCCGGCGGCCCGGATTGGCTACTGTCTTGCCACCGGTATCGAAACGGTCCAGGAAAGTGCATCAGCTGTGCCCGGCTTCGCCGAGGAGCGCCAGCTCGAGGTCCGGGCGCTAAAAGCCCAGATCCAGCCGTACCTCGAGGCGGGTCTCACGGTCGAAGCGATGGGGCTCGGCCAGGTGACGCCAGAGGTTGTGCTGGGCAAGCCAGAGGGGAGAGAAGATTTCGCGCGACTTTGCCACGATGTCGTGGCCATGGCTGAGGTCGGTATCCGCACAATTATCAGTGTCCCGCCGATCAGTGAGCAGCCAACGGAAGAAGCGAATCGAGAGCAACTCAAGCGAGTCGCAGATTACTACCAGCGCGTCTGCGCCATTGCGGAGCGGGCTGGGGTCCGACTCGCCACGCACAGCCCTTGGCCGCCACCCCTTCG
>JADLBJ010000013.1 GCA_020847765.1 Dehalococcoidia bacterium
GGGCTGGTTCCTCTTCGAAGGCCCCGGCGCCCAGAGCGACGCACTCCTCCGCCTCGTCAGGGGCAACACCATCGCCCGGCTCAACCTGACCACCCTCGGCGACGAACTCTACCTCACGTTCTTCGCCCGCGGCTCAGCCGGCGGAACCCTGGTGATCCGCGACGTGACCGCCCTCAGCGCATACCTCGGCCGCTGGCACCACGTCGCCGCCGTGTACTCGAGCGACGCCGGAGCGGCGCTCTACGTCGACGGCAGCCTTCGCGCCACGGGCCCCGCTCTGGGCCCCATCGACACCGACCCCGCCGACCTCACGATCGGCTACGCCGGTGAGGGAACCCTCGGCACCTTCGACGGAAGGCTCGACGAAGTGCGCGTCTGGAGCCTCGCCCGCTCCCAGGCCGAGATCGCCGAAGCAATGGCCCGTCGCCTCCGCGGTGACGAACCCGGCCTCGAGGGCTACTGGCGCCTCGACGAACCCGGCGGCCAGCGCGTGCTCGACGCCACCGGCCACGGCTACCACGGCGTGCTGGGCTCGACCCTCGACGATGCCCCCGAACCCACCGATCCCCAGCGATCCGCGCCCGGCGCGCCGATCGCCGACGGCGACTGCAACGGCGACGGCACGCTCGACATCTGCGAGATTGAGGCCGGCGCCGCAGACTGCGACGCCAACGGCCGGCTCGACACCTGCGGATTCGCCGCCACCGACGACTGCAACGCCAACGGCCTGCCCGATCTCTGCGACCTCGCGCCCGACGCTTCCGGCGACTGCGACGCGAACCGAGTCCCCGACGACTGCGATGCCCTCGCGCCCGGCGCAGATATCGATCACGACGGAGTTCCCGACGTCTGCCGCTTCCCGCTGGCCGTGGACCGCGTCACCCCCTGCTCCCTCGTCTACCTGGCGCCCTACTCAGGCACCGGCTCGGTGCGCGTCGTGACCCGCACAGGCCAGGCCGTGACCGCGCTCCTCCCCGGTCAGGCGGCCAGCGCCCCAGGTTCGTTCGGCGTGGACGGCGCGGGCAACCTGCTCCTCGGCCGGCCAGACCTCAGCCGCGTCGTGCGCCTGACCCCGCAGGGCGAGGTTCTTCCGGGCTTCATGCCGGTCGCATCGCCCCACGGAACCGCCCTCGCCCCGGACGGACGTGTGGCCGTATGCAGTTCCACCGGCAACTACGTGCGCATCTTCGATGCCGCGGGAGCGATCGTCGCCGAGCTTCGCCAGCAGGTCCGCATCCCGCGATGCCTGGCCTTCGATCGCAGCGGGAGCCTCTACGTCGGATGCTTCATCTCCGGCCAAAGCACCTACGTCGCCAAGTTCGACCGGAACCACCAGTTCGTACGCACCTTCGGCGAGGGCGTGCTCAGCAACCTGCCCTTCGATATCGCCCTGAACCGCGACGAGGTCCTCTACGTCTCCGCCGTCAGCGGCGTGCACCTCTTCACCAGGAGCGGCGCGTCCCTCGGCGTCATCACCCGGCCGGGGCTGAGCCCCGGAGGGCTGGCGTTCGACGAGACCGGCATGCTCTGGGTGACCAACCGGGGCGGAGGGTCCATCTACCGCTTCAACGCGGACAACCAGTTCGTCGACGTCCTCGTTCCGGATCTCAGTGTCCCCCTGCACGGCGATCTCTACGGCATCGCCTTCGGCACCGGCGCGACCGCCGACTGCAACGCCAACGGACAGGAGGACCGCTGCGAGATCGAGGCCGGAACCAGCCAGGACTGCGACCTCAACGCCGTCCCCGACGAGTGCGATCCCCTCGGCGAAGACTGCGACGGCAACGGCATTCAGGACGAGTGCGATCCGGACTGCGACGGCAACGGACGGCCCGACCCCTGCGACCTCGCCGAAGGCGCCCCCGACGGCGACGGCGACGGCGTCCTCGACGCCTGCGAGACCGGCGCCTGCTGCACCGCCACAGCCTGCACCGACACGACGCCCGAAGCCTGCGTGACCTTCGTCTGCGACGTGCGCCGCTACCACGCCCCCGGCTACCTCGGCTGCTGGGGCGACATGGACGGAAACAACCTCGTCAACCCCGGCGACCGCGGCGTCATTTCCGCCAACATCGGACAGACCAACCGCGACCTCGTGTGCCAGTGCGACCTCGACGGCAACGGCGTCGTGAACCCCGGCGACCGAGGCTTCATCCAGGCGCTCGACGGCCTCTGCGCGCCCCTGCCGCCCTACATGAACGGCACCGGCCTGAACGCCGCAGGCGACAACCACGACAACCGCTTCCCGCCCATCTTCCTCGGCCTGGAGACCACCTGCGCGACAGTCACCTGCCCATGACAGCAAAGCCCGCCCAGCGGCACTGCCACCGTGATTCGAATGGGCGCGGGTGCCCTATCCCGCGACCGTACTCGGCCGCACGGTGGGCTCTCCATGATAGTCCGCCAAAGACGCCCACTCTCCCCATCAGTAGGGCGGGCCTCCGTTCAAATCCACGCCCTCTTTCAGATCCGCGCCCTGTCAGAACCGCGCCCTGTCAGAACCGCGCCCGTAAGGAAGCGGCCGCGCGCCGCAAGCAGCCACAAGCCATCGCTCTTCAGCACCGACCATCTTCCAGTACCGACCATCTTCCAGCACC
>JADLBJ010000014.1 GCA_020847765.1 Dehalococcoidia bacterium
CATGAAGCTCGACGACCAGGGAGCGGTCATCGAGATCACCACGACCGACGTCCACCTCCCGCGGCGCATCGCCGAAGCCGTCCACCGTGCCTACAAGGGCGAGCTCGAGCTTCGCTACGCCGACGACGAAACCTCCGTGCGCATCCGCTGGGAGCGCTGAACGAACACCGAACCGAAGGAGAGGAGCGAACGATGCTCGACCTGCAGATCAAAGCCCACGACGTCGAACTGACGCCCGAGGTCGAACAGCTCATCACCGAGCGGGCGGCGCGTCTCGAGACGTTCTACGACCGCATCCACTCGGCCAAGCTCGTCGTCGAAGGCTACACCGCCCATCATCGCAAGGGCGGCCCGTTCGACGTCCGGATCGACCTCGCGGTCCCCGGAACGACCATCTCCGTGACGAAGCAGCGCGACGACGACCTCCGGATCGCGCTGCGGAACGCGTTCGAGGCCGCCGGCCGCCAGCTGCAGGACTACGCGCGCAAGCAACGCCCGGACCTCGTGCCCCCGGTGGCGCCGCCGCGCGGCCGCATCGTCCGGCTCTTCACCGACGAAGGCTACGGCGTCCTCCAGGCCGAGGACGGCCACGAGGTGTACTTCCACCAGAACAGCGTGCTGGCCGGGGCCTGGAACACGCTGGAGGTGGGCATGGAGGTGCGCTACGCCGAAGAGCCCGGCGAGAAGGGCCCCCAGGCCAGCAGCGTCGCTCCCTAGCGGCGTTCGCTGAAGACCCCGGGGGATAAGGCGGCCGCACCGTGCGCCGCGCTCGCGCGGCCAGGGGGAGACCTCAATGCAATGTCCATCTTGCGGAGCGCCGATCGTCTCCGAGACCGCGCGCTTCTGCCGCGGTTGCGGGGCGAAGGTCCACACGCCACCGGTCTGCGCGGTCTGTGGCCTGGCCGCCTCCCCGGGGGCGCGCTTCTGCCGCGGCTGCGGGGCGAGGATCGACCTCGGCGCCCCCACCGTCGCCGCCCCGGCGGGGCGAACGCGGGCTCCCCGCCGGCCGCGGAAGATGGCGGCGATCGCCACCGCGGGAGCGGCGACGCTCGTGCTCGCCGGCCTCGCGGCCATCACGTTCCTGCTCGTCGGCCGCGACGACGAGCCTGCGGGCGGGAGCGCGACGCCGGGCCCGTCGGCCACCGGCGAACTCGTCGAAAGCCTCCGCGGCACGGGCAGCGTCCAGGCGACGCCGGCCGAAGGCGGAGTCGTCACCGCCGGGATCGCACGTGTGGAGGTGCGGCCCCTCGCGCTCGCCCAGCCGGCGACCGTGTCCGCCGCGCTCAACGCCGACCGTTCGCTCGATATCACGATGGAGCCCGCGGGGCCGCTCCTCGTGCCCGCGCTCGTCACGTTCCCACTGCCGCCCGGGGCGAAGGCAGGCGACGATCCCTCCACCTGGCCGGTCGTCCTTCTCGAAGCGCCCGGGGAAGATCCCCTCGTTCTCGAGCCCGAGGCCGTTAGCGACAGCACGTTCGCCGTTCTTCTGCCGCACTTCTCGAAGGCGACGCCGATGCTCCAGGCCGCGGCCAACGCGAAGACCGGGGGCGCCACGCCGGGCAGCGGCACGCCCTACATGCCCGCCACCATCCGCGCCAGCGTCAGCCTTCCAGAAACCGGTGATCCGAACGCGCAGGTCGGCCAGGTGCTCGTCAACGTCACCGCAGCCGCCCGGACGGCGGCCCACGGCGGCCTCCCCGAGATGGAGGGC
Source organism: Dehalococcoidia bacterium (assembly GCA_020847765.1). Classification (GTDB taxonomy): domain Bacteria; phylum Chloroflexota; class Dehalococcoidia; order Tepidiformales; family Tepidiformaceae; genus JADLBJ01. The sequence continues at coordinate 1,712 of JADLBJ010000014.1, forward strand.
GGGCAACTCGCTCCAGGTTGGGAGCGCTTCAAGCGGCTCAGAGTGCGCGTCTACGACACGAAAGAGAACCTTCGCATCGGCGTGCTGCCCATCGGCGAAGGGGAGATCGTCAACGGTCAGCCCGTCACGATTCGCCTGAGCGTCGACTGGGGGCCGGAACAACTCCGTGCGGCCTTCATCCGCCTCGAAGACGAGGACGGCCGCCTGCTCGTCGTCCGCTCCATCGCCCTGCCCAACGGCAAGTACTGGAAAGAGCTCCAGTGCAAAGACGCCGGCGAGTACGACGACTTCACGATCCACTACCTCTGGGATCCGCGGAGCACCGGTTACCCCGACAACGGGTACACCGCGCAGGCTTCGCCCCGGAACATGGTGCCGGCCCGCGTGTTCGACGCCTGCGAGGCGCTGACCTACGCCTACGGCGTGTTCAGGAACCCTCGCTGGTTCGGCGCTGCGAACGCGCCGTCGCTCCCGATCGAGGTCTGGCTGCAGCCCTGGCGCGAGAACGAGTCGGGGAACGTCCGCAACTGGATCAGCCTGCGCACGTCGCCGGGCAGCTACGACGAGTTCAAGCGCGACGCCGCCCACGAGCTCGCCCACCGCTTCCAGCACCAGTACTCGATCGGCTATGGCGGCGGCTGGTTCCACGAGGCGTCCGCCGAGTACCTCGCAAACCGCATCTACGACCCCGACGAGGCGATCGGCCACTTCATCGGCCTCACGCCCGCCTGGATCTCCAGCGGCCTGATTGACGGCGCCGACATCGACGCCTACTCCAGCTCCTCCTTCCTCGCCTACCTCTCGTCGGTGTACGGGATCAACGTCGCGAAGCTCTGGACCGAAGGGGCGACGGGGTTCCGCAACTTCCAGTCCTGGCAGTCGTACCTCAACTCCCTCCTCCTCCCGAAGACCAACAACGTCGGCATCTCCAAAGCCTGGGACGACTTCAGCAAGGCGTACCTCGTCGACCACACCGGTTGGGGCGACTGGAGCGGCGTCGCGCTCGACGCGGTCTTCGTGGCGAAGGGGAGCATCACCCTCGGCGGCGGGAAGCCGTACTACGGCGTGCAGCGTCGCCCGGCGCCGTTCCTGAGCGGCGGCGCCACCCTCGTCAAGTTCAGCGGCGCCCCGTCCGCCACCATCGTCTACCGGGTCACCGTCTACGGCAGCCGTTGGGGCCACTACTGGGTCAACCCCGGCGTGACTGTCGACGGCCGCGGCGACGAGATCCGCCTCGACGACACGCGCCCACCCCAGAAGACCGGGGCCGTCCGGGTGGGCAGCACGAAAGGCGCGTTCGACGACAAGGGCGTACTGCGCCTCTCGCACTCCTTCGGCGACTTCGAAGGCGGCAACACCGCAAACAGCGAGCTCATGCTCGAAGCGTGGGCCCTGCCCGAACCGGTGGGCGTCGAACAGTCCGACGTCGGCGGCCTCCTCGAGTGGCCCGCAAGCCCGGTGGAGAAGCTGGCCGACAGCGAAAAGCGCGGCCTTTTCGACGGTTACGAGCTCGTGGCGCAGAAGGCAGACGGGAAGTGGGCCGTCCTGCAGCGCATCGCGGGCGGGAAGGACACCTACGAGTACACCATCGACGCGGCCGCGGTCGCGAAGGCGGGCGCCTCGCTCCCGGTGTGCGTGCGCGTGCGCGACATCCTGGGGAACACGGGCACCGAGGGCTGCCCCGCGGCCGGCGCCACGAGCTGGGCGATAACGTCGGCTGCCTTCGCTCGAACGGGCACGATCACCGAGCCGTCGATGGTGAGAGGCGGCCTCGTTTACTGGGAGAAGGCAGAAGCCAACCCTACCGCGTGCCGGATCGACATCGAGGAGTGGTCGACAGGCACGGAGGTTACTCTCGCCTGCGTCTTCGTTCCCGGGTGCGCCGCGGACCTCGATTGCTTCAGCTGGACGCTCGCGTCCGATCGCCCGGACCTCTCTGCCACGCTCTCGGTGGCGCCCACGGCGGTAAAGGGCGAGATGTGCAACGGACGGTCCGATTCCACGTGCATCCAGGAGGAGCACATCGACGCGACGATATCGGGAAATCAAATGCAGGGTGAGTTCGGCATCGTTTCCAGCTACCGCGGCACCAGCGGCGCAATCACGGTCACTTTCACGGCAGTACCCCGGCGCTGACGACGCGGCCGTTCTCCTTCCCCCGAAGGACGTAGAATCTCCTCGCGCACCCCACGCAGGAGGCCACCCCATGCCCGATATCCGCGACCTCGCCGAACAGCTCTGGAACGGCGAGGTCTCCACCCAGGACGTCCACCCCGTGCACTGGGGCAGCCGCGAGGCACAGGAGATCGGCGACGGGATCCTCTACTACAAGGGCATCGCCTCGGTGAACACGATCGACACGGGCGACGGGCTCGTGATGCTCGACACCGGCGCCGTGAACGACACGAGCGCACTCCACCAGCAGGTGCGCACCTGGCGCCCCGACGCGCCGCTCCGGGCGGCCGTCTTCAGCCATCATCACGTCGACCACATCTTC
>JADLBJ010000015.1 GCA_020847765.1 Dehalococcoidia bacterium
CAGCTCGGCATTCGCCTTCATAACGGCGATAGGCGTCCGTAGCTCGTGTGAGGCGTCGGAAACGAAGCGACGCTGCGTCTCCAGCGACCGGCGAATCGGGACGAGCGCCCGACCGGCCAACCAGAAGCCGCCGACCGCGGCCAGCAGAACGCCGGCCCCTCCGCCGGCCACCAGCACGATCGCGAGCGCCCGCAGCTGGTAGTCGCGCGCGTCGAGCGAGCGCCCCACGGCCAGCGTCGTCCCATCGCCTCGGCCGAAGCTCACAACCCGATAGTGGTGGTCGCCGTCCGAGAAGCCCGTCCAGGATTGGCTGCCCGGGCGCGTGCTCACCAGCCGCGCGAGCGGGAAATGGTCCGTGTCCACGTTGCGCGGGTTCGAGGCGACGTTGCCCTGCGCGTCGAGGAGGAGGAAGAAGACGTCGGTCGAGACGCTGGACGGGGGCTGGCGGTGGTCGTCGTCGTGGTGATCGTCATCGCTGCCGTTGTTGCCGTTGGGTCGCACTTGCTCGCCCGTCAGTACGGAGGGAGAGGCGCGCAGCGCCGCCAGCGAGTCGCTCAGCGAGCCGTTGATCTCGTTGTCGAGCTCGCGCCGGAGCACGAAGTAGGCCGTCCCGCCGACAGCGACCAGAATCGCCGCCAGCGCCCCCGCGTAGAAGAGCGCTAGACGAATGCGTGCCCGGGTGAACATCAGCCGACCCTGATGGCGTAGCCGGCGCCCCGCACCGTGCGGATGAGCTTCGGTTCGAAGTCGCGGTCGACTTTTGTGCGCAGATAGTGGATATACGTGTCGACGACGTTCGATTCGGTCAGAACGTCGTAGTTCCAGACCAGGTCGAGCAGCTGCGAACGCGTCAGTACCTGCCCCGGGTGGCGCATGAGCGCCTCCAGGAGGGCGAACTCCTTCGCCGTGAGTTCAATTCGCTTTCCCGCCCGCTCGGCCTCGCGGGAGCGCAGGTCGAGCTCCAGGTTGCCCACACGCAGGACATTCGGCTCACCGCCAGCGGTCTGGGAGCGGCGACCGAGCGCCCGCACGCGCGCGAGCAACTCGGCCAGGGCGAACGGCTTCACCAGGTAATCGTCGGCGCCGGCGTCCAGGCCCGTCACCCGGTCCTCTATCGAGTCGCGTGCCGTCAGCATGAGAATGGGCGTGCCCACTCCCGCTGCCCGCAGGCGCCGCGCTACTTCGTAGCCGTTCAGCGAAGGCAGCATCACGTCGAGCACGATCCCGTCGTACGCCTCGGCCCGTGCCTGCGCGAGCGCGTCGGCACCGTCGGCGACCATGTCGACGACATGGCCCTCCTCTTCGAGCACCCGTCGGACAGCCGTCGCCAGGCGCCGCTCGTCTTCAACGAGGAGCAGATGCATGGCGAGATCACAGCACATTTACCGCGTCCAGTGCATTGGAGATTTCTCATCCGCGTCTCACCGCCTTCCCAGTGCGCTGGGCGAGACTTGCGTGCATTGAAGACCCGGAGGTGGGATATGGACGGACGGCTGGCGCTTTACTCGGCCGCGGTGTTTGTGGGCGTTGCCATCGCCGGCGCCGTCGCGCTGGAGCTCGGCACGGGCGAATCGGGCGGCGCAGGCAACGACACGAGCACGCTTACCACCCAGGTGAACCTGCCAGTCGAGTCCGGCGCCGCTGCCCCGCAGTCCGGCGGCGACACCCTGGCAACTGGCGGTCAGGCTCTCGCCTCCGAAGTCGTGTACGAGGACGTCGTGGTCTACGACGACCACGATGACGACGACGACGATGAAGAGCACGAACACGACGGTCGCGACCACCATGACGACGACGACCACGAAGAGGACGACGACTGATGGCAAAGAAGCAGTACACCGGTGCGAAGATCGGGATCGGCGCGGCCGCTGCCGGGCTGACGGTCCTTGGTGCGTCCTGGCTCGCCGCCCGGGGCCCCGCCGGCGCCACCGCGCCTGAGACGATAACGACCACGACCACGTCGGTCGTCGCGCCCGCCGCACCCTCAGCGCCCGCCAGCGCTGGCACCAGCGCCGCGCCGACGGCGACCTCGACGGTGACGAGCAGCGGCGCGACCAGGCCCACCACCATCCAGCGGACTACTGTCCGCCGCACGAGGGCCTCCTGAGATGAGCGCTCAGCTCCGCGTCGCCGCGACGCTTTTCCTCGGTGCTTTGCTCGGCGGCCTCGCGTTGCGCCTCGGCGGTGACTACGGGACGGCGCCCTGGATGATCAGCCGGGTGTCGGGCCTGGTGGCCTTCGCGCTCCTCTCCGCCTCGGTCGTTTTCGGCCTCCTGCAGAGCACGAAGGCCGCGGACGGCTGGCTCTCGCGGCCCTTCGTCTTTGCCATCCACCAGTTCGTGAGCGTGCTTTCCGTGACGTTCATCGGCCTGCACGCCGGCTCCCTCCTTTTTGACGGCTTCCTCCAGTTCGGGCCCGCGCGCCTGCTCATCCCGTTCCTTTCTCTCTATCGACCGTTCTGGGTTGGCCTGGGGGTCATCGCCGGCTGGCTCGCCGCGATTGTGACCGCGAGCTTCTGGATGCGCAGCCGCGTCGGCCAGAAGCGCTGGCGGGCGCTGCACTACGCCTCGTTCGCCGCCTACGTCCTGGCGCTCGTCCACGGCATCACCGCCGGCAGCGACACCGGCCTGGCGGCGGTCCAGCTCCTCTACATCGGCTCCGGTGCGGCTGTTGCGGGACTGCTCACGTATCGTCTCGGCGGCGGCGCGAAGAAGCCCGCGCCGGTCCCCAGCCCCGTCCGCGCGCCGGTCCGCGCTCCTGGCGCTTCGCCGGTCACTCGCCCCGAACGCTAGGAGGCTCCCTCCCTCTCCACGGCGCAGACGGGCTGCCTTCGGGCTCCACATCCACGGGTGTGGGGCCCGAGCTTCTTCCTCGAAACGGCAGCAGGGCAACGGCCCACCAGGTCCCCGCCACGCGGGGGCCGAGGCGGGTGCGCCGCCGTCCGGAGAGCCAGCCGGGCAGCGTCCAGACGGCCGCGAACGCCGCTGCGCCGTACACTGTGCCGGCGAGCACATCCGTCACGTAATGCTCGCCCATGTAGACCACCGCGAAGTCCATCGTCAGCGGGTAGACGATCGTTAGCCAGCCCCAGCGCGGCCGCAGCTTCCAGACGATCAGCCAGAGGAGCACCGGAAAGGCCGCGTGCAGGCTCGGCATCGCCGCCACCGCGTTGGCGTCGAAGTACTTGTAGACGAGCACCACCGGCTGCGACGTACTGTTTCGCCAGAGGACGAGATCGAGGATCTTGTCGATGTGCGGGATACGCCCCGCGTTCGAGGCGTACCACGGGGGTGCCGCGGGGAAGAGCACGTACGTCAGGAAGCCCGCATAGCTCAGGAGCAGGTAGGACGCGACGAAGCGCCAGTACAGCCGCTTGCTCCGCGTCCAGAGGACGAAGGCGAACGCCAGCGGCACGATGAAATGCATCGGGTGCATGAACGCCGACAGGTAGTCATACCAGTGCAGGTGGTTCGGGTCCCAGAGGTGCCGCTGCAGGAAAACGGTTGGCAGCGTGCCGCCGAAGAGAGCGCGGTCCCCGTCGATCGCGAACTGCACGTGGGTGTTCGCGACGAGGCCGTCGGCCAGTCCCCGCATGGCTTCGTACGACAGGATCAGGAGAATGAAGGGCGACCAGTCGCGCAGGAAGGCCAGCCCCCGCCCCATGAGAACGGCGAAGACGAACAGCGCAATCCCGATCTGGTCGGGCGTCGGCCAGTTCCCCGCATAGAGAAGCCAGCCGGCGATGGCGCCGCAATAAGCCAGCTGCACGAGTGTGAGCCAGGGCCAGCGGGCCGGGCCCCGCGTCGCACCCTCTCCGAGGCGCCGGGTGGACCGGCGGAGGGTCTGTGTGAGCGTTGCAGACCATAACGCCATGACCGTCGCCTCCACGACCCGCGGGCCGTCCCCTGCAGCCTTTCAACCCTCACGTTAACGTCAGGGCAATTGCCGGCCTCGAGTCGACCATCGTTGAGGGTCGGTAACATCTGGTCGCGCCCGGGCGCGTCTGTCGCCATGCCAAGCCGGGCTGTACCCTTTGCGCCGTGACCAGCGACTCCTCCTCTCAGCCCCGCAGCGAACGCGTTGTCGGCGACTTCAACCGCATCCTCGAGCCCGATTCCCCCTGGCGCGTCGGCGGCTTTCAGTTGCCCGACGGCAGCACCTGGCAGTACCGTGAGCCGGACGCAGTCGTGCTTGTACGCAACGGCTGGCTGCAGGTCGCCGCCGTGCCCTTCACGCGCGGCCACGATCGCGTACCGATCCTCGACAACGCCAAGCACATGTACTTCTCGCGCGAGCGCTTCGCCGTGCCCGAGGGAGGCCGGATCACCTTCGAGATCGAGGTGGCCGCCCGCACCATTGCCACCCGTCCGGGCGACGTCTACGACGGCTACGTCTCCTGGAACCTGCTCGATCTCACCACCGGCTGGGCCTTCGACTTCTACACCGGCGGCGACGGCGTCGCCACCGTCTACGGACGCCTTCCCTTCCCTGGCGTCACCATCCCTCAGACAGGTGAGGCCCGGGCCTTCTGCATCTTCAATGAACTGCACGATCTCGCGGCCACCCAGGGCCAGGTCCACGCCTACCGCATCACCTATGACCAGGGAGCCGACACCGTCGAATTCGAAGCCGACGGCCGCGTCGTCGATCGCTATGAACATGTCCCAGACAAGCTCACTGGCTTCGCCGTCGCCCTCGGGCTGATGACCGAGATCGACATCGAGGGAGGCAAGTCGGTCTCCTGCCACGGGCAGGGCGTGATCGGTCGCTGGAGCCCCATGCGGGTGGCGACCGAAGGCTGAGCATGCGCGTCGCCGTCGCCGGCGCCGGCGTGACAGGCCTGACGACAGCCCTCGTCCTGCAGCGCGCCGGGCATGAGGTCGACGTCTTCGCCGCCCGCTCTGGCCTCGAGAGCACCTCCGGCGCGGCCGGTGCCATCTGGTTGCCCGTGCGCGTCACGCCGGGTGGCCGCGAACTCGACTGGGCAAGTCGCAGTTACCGTGCCTTCATGGCGCTCGCTGGCACCGACTCGTCGGCCGGGGTCGACGTCCTGCGCGCCTGCGAGGTGGTCGACGACGACGAACGCCCCTGGTGGGGTGACGCCGTCGATGGCCTTCGCCTCGTGCCGGCCGCGACGATCTACCCGCGCGCGCGGCAGTTCTGGTCCTTCTTCGCGCCGAGGATCGAGCCGGCCGTCTACCTCTCCTGGCTCGCGGAACGCCTAACGCGTCCGGTCGTCTATCGCACACTCGCAAACCTGTCCGAGCTTGACGGCGAGGTGGTCGTGAACTGCACCGGCCTGGGCGCGCGGGCCCTCTGCGCCGACAGCGCACTTGTGGCCGTCCTCGGCCAGACAGCCGTCGTCGCGCCCGGCACCCTGCGCATGGACACCTTCATCGGCGACGAGCGCGACCAGGCGGCCATCTTCTACGCGATCCCGCGGCGCCATCAAGTCGTCCTCGGCGGGTGTCGCACATACGTGGATCTGGTTGAGCCGCCCCCGCCCGACCCTGTCCTGCGCGAGGCGATCCTGTCCCGCTGCCGGGCGGCGGGCTATGAGCCGGGGCCCGTGCTCGCCGAGCGCACGGGCTTGCGACCGGTGCGGCCATCGGTTCGCCTCGAGCGCGAGGGCCGCATCGTGCACAACTACGGCCACGGGGGCGCGGGCTACACGCTCTCCTGGGGCTGCGCCGAGGCCGTTGCGGCGCTCCTTGGAGAGCTGGCCTGAGGCCCGTCCGGTTACCTCAGGCGGTTGCGCGGCTCGCTTCGGCCAGGACCTCGGCGGGCGGACGCCACTCCCCGGCGGCAACGTTGTCGGCGACCTGCTCCGGCCGCGTCGCCCCGGCGATCACGCTCGCTACCTGCGGCTGGGCCGCGAGCCAGCCGATGGCGAGGTCCACCAGCGAACGTCCCGCCGCGTGCGCTATTCCCTCCAGCGCCTCTGCCCTGTCCCAGTTGCGGTCATTGATCACCCGGTCGGCAAGCGGGCCGGCGTTGGTGAGCCGCGCTCCTTCAGGCATGGGTGCGCCCCGGCGGTACTTCCCTGTGAGAAAGCCACTGGCGAGCGGGAAGTAAGGCAGGATGCCCACGCCGTAGCGGGCGCAGGCTGGCACGAGCTCCCGTTCGACCCCCCTGTTGAGCAGGCTGTACTCGTTCTGCGCCGAGATGAACGGTGCCAGATGCCCGACCGTCGCCAGCCAGTGAGCCTCGGCCGTCAGCCACCCGCTGAAATTCGAATGGCCGACGTAGCGCACCTTTCCCTGGTGCACGAGGTCGTCGAGCGCGGCCAGCGTCTCCTCGAGCGGTGTCGCCGGGTCCGGACTGTGGATCTGATAGAGATCGACGTAGTCGGTTCCCAGCCGCCGGAGGCTCGCCTCGACCGCCTGCATGATGTAGCGCCGCGACCCTCCCGCGTGCAGCGGCCCTTCGCCCATCGGGGCCCGGAACTTCGTGGCGATGATGATGTCCTGGCGGCGCGCCCCGAGTGCCTTTCCGAGGTACTCTTCTGAAAGCCCCGCCGGTCCGTACACGTCCGCCGTGTCGAACAGGGTGATCCCCAGGTCGAGCGCCTTTTCGACGATTGCCGCCGTCTGGGCCTGGTCGCAGCGTCGGCCGAAGTTGTTGCAGCCGAGCCCGACGACCGACACCTGCAACCCTGACCTTCCGAGGTTCCGATACTCCATGGCAATTCCCCCGCTGAATCTCGCCGCATGCTACGGCGCAGGCGACGCGTCCGCGACCGGTCTACGCAGTACCCTGCCGCGCGAGGGCCCCGCAGCCGGGACTCACGTCGCCTCTTGCGCGAAGGGCGCCCTCCGCAAGCATGTTCGCCAGCGGTCTCAGCCGTCACTCGGCCATCGCCGTCATAGCCAGGCGCACGCGCGCACCGCCGCAGCCTAGCGCCGCTGTCGAGCCTCCGTCAGCCAGCCGGCGGCTTCGCGCTCGAGCAGGATGCGAACGTCGTCGAATGTGTCAAAGGGGAAGACCCGGGGGTCTCCCGCCAGCCGCTGCCAGAGCGCGTCGCGGGCGAAGACGACGTTCGCCCGCCGTGCCGCGGCAACATCTGACGCGCCGTCGCCGACGTAAACGACGAAGTCCCCCGCGTCCCGGAAGGCAGCGACGTAGGAGAGCTTGAAGCCTTCCTGCACCTCGATGCCGCGCGGGCTGTCGTAGCGAACACGCCAGCGGTAGGCGAGCCGCGTTCGACCGCAATGTCGCGCCGCCCGGTCGAGGCCCAGCGGGTCCAGCACGGCGTCCAGGGCGAAGTCTAGGCCGTTGCTGAGCACCGCGACGACCCACCCCTGCCACTCGGCCCAGCCCGTGAGTGCCAGCGACCCGGGCCGGGGGTGGGCGCTCTCCTCGACGAAGCGCGCCATCTCCTCGCGTGTCACGGTAGACGGAACGAGGTCCAGCGCGCGGGCGTTGTACTGCTCCACAGAGAGCTCCCCTCGCAGGTAACGCGCTTCCTCCTCCCGCCAGGCAGGGCTCGCGAACCGCGCGAAGAGCATCCGCGTCGTGTTCTCGAAGACGAGCGTGTTGTCGAAGTCCAGGCAGAGCACGGTGGCCACGGAGAGCCAGCATAGCGCCCGCTCGCGGCTGGCCACTACACTCGGTCCGTGGAGGTCGCCCGCGCCCGCTTCCTCGTCTCCGATCGCGCCCGGGTCGCACTCTCCGCCCTCGACCCCGCCCTTGCCGCTCTTCCGCCCCATCAGCTGGCTGACCGCCTGCGTCGAGACTGGCCGCCGGCGGAAGCGGCCGCGCTTGCCGAGCAGCTCTCGCTGCGCGGTCGGGCCTTCGTTCGCTTCGGCGAGGACCCTGGGCTCCGGTACACAGCTGCCGGCTTGGAGATGCTTGCCCATCCGCTTCTGGCCGCCCGCCGCGCGCGCCGCCTGGCCGCCCTCGGCCTGCCCGTGACAGACCTCACCGTCGGCCTCGGCGGCGACATTCGTGCCTGCCTTGCCGCGGGGCTGCCCTGCCGCGGTCTCGAGCGGGACTACGCCACGGCCATCCTCGCGGCGGCCAACCTTCCCGGCGCGGCCGTCGCCCGGGGGGACGCGTCCGCTCCCCCGTTCCGGCTGAGGGACGGCGTGGTCCTCCTCGACCCTTCGCGTCGCTCGGTGGTTGGACGCCGCTTTGACGTGCAAGCCTTCGCGCCGCCCTGGACAGTCACCCTCGCGCGGCTGACCGAGGCGATCGCGGGCGTCCTCAAAGCGCCTCCCGGCGTGGACCATGACCGCCTGCCGGCGGCCTGCGAGGTCGAGTTTGTGCAGCTCGGCCGCTCCCTGCGCGAAGCCGTTGCCTGGGTGGGCCACGGCGCCGACCCTGGGCTTCGCCGCGCCGTCCTCCTCCCCGCCGGCGCCGAGATTGACTCGCGTGCCCCGGCGGCGTCGGCCAGCCCCGGCCACGTCGGTTCAGTCGTCTTCGACCCCGAGTCGTGCGTAACGCGCGCCGGCCTCGTCCGTCATCTGGCGGCGCGGCTGGGAGCGCATCTGCTCGACCCGCAGGTCGCCTACCTCTCCGGCCCCCCCGCCGTGGACCCGCTCGCCAGCGCCTTCGCGGTCCTCGACGTCATGCACTTCTCCCTCGCCCGGCTGCGCGGGCGCCTGCGCGAGCGCGGGTGGCGGCCGAGTGAGATAAGGCGGCGGGCCTTTCCTCTCGAGCCAGACGACCTGCGCCGGCTGCTCGGCCCCCAGCAGGGCGACCCGGTGACACTGCTCTGTACCACGTTGGCGGGCCAGCGGACCGTGATTGTTGCGCGCCCGATCGCACGCGCTGCCGACGAAACTGCATAGGGGTGTAGACAATAATGGGCGGCGTTTGCTAACGTTCCCTATTGCCTACACCGTTGAGCTATTGCGCGGCGTCGGGGACATCCGGCTCGCGCCAGGAGCTGGCCCGATGCCCGCCGTCACACCCTTCGACGACTACCTGGATCTCGTGGAGGCCGCGCGCGAGCTCGCCATCCATCCTCAGAGCCTGCGTCGGCTGATCAAGCAGAAGAAGATCCCTGCGCACATGTTCGCCGGCAAGTATCTCATCGAGCGTGACAAGCTGGAGATGTTCAAGAGCAATTACGACCCTCGTCCGGGCCGCAAACCCATCCGTCGCCTGCTCTGACAGACCGAGGCCCGCTCGGTCGCCGCCGGCTACTGCCAGATGTCGCCATTCGCCACGAGCACGACCAGCGCGATCATGACCGCGAGCTCGATCGTCAGCAGGAAGCCCGCCACACCGAACCAGGCGATCTGCGTACCGCCGCGCGAGGCAAACGTCGGGATGTTGAGGATGATGCTCGACGCAACGAAGACCAGGAAGAAGATGACGCCCAGGCTGTTGGCGCTGATAAGGAACGGCAGATAGGACAGCATCGGTTCTCCACGATGTCAAACGTCAAGGCGCGGCAAAGCGACCGGCCCGATCATACTCAGGGCTCGCCTTACGGCGAACCACCACGCTGGCGGCGGCGGTAGTCGCCGACGGCACCTCGAAGAGCGTCCGCGGCGAGCACGCTGCAGTGCACCTTGTCGCGCGGCAGTCCCCCGAGCCCGTCCGCGATCTCCTCGCGCGTGAGCTGGTCTACCCGTTCGAGCGGCCAGCCGCACACGAGCTCACTGGCGAACGAGCTTGTGGCGATCGCCGGCGGGCAGCCGCGCGTCTGCCAGCGCACCTCCACCACCTTCCCCGCCGCCACCCGGATCGTGACGCGCATGCGGTCCCCACAGACCGGATTCGATACGGTCGCCTCACCGTCGGGCGACGCGATCTCACCGGCGTTGCGCGGGTGCTCGAAGTGGTCGACGACGAGGTCCGAATAGGCCGCCACGCGGAGATTGTCACGATCCGCTGATTCGCGCGTCAAATGGAGGCAGCCCGGGAGTGGCGTCTGCCGGGTCGCCGGCCGATTATCCGGCCGTGGGATTCGGCACAGTCTCCCGTCCGTTCGCCATCCTCTTCTACAGCGTCGTCGAAGGCGCCACCTGGGTCATCGTCGCTCTGACCGGGATGCAACCCCTGGGCGTCTCCGTCGGGATTGCGGTCTCCCTGCTCACGACCGTCCTCCTCGCAGGCGCCCTGCTGGCGGGCGGCAGACGCCCTTCCTGAGCCTGCGACCGTCAAGCCACCCGCGTTGACGGCGCCCTGGTGGCCGGGCTGAACCCTAACGCCCTCGCCCTGTACCCTCAGATCCATGCAGCTGGGCATCATCGGCCTTGCCCGTTCGGGGAAGACGACCGTTTTCAACGCCGTTACGCGCGGCAGCGCTCAGGTTGGCGCCTACAGCAGCGCCAGCTCACCGAACGTGGGCGTCGTCAGCGTGCCCGACGAGCGCGTCGATCGCCTGGCCGCCATCTACCACCCGAAGAAGACCACCTACGCCACGATCCAGTACGTCGACTTCCCCGCCGCCGGCGAGTCCTTTGGCAAGGGCGAGGGCCCGGCCGGGAAGTTCGTCAACGAGCTCGGCCGGATGGACGCCCTCATCCACGTGGTGCGCGCCTTCGCGGACGACGCGGTACCCCATCCCGAAACGAATCTCGATCCCCATCGCGACATCGCCACCATGGACCTCGAGCTCGCGTTCGCCGACCTCACGATCATCGAGCGACGGCTGCAGCGGCTGGAGACCGAGATCCGCTCGATGAAGGCAGGCGAGCGGGAGCATCTCCAGCGCACGCACGACCTTCTGGTGCGCATGAAGGCTGCGCTGGAAGCCGAGGTCCCGGTCCGCGAGCAGAGCCTCGGCCCCGACGACTGGAAGCTGCTCGAAGGCTCGCAGTTCCTGACGGCCCGACCGCTCCTCCTCCTGGTCAATATCGGCGAAGAGGACCTTCCGCGCCGCGCTGCCCTCGAGGAGGAGCTCGGCGTCCGCTACCGTGCCCCGGGCCGCGACGTCGCCGTCTTTTCCGGGAAGTTCGAGATGGAGCTGAACGACCTGAACGAGGACGAGGCGGCGGAGTTCCGCGCCGCGGCCGGCGTCAGCGAAAGCGGCATGAACAGCGCCATCCGCATGAGCTACTCACTTCTGGGGCTCATCAGCTTCCTCACCGCCGGCCCCGACGAATGCCGCGCCTGGACGGTCGAGGCCGGAGCGACAGCTCCCGAGGCCGCCGGCAAGATCCATAGCGACCTGCGCCGCGGCTTCATTCGCGCCGAGGTCATCCGCTATACCGACCTCGTCGCCTGCGGCTCAGAAGCCGAGGCGCGCAAACGCGGCCTGCTGCGCACCGAAGGCAAGCAGTACCTCGTCCAGGACGGCGACGTCCTTAACATCCTGTTCAACGTCTGAACCGGCTAGCTTGTGCGCTCCCTAGCCCCGGGGCAGTCCGAGCCCGCGCGTCGCGATAATGCCCTTCTGCACCTCGGTCGTCCCGCCCGCGATCGTCGCGCTCACCGCCTGCAGGTAGCTCACCGCGCTGCGGTTGCGCACGTTCCCGTGCATGCCATAGAGGTGCATGGAAAGGCCGGCTATCCGCTGGTTGAGCTCCGAGCTGTACATCTTGCAGATGCTCGCTTCGTAGTTGGGGATGAGCCCGCGTGCCTGCATGCTCACCACCCGGTAGCTCAGCATCTTCGCCACTTCGCACTCGATCCAGCGGTCTGCGAACTCATTCCGCACCCCGTGGCTGCGGGCGAACGACGCCTCACCGCGGCCCGACTTCGCCTGCCGCATGAGGCCTTCGAGCGCCTTGCGCACGCCGATGGCGCTCCCGATCGAGCTGCGTTCGAAGTCCAGCGTCGTCGTGCCCACATACCAGCCCCGGTTCTCCTCACCGATCCGGTTGCGCGCCGGCACGCGCACGTCTTCAAAGAACACCTCATTGAACGACTGCATCCCCGCGAGCGTCGTCAGCGGACGCACCGTGATCCCCGGGCTCTTCATGTCGACGAGCAGGTAGGTAATCCCGCGATGCTTGGGCGCGTCGGGGTCCGTGCGCGCGAGCATGTACATCCAGTCCGCGAACTGCGCGCCCGTCGTCCAGATCTTCTGGCCGTTGAGGACGTAGTCGTCGCCGTCGCGCACGGCCCGCGTTTGCAGGCTTGCCAGGTCGCTGCCGGCACCGGGCTCGCTGTATCCCTGGCACCAGAGCGTCTCGCCCCGCAGGATGCTTCCGAGGTGCTGCTCCTTCTGCTCCTCCTTGCCGTGCTCGATGAGCGTCGGGCCGATCATCATGACGCCGAAGCCGCCCACGTTGCTCGGCACGCCGGCCTCCGCGAACTCCTCGTTCATTACGAACTGGTCGACCACCGACATGCCAGCACCGCCGTACTTCGTCGGCCAGGAAGGGGCGATCCAGCCGCGCGCCGCCACCCGGTCGCGCCACTCCTTGATCGCACCCAGGCGTCCGAACAGCGCACCCTCTGGCTCCGCGCCGCTTCGTAATGCCGCCGGCGCCTCCCGCTCGATGAACTGTCGCACCTCCTGCCGCCAGGCCGCCTCCTGCTCGGTGTCGCCCAGATTGATCGCCACCGTCTTACCCCCGGTAGAATCCCAGTGCATTGTCGGCGAGCGCGGCGGCGCCGGGCAAACCAAGCTCCGCTTATGCGCCCAGGGCCTTGCCTCGGCGCCGGGGCTGGTCACTTGACATCCTTGACGAGTCGCAGGTCGAGCGCGTCTTCCTCCTTCGGTTCGTCCTCTGCCCGGCGTGGCCTGCCTCCCCGCCGGCCGTGCCCCCAGCGGGGCCGGCACGCTGCTCTTCCCCGGCACTGCCGACTCGCGGGCCGCTATCCTTGCCCCATGTTCCACGACCTGCCCCCTGCTGTCGCCGCGCGCATGGGTGCGCTCGAAGCCGTCGACGCGCGTGACCGGACCGACGGAACTCCGCGTGCCGCCCGCCTGCGGCAGGTCCCACCCGAAACGGGCCGTTTTCTGGCGCTCATGGCCGCTCTCGCTCCGGCCGGTGGCGTCGTCGAGATAGGGACGAGCGCTGGCTATTCGGCGCTCTGGCTGGTGCTCGCCTGCCGGGCGCGCGGCGACACGCTCACGACCTTCGAGATCTCGCCCGAAAAGGCGGCGCTCGCCCGCGAGACCTTCCGGGTCGCCGCCGTCGAGGACATGGTCAGGCTCGTTGAGGGTGACGCGCTCTCCCACCTGGGCTCCATCTCGGGCGTCGGCTTCTGTTTCCTCGACGCGGAGAAGGATCTCTATGCCGCCTGCTACGACGTCGTCGTCCCCCGCCTCGTTCCCGGCGGCCTCCTCGTCGCTGACAACGCAATCAACCACTACGACACGCTGGCACCGATGATCCGGCGGTCCCTCGACGACGAGCGCGTCGACGCCCTCGTCGTTCCGATTGGTAAAGGCGAGCTCGTGTGCCGGAAACGCTGAGCTTCTAGGCCGTCGCACCCCTCGGTGCGCCGCAGCGCGGGTCGCGGGCGGCGACGGGATGCTATTCTTCACGCGTGCCGGCTCCACTCGAAGAACGTATGGCGACGTGGACGGCCCGCTGGGACGAGGTCAAGCCCGCCCCCTTCCGCGTGGCGCGCCAGGTGCTGCCAGGGCTCTACCAGCTGCGGACGCGCGGCTCGCGCGCCTACCTTCTGGCGGACGACGAGATCACGCTCATCGACGCCGGCTCGGTCGGTTCCGGCGCACGCATCCTCCAGGCTCTGCGCGAGATCGGTCGCTCCCCGACCGAGATCTCCCGGATCGTCATCACTCACTCACACCTGGACCACGTAGGCGGGCTCCCTGAGATCCAACGCTGGGTACCGGCGAAGACCGGCGTGCACCTCGCCGAGGCCCCGCACGTCACCAGTGAGGAGCCGCTGCCCAATCCCTTCACGCACCCCTTGCTCGCCCGCATCTGCACCCCCTACCTCCTGCGCAACGACCCTGGCGCCGCTCGCGTCGACGAGCACCTCGCCGACGGCGACGTCCTGCCGGCCCTCGGCGGCATGCGCGTGGTCCACGCTCCCGGCCATACCGCCGGCAGCATCTCCCTCCACTTCTACAATCGCGGCCTCCTCATCGTGGGGGACGCGATGCAGTACAAGTTTGGCCGGCTTATGCTCCCCAGCCGCCTCTTCACGCAGGATATGTGTGCGGCGGGGGCGTCCATCCAGAAGCTTGCTCGGCTCGACTTCGAAACGATCTGCTTCAGCCACTTCCGCCCGATCCTCGCTGGTGCCGACCAACGCGTCCGCGCCTTCGCCTCCACGCTGGCAGGCTGAGATGGAAACGCTTCTGGACCTGCTCGCCGAATCTGCCTCCCGGCATACGTCGCGGACCGCGCTCGTCATGCGTGCCGGTGTACGTATTCAACGCCTCACTTACGCGGACCTCGAGCGCCGCGCCCACGCCTACGCGCGCCTGCTACGTGAGCGCCGCGTTGTCCCCGGGGACCGCGTCGTCCTCTGGGCGCCGAACCAGCCGGACTGGGTGGCATGCCTCTTCGGCGGCCTTCTCGTTGGCGCCGTCGTCGTGCCCCTCGACGTCCGTTCGTCGCACGAGTTTGTCGAGCGTGTCGTCGGCCAGACGGAGCCCGTGATCGGCATCGCCGGGCGGCAGGAGGCTTCCGTCCTGCGCGAACTGGAGATCCCGGTACTCACCTTCGGTGAGCTGGACCTGCCCGTCGACGGCAAGATAGAGCCCGCGCCCGCCGGCCCCGACTCGCTCGCCGAGATCATCTTCACCTCGGGCACGACGGGCGACCCGAAGGGCGTCATGCTCACCCACGGCAACATCGTGTCGAACGTGAAGGCGGGGCTGCAGGTCTTCGCCATCGCGCCGGACACGCGAATGCTCTCGCTTCTGCCCCTGAGCCACATGTTCGAGCAGACGGGTGGCTGCTTCGCCCCCCTCTCTGTGGGCGCCGCCATCGCCTACCCGGCCAGCCGCCAGCCGGCCTCGCTCGTGCGCCTCATGCAGGAGTGGCGGCCGACAATGATCATGGCCGTGCCTCAGGCGCTCGCCCTGCTCATGGGCGGCATCGAGCGCGAAGCGGCAGCCAGCGGTCGACTGCCGCTCCTCCGCCGGCTGCGTGCCGTCGCCCGTCGTCTGCCGCGCCGCGGCCGCCGTCTCCTGTTTCGCTCCGTTCTCCGGCATCTTGGCGGCGCCCTGGAGGTCATTGTGAGCGGCGGCGCCCCGTTGGACGCGGAGGTGCAGGCGAAATGGCAGGCCATGGGCGTCGACATCGTCGAAGGCTACGGCACGACCGAATGCTCGCCCGTTGTCACTGGCAACCCCCGTGCTCGCAACCGGCCGGGGAGTGTCGGCGTGGTCCTCCCGGGCGAGGAGGTCCGCCTCGCGCCCGACGGCGAAGTCATGGTCCGCGGCCCCAACGTCTTCGCCGGCTACTGGCGCAACCCCGAAGCCACTGCCGCCAGCTTCGTCGATCGGTGGTACTGCACCGGCGACCTCGGCGCCTTCGAGGATGGTTACCTCTACCTCAAAGGCCGCAAGAAGGACCTGATCGTTCTTCCCGACGGCCAGAACGTCTACCCGGAAGACATCGAGGACGCCCTCCGCCACCAGCCCGGCGTCACCGACGCCGTGGTCGTCGGCCGTGTAGCGGGCGGTCGCGTCCGGCTGCACGCGGCCGTCGTCGAAGCCGCGCCGGGCGCCGCTGCCGGCGCAGTTGCCGCCGCCAATGCCCGCCTGGACGACCGCCAGCAGCTTCACGGCTTCACGCGCTGGCCCCACGACGACTTCCCGCGCACGCATACCCTGAAGGTCCGCCGCGCCCTTGTCCTGGCCGCCCTCGAGGACGCCGCGGCGCTCCCATCCTCACCCCCGCCAGCCGGTCCGGAGACTGACCCGTTACTGCGATTGGTCGCACAATGCACGGGTCGCGATGAGCCAGTGGCCGACCATCAGCAGCTGGGCCAGCACCTCGGCCTCGACTCCCTCGGCCGGGTGGAGCTCCTCTCCGCCATCGAAGAGGAGCTCGGCGTCTACGTGGACGACACGGAGGTCGGCCCGCACACCACTGTCGCCGACTTGCGGGCGATGGTAGAGCGTCGCGGCCACAAGCCGACGAACCACCATTTCCCAACATGGCCGCGCTGGCGGCTCGTCTGCTGGATTCGACGCTTCCTTCAGGGGACGCTGCTCTTTCCGGCCATTCGTATCGGCTACCGCCTCGAAGTGCGCGGGCGGGCCAATCTCCGCGCCATCCACGAGCCCTGCCTCATCGTCAGCAACCACAACATGCACCTTGACCAGGCGCTGCTCCTCCGGGCCATGCCTTCAGCCTTCCGGCGCCGCGTCGCCATTGCCGCCGCCGCGAGTGACATCTTCGGCAACCGCGTCCGGGGCTTTGGCTCAGCCTTGCTGGGGAATGCCTTCCCCTTCGCGAAAGAGGGCAGCGGCGTGCGCGAAAGCCTGGAGTACGTTGCCCGCATGCTTGACGACGACTGGCACGTCCTCATCTTCCCCGAGGGCCGACTCACCGTGATGGGGCCGATGAAGAGCTTCAAGAGCGGCATCGGCCTGCTCGCCGCCGAGACGGGCGCGCCCGTACTCCCCATGCGCATCGACGTGCTCCGCCCCGGCTTCTACGAGGGCAAGTGGTTTCCCCATCCCCGTGCGCGTATCCGTGTGACCTTCGGCCGCCCGGTCCATGTCGGCCCCGGACCCTCCTATACCGACGCGACCGCCCGACTCGAGCACGCTGTCCGCGACGCCTGAGTGACCGACGGCGAGGTCCGTTTCGCCGACCTCCTGACGACCGCCGTCGCGGTCGCCGGCTACCTTGGCAGCGACGAGGTGCGCCCCCGCCACCTTCGCGCGGCCCTCGCCGTCCTTACGGGCGAACGCACGCTGGAGGCGCTTGGCCGCCCGGTTTCGCCGCTTCTTCGCCGCTCCCCGACCGGTCCCCCCGTCGCGCCTGCTGTCCGTGCCTTCGTTCAGCAATGGTTCGCCCTCCTCGGAGGGGACGTCAACGCCCAACTCTCGCCAGAGCGCTGCGCCGAGCTGAGCGCCGCCCTCGAAGCGCTCAACGACGACGCGGACGCCGACTGAGAGTGCATGCCTCGTAGCGGCCGCACGTGTTACGTTGAGCGGTGCCCAGAGGTGGGTCATGAGTGAACTTGGGTCACGGCTGATCCGGGCGCGAGAAGCCCGGGGCCTCACCCTCGAAGACGCAGAACGCGACACACGCATCTCCCGGCGCTATCTCCAGGCCCTCGAGTCCGAACAGCTGGAGGTCATTCCCGCACCGGTCTATGCGCGCGGTTTCCTGCGCTCCTATTCCCAGTACCTCGGGCTCGACCCCCAGGAGACGCTCGCCCTCTTCCCCCGCGAGGACGACGCCGGCTACTCGCCTCCACCGGCGCCATCCCGTCCCAGCCCGCGCGAGCCGATCAGCGCCGTGGGCCCGGCCCGGCCAACCTGGCGCCGCTCCCCCCGGACAGAACAGCCAGGGCAGCCGCGCCAGGACCAGCCGCCGCCACCCGCGCCTTCGCCCGAGCGTCGGCCCCTGCCACCGGCGCCCTCCGCGGCCCACGAGGACGGCTGGGAGCCGATGATCGGCGTCGACATCGGGGTGCCGGCGCCTGCCCGCCGTCTCAAGACCGACCCGGCCGCCCAGACGCGGAGCATGACCGTCCTCGTCATCGCCGTCGGCGCTGTCATCGCTGTTGTTGTCCTCGCCTTCCTGATTTCGCGCCTGGGTGGCGGCGACGACGCTGGCGGGGCAACACCACCGACGGGCACCTCCTCACCGGCTGGCGCCCGCACGTCGACAGCTGACGTTTCCTCTGCGGCGGCCACCTCTGGGCTGCAGACGACGCGCGGTGTCGTACCCGACGTCAAGGGGCAGACAGCGGCGACCGCCCGGCTCGCCATCCAAGAAGCCGGCTTCAGCGCTCGCGAGCAGCATGCCCCGAGCAGCACGGTGCCGAAGGGTTCCGTCGCCGACCAGGCACCCGCTGGCGGCCTCGAGCAGCCCGAAGGCAGCAACGTCATCATCGTCGTGAGCGACGGCCCCTGATGGCGGTCCCACGAACCTACCACCTCGTCACCCTCGGCTGTCCCAAGAACGACGTCGACAGCGAGCACCTCGACCGTCTTCTGGCCGGCGGCGATCTTCTGCCCGTGGTCGAGCCCGCGGCGGCCGACGCCCTCATCGTCAACACCTGCGGCTTCATCGAGCAGAGCCAGACGGAGTCGCTGGCCGCCATCGAAGCGCTCGCCGCCGACAAGCGGCCCGGGCAGATCCTCGTGGTGGCCGGCTGCCTCACGCAGCTGACCGGCAGCGAGGTGCGCGAACGGGTGCCCGCCGTCGACCACGTTTTCGGCGTCGGTCAATGGTCCGACGTCGCGCGCCTTCTCAGCGTCGATGTCGACGCCGTCTTCGACATCCCTGAGCGCCCGGCGACGCTGACCGGCCCCTCCGCCTACCTCAAGATCGGCGACGGCTGCGACGCTCCCTGCACCTTCTGCGTGATCCCGCGCATCAAAGGTCGCCTGCGCTCAGCGCCCGCGGGCTGGCTCGTCCGGGAGGGGCAACGCCTGGTCGCCGCGGGCGCGCGCGAGCTCGTGCTCGTCGCTCAGGACACCACCGCCTGGGGCGAAGACCTCGGCCTTCCCGTCGGTACCGGCCTCCCCGCTCTCCTGGGCACGCTCGCTGACGCCGTGGGGCCTGACGTGTGGCTGCGCCTCATGTACGCCTATCCCAGCCGCGTCACGCCGGCCCTCGTCGAGGCCATGACCACCATTCCGAATGTCGTCCCGTACCTCGACGTGCCCCTCCAGTACGGCTCCGAAGCTGTCCTCCGGCGTATGCAGCGCCCGCACAACCTCGACCGCGTCCTCTCCTTCGTGGAAGGGCTCCGGGCCGCCATGCCCGATGTCGTCCTGCGGACCTCGTTCATCGCCGGCTTCCCGGGCGAAACCGAAGCCGAGTTCGAAGAGCTGCTGGCCTTCGCTCGCGCGATCGACTTCGACCACGCCGGCTGCTTTACATACTCCCGCCAGCAATGGACCGGCGCCTTCGACCTCCCGGACCAGGTGCCGGACGACCTCAAGCAACACCGCCGCAACCGCTTCATGAAGCAGCAGCGGCGCGTCGCCGCGGGCCGGGCGCGGCGCTTTCGTGGGCGGGTGCTCGAGCTTCTCGTCGAGGGCACGGGGGCTGACGACGAGGGCAACGGGGTCGTCGCCGGGCGCACGTACCGCGAGGCTCCCGAGGTCGACGGCCTGGTCATCGCCCGTGGGGCCGCTTGCCCGGGCGAGCGCGTGCGCGTGCGCGTCGACCACACCGGCGACTATGACCTCTTCGGCAGCGTCCTCGGCCCGGCCAGCTAAGTGGCTGCGGAGGGTTAACGCCTCAGCGGCGGAGGCGCGACAGGTCGGTCACGAAGGCGCTCTGCCCCGACCGTTCCGGCGCGCCCCCAGCTCGTTCGATCGTCACCACCGCGCTCTCGTACGACTTCAGCCCCTGAGGGACGAGCGTCTCGTAGCGGGCGAAGCCGCTCGCGTCCGAGTTGAACGTGCCGAGACTGGCATAGCGCCCGCCCGAGCTCACCCAGATCTGGTACGTCTGGCCCTCCGGCAGCGCAGGCAGCCGGCTGGCGATGAACCAGAGGCGGCGCTGCTGCTCGTCCCAGACGAGACGCCCCAGCGCGCTCGCGTAGTCGTTGACTCCGAACACCTCGGCCGTGTCGCTGTCGGGCGACATAATTGCCAGCAGTAGGTCACGGTCGCTCCGGGTCGCCGAACGCAGCTCCGAGGACGGGCGCTCTTCTTCGGAGAGCCGCTGCGTCAGCGCGGCGATCTCTATCTTCTGCGAAAGTGCGTCGCGAATCTGGTCCTGGAGCGCGACGTTCTCCTTGCGCAGGTCGTTTATCTGCCCCCTGACCGAGATCATCCCGGTGAAGGCGGCGATCGCGACGAAGACGGCGGCGGCTCCGGCTCCGGCCGTTGCCACGCGCACGACCCAGCGCAACGGGCTCGGTCGCACGATACCGGCGCGGCGCAGCACCTG
>JADLBJ010000217.1 GCA_020847765.1 Dehalococcoidia bacterium
AATTTCGGCCACCACAGGACGGGATGCTCGTATTCCCGGAGTTGCAGGTCGCGGATGGCCTTGCGCCGCTCCAGCTCATATCCCAGGATCTTCACATCGGCATCCAGTTCGGCGCGCTCGCGCTCGTTTGCAGAAGCGGCCAGCGCCTGCTTGTGGGCCAGCAACTTCTCAATCAGGTTCTCGCCGAGGAACGACTTGATGAGCGGGAAGACAAGGCCAAGAATTGCCAGCATGGCTCAGTCCTTCGTGCCAACGCGCCCAGTGGTCATATGGCGCAGGACCACGCCCATGAAGCCAAGGCCGCCGACGATGGCCAGCACCGCAAGATTCTTCCGGTCGCTGGCCAGCACATACTGCCGCCAGTCCAGTGTCTGCAGGTAATCAACCACTTCGCCTGCCAGGGGCAGCAGGGCTCCCGCAGTCATCGTGACGTAACCGAATATCTGCGTGCGCCAGCCCTTCAGCATGGGCGAGAACAGAATAACGCCAAGTGTGGCAACCAGCGCCAGCAACAGAATAAAACCGAGATACTGCATCAGGTTCTCCTTTTGAAAATTGCGCGGATGAGATCGATAAGGGCTGCCAGCAGCCCGCGTGGCCTGGCTGGCTCTGGGGCCGTTGCCGGTGCCGGCGCGCCATCGGCAAAGGCCGAAAGATCAAGCATTGACAAGGCGACCTTCCGCATTTTGCCGGGATAGCGGTCATAGACCTTGATATGGCTCACTACCGGATATTCGGCGCGCTCGAACATGGCGCGCTCGCGGGCCCGGCGCCTGACGAGACCGGGCAGCGTGGCGCCGCCGGATTTCTTGTACTGCTGCAGGGCGTCCATGGCCGCGTCAAGATTGCCGGCGTTAATCTTTTCGTCGACCGACCCGCCATCGATCGCGCCGGTGTTGAAGTCGAAGGAGACGAGCGCGTCGTTCTGATGCGCGGCCAGATCCCGGCTGATCGCATGCTCGACTCGGCTTTCGAACTTGGCCAGGTCTGAGGTGAAAAGTGAAATCGCCTCGTCGAGGGTCAGGCGGTTGCCGGGCTTCGGCGCAAGACCTCCGGCCGCCGCCGTATGGCCCACGCCGATGGTGGGCACGCCCTTGCTGTCCTTGTAGGTGGCAAGCACCAGCGCTTCCTCATCGAGAATGGCGAGCATGCCCTTGAGCGAGGTTTTCATGGTTCAGTGTCCTGGGGTCAGCAAAAATGGAAAGAGCTTCGCTGCGGCCGCGCCCAGCGAAACGGAAAGCCCTACGACAAGCGTGAGCGCCTTCCAGCTGCCGCGGGCGGTGACCAGCGCATCACGGATCTCGCGCACATCGGAGCGGATGCCCTGCAGTTCCGCCTCCACGGTTTCCATGCGGGCCTGCAAGGCGCCGACTTCGCGTTCAAGGGACATTTATCGAAACTTCCTCTAAGCATAGAAGTCCAGGTTGCGAGGCGCTGTCGGGCCATATAGGTTGCCAAACAGATGAGCAAAACACATGGCACCCAATACTATCCGGCATTCGACTATCTCAGGATTGTCCTGGCGACCACGGTAGCGGTTGGCCACGCGGGCATCCCGCTATGGGAAAATTCAGGAAATCTCGCGGTCCAAATTTTTTTCGCCATGAGTGGTTGGCTGATCGGCGGAATCCTGCTGCGCTCGACGCCGCAGGATCTTCCCCGCTTCTATTTCAACCGGGCAGCCCGAATTTGGATACCTTATTTCGTGGCAATAATGCTGTTGATGGCCGCTAGCCTTCTGAAAGAGCCCGTCACCGCGAAATGGCTTGAGTTCTTCTTCTACAAGATCACCTTCGTCTATGATTTCTTCGGGCCGCCCCAGCTTGACCAGTCGCAAAATGACATGCCTCTTGATGGAACGGGCCATCATTTCTGGAGCATTGCGGCTGAAGAACAGTTCTATCTTTTTGCGCCGTTCCTGATTGCTGTCATTCCCTCACGCATTGGCCGGTCCATCTGGTTCTGGGTGATGCTCGCGATGGCAGCAAACGTCAGCATCTACTGGAACTATTTCGGAGCCATTTCGCTTGGCGTGCTGGCCGCCGTTGTCCGGTTTAGGGCTGGAGACTGGCATGCTCTGCCAGTGGCTAAAG
>JADLBJ010000016.1 GCA_020847765.1 Dehalococcoidia bacterium
CGATGGTGAGGGGGAAGAAATCGATGCCTTCCCGGGCGGCGGCCATGGAGGCCGCGACGAGGACGACGGTGTCGCCCTGGCGGACGGTGACGGCACCGTTCGCCTGCATGGCGAGGATGCCATGCTGGATGGTGAGGGTCTTGCCCCCGACTTCAAGCTCGTATGTTTTCATGACTCTCTTCTGTTATTCCCTGCATTCCCCTGGGCGCCCGGTGCAAGGGGCCACCAGGCGGCATGCGGTGCCCCGGGCGGGGCAGGCAAAGGTCTGGAGAACAGGCAGACGCGCAGAGGCGCGAACGAACAAAGGCCTCCGCTACTTGCGGAGGCCGAGGCGGGCTATCACGTCGCGGTAGCGGGTGACGTCGCGGTGGTTGAGGTAGCGGAGGTGGCGGCGACGCTGGCCCACAAGCTTCAAGAGGCCACGGCGAGTGTGGTAATCATGCTTGTTCGCCTTGAGATGCGTCGTCAGGTACTTGATCCGTTCGGTAAGGATCGCCACCTGGACCTCGGAAGAACCGGTGTCCCCCGCGTGCGTTGCGAAGCTCTCGATCAGTTCGTCTTTGCGCTCTTTGGTCAGCAACCTTCTTTTCGACTCTTCCTTTGCCTATCTTGTGGACACGTGGAGCCTATCACGGCTGATGGCTGACGGCAATTTTCGCGGCCACGGGGCGCTCGTGCTGCTCTCCGGCTACCCGGGGGCGGGCAAGACGACGTTCGCCCGCGCGCTCTGTGCACGAACGGGCGCGGCCCACCTAGAGAGCGACGCCATCCGCCGCGAGATAGCACCGCAGCCAGCCTACACACCGGCGGAGCATGGGCGGGTGTTCGCGCAGGTAGAAGGGCGGGCGGAGGCGTTGCTGGGCGCCGGCCGGCCCGTCGTGGTGGACGCGACGAACCTGCTGGGAAAGGACCGGCGGCGGTTCGTTCGGCTTGCCAGGCGGCTGGGCGTGCCGTTCCTGGCCGTTCGCCTTGTCGCGCCAGAGGAAGAGATCCGGCGGCGCCTGAGGCGGCCACGGGCGGGCGCCTCGCAGGCTGACGGGCGGGTCTTCGACCTGATGCGCGGACGGGCTCAGCCCTTTACCGTGCCTCTGGTGGTCGTCGACACGCGGTTCGGGCTGGAGCCAAGCCTGGCGCTCGTGCAGGTGCTGCTGCGGGAGGCGCATGGGTGAGGGGCGACACGCCGTTCATGCTGCTGCGGGCGAGGACGAAGCCGGGCGCGGCGGCGCGGTTCGACCGCTGGTTCCGCGAGGTGCACCTGCGGGACGTGGAGAAGATCCCCGGCGTCGTCTCCGTCCGCGGGGGGCGAACGGCGGGAGGGACACAGCTCGGACTCTACGAGTTCGCGGCCGCGGAGGTGGTGCAGGCGGCGCTTGGCAGCCCGGAAGCAGCCTATGCGCGGGGGACGTGGGAGCAGTGGGCGGGCGATCTCGAGGAGCTGCTCATCGAGATGTGGGCGCCGGTGGGGCCGGCGCTCCTCTTCCGAGAAATGAACTAGGGACCGGAGGCGGGCACTCGCGCCGCGGACTACCAGCTGCTGCCGCCGCCACCGCCACCACCGCCGCCAGAGAAGCCGCCGCTGAAGCCGCTGCCCCCGGAGCTGGCTGTGCTGGAGATGGTGGACGAGACGGAGGATGAGAAGCCGCGCAGGCCTTCGCTGAAGGCCATCACCTGGAAGGCGCCGACGCCGCTGTACCAGCCGCTCGTCGACTGCGCGACCTGGTCGTCGAGGCCGCTGAAGGCGCGCGCCCACTTGTCGACGCAGCCGAAGACGATCGCGAAGGGGAGGTAGCGGGCGAAGATGTTCTCCTGCTCGTTGAACTCCTGGCGGCGGGTCTCGGCGGTGGCCACGTAGAGGCGGAAGCCAAGGACCCGGCGAAGTGCCTCGCTGCCGGCTGCCGTGCGCTTGCCCATTGCCCGGGAGAGCCCTGCGAGCACGAGCCCGGCGAGCACGACGGGCACGGGGATGAGCGCACGCCCGATGAGGACGGCGAAGGCGAAGACGAGGACAGCACCGAGGGCAGCGACGCCGAGGCCAACGAAGAGCCAGAGGTTGCGACTCGCATTCGGGTTGCCGCTGAACCAGCGGCGCTGCATGGCGTCGGCGTAGAGCGCCTTTTCGACCTTCCCGAGGCGCTCGGCGAAGTGGTTCTTCAGGGACGAGATTGTGACCTTCTCGCCGTCGGCGAAGAGGCTGTCGAGCAGCTTCTGCTCGTATGGGAGGAGCGTAGTGTCGGCCGCCTTCAGCCGTTCGAGCTCCCAGTCGGTGTGGCCGAACCAGCCCTTCTTCGGGATCTCGGTGATGTGGAGGTAGCCTCGGACGGCGAGATCGACGACGGTGGCGGTGACGTCGAGCGTGTCGGCGCGCTCGTCGAGGAGGAGGCCCATCTGCGCGGGACGCAAGTCCTCGGGCGGAAGGTATTCGACGACGACGTCGGTGTGGCCGAAGAGTGGCCGCGTCTCCTCGCTGGGGTCGTTGGTGAGGTAGTAGAGGGTGCGGTAGCGGCGGTCGCGGCCGTGGCGCCACCAGACGGTGCCAAGGCCGACGACGGAGGCGAGGCCGACGAGGCCCAGGGCGCCGAAGTCGAGCGGCTCGAAGGAAACGTAGTCGTCGACGCTCGGCCGGTCTGCCAAGAGCGGGGGCGAGACGGCGACCAGCCCCGGGGGCCAGCCAGCGACCAGGGTCAGCCCGTCACCTGGCGAGAGGGCGCGGGCCGCGGCGTACGTCGCAATGGGCCCGTCAGACGCCGATGGCGCAACAGTTGCGGAACAGGGCTCGGTCGAATGCTCCGGACCCTGGTAGCAGTCCACCTGGACACGGGCCGCACCAGCCGGAAGGGAGACCGTGATCTGCACCTGCTCGACGACGACGCTCCACTGGTCGCCGAGGGCATTCCAGTAAAGCTCGTCGTGGCTCGGGTAGGCGGTGAGGGCTCCCTCCAGCCGGTAGCGAACGCGATACCAGTGAGCGCCGCTGACCGTCTTGTCCGGGTCGCCGATGCGCAGGCGGATACCGTCGCCAACGGTTGAGCGCTCGTAGGGCTCGGGATGGTAGGCGGGCTCGGCACCGGCGGCGTCGGCCGCTTCGACGGAGACAATGTCGTAGCGCCAGCGGCGATCGTCGCCGTCGGGGCAGGGATGGGTGGGAGCCTCGCTGTCCAGAGGGGGCGCCACGCATTGCTGGCGATCGACGAGGTCGCGGTTGATTCCGTGTTGGCTGGCGCTGCCGAAGTCCCAGAGGATCTCTTCGGTGACGTCGACGGTGCCGTCGGACCGGACGTCGTAATGGGCGCGGAAGAGGTTCACGGCCTCGGCTGCGGCGCCCGGGTGAGCGGGGACCAGCAGGAGCAATGCAGCGCATGCGGCCGCCAGAGCAAGCAGGAAGGGGCGACGAAAGGCCGGGCGAGAGCGCAAGACAAGCCGGTTCACGGCCCTTATGATCGACCGCGCACGCGTCACGGCCCAGCCCGTGGCGCTCCTGGGGCCCAATCCAACGCTGAGGATGCCTGTGGAAGCCTTCGACTACGTTGCCCCGCGCTCGCTCGCGGAGGCATATGCCCACCTCGGCAACGGGCGCACGAGCCTGCTGCTCGCAGGGGGGACGGACGTGATCGTGCAGCTGCGCGAAGGGCGCAAGCGGTGCGATCAGCTGATTGACCTGAAGCACATTCCCGAGCTGATGCGGTTCGGCTTCGCGCCGGACGGGACGCTGGAGGTCGGAGCGGCGGCGCCGCTGGCCGCGCTCTATGAGGACGCGGAGGTCCTGCGCCGAGTGCCGGCGCTGGTGGACGCGGCGAGCATCATCGGTGGCACGGCGATCCAGTCACGCGCTAGCCTCGGCGGGAACCTCTGCAACGCGAGCCCGGCTGCGGACTCGTCCGCGGCGCTGATGGTGCTGGGGGCGCGGTTGCTGATCGGGTCGGCGAGCGGCACGCGCGAGCTGCCGGTGGAGGAGCTGTTCGCCGGGCCGGGGGTGAACACGCTGCAGCCGAGCGAGCTGCTCGTCCAGGTCAGGATCCCGCCGCAACCGCCACGGTCGGGTGCGTTCTACCTGCGCTTCATCCCGCGGAACGAGATGGACATCGCGGTGGCGAGCGCCGGCGCGCGGCTGGAGCTGAACGCGACGGGCGACCGCATCGAGGGGGCGCGCATCGCCCTCGGGGCAGTCGGTCCGACGCCGCTGATGGCGAAGGCTGCGGCCGAAGCGCTGGCTGGCGAGGTGCCCGGCGAAGAGGCGTTCGCGCGCGCGGGCGAGCTCGCGGCAGGCGTCGCCAGCCCGATCACCGACATGCGCGGCTCGGTGGCGCAACGCAAGCGCCTCGCGTCCGTTCTGACCGTGCGTGCCCTGCGCGGCGCGCTCCAGCGAGCGCGGGAGGCCCGGTAGATGGCTCGAACTTATGTCCAGGCGACGATTAACGGGGTGGCGACGGATTTCCTCTGCGAGCCCAGGCAGAGCCTGCTCGAGGTCCTGCGCGACGAACTGGGGCTGACGGGGACGAAGGAGGGCTGCAACAACGGCAACTGCGGCGCGTGCAGTGTCCTTCTGAACGGCCGGCTGGTGAACGCCTGCTGCGTGCTGGGCGTGGAGATCGACGGCGCCGAGGTGACGACGATCGAGGGCATCGGCAACCCCGACCGGCTGCATCCTTTGCAGCAGGCCTTCCTCGAGGAAGCTGCGCTGCAGTGTGGCGTCTGCACGCCGGGGTTCATCGTTTCGGCCAAGGCTCTGCTGGACAAGGAGCCGCATCCGGACGAGCAGCGGGTGCGCTACTGGCTGGCGGGCAACCTCTGCCGCTGCACCGGGTATGACAAGATAGTGAGGGCGGTCCTGAAGGCCGCCGACGACATGGAGCCGGCGCGCCAGTAGCGCACGCGAGCGGGCGGCGACCGGAGGAGTACGGCGGTCCTGCGTCCTCCAGCGGAACGCCCCGCACAGGCGACGAACCCGGCCCTGGCAGAGACGGCGAAGACCGCGCCGACAGAGGTGAAGGAATGGCAGCAACCGAACACCCCTCGTACAAGGTCATCGGCACCCGGCCAGTGCGGCCGGACGGCGTCGAGAAGGTAACGGGGAAGGCGCAATACGGCGCCGACGTGCGGCTGCCGGGGATGATCCACGGCAAAATACTGCGCAGCCCGCATGCCCATGCGCGCGTCCTTTCCATCGACACGAGCGAGGCGGAGAAGGTGCCGGGCGTGATGGCCGTCGTCACGCGGGCGGACTTCCCCGTGGCGGAGGACGTGGTCCAGGACCTGGGCGAAGGCGCGGTCAGCGTCAAGGAGCTGAGCGACAACGTGCTCGCTTCGGACAAGGTGCTCTACCGGGGCCATGCGGTGGCCGCCGTGGCTGCTACGAGCCCGCATATCGCCGAGGAGGCGGCCGGGCGCATCCGGGTCGAGTACGCCGTGCTGCCGCCCGTGCTGGCGGTGCGCGACGCCATGCGCGAGGACGCGCCGCTCCTGGATGAGCAGCGGGTGACGAAGGAGATGGGGGGGCAGGGGAGCGGCAGGCCGAGCAACGTGGCGAGCCATCTTCGCTTCGCGGGTGGCGACGTCGAGGCGGCGTTCGCCGCGGCAGACGAGGTTGTGGAGCGCGAGTTCACGACGAAGATGGTGCACCAGGGCTACATCGAGCCGCAGAACTCGACGGCTAGCTGGAACGCCGACGGAACTCTCACGATCTGGACCTCGACGCAAGGGGCCTTTGTCGTCCGCTCGCAGGTAGCGGAGGTGCTGCGGCTGCCCGTCTCGCAGATTCGCGTGATCCCAATGGAGATTGGCGGCGGCTTCGGCGGGAAGATCCCGATCTACCTCGACCCGGTGGCGGCGCTGCTTTCGAAGAAGAGCGGGCGCCCTGTGAAGATCGTCATGAGCCGCACGGACGTGTTCGAGGCGACGGGCCCGACGAGCGGCTCGTATATTCGCATGAAGATGGCGCGCAAGGACGACCGGATCACGGCCGTTCAGGCGACGCTCGCCTACGAGGCGGGCGCCTATCCCGGGTCGGCGGTGGGTGCGGGGGCAATGACGATGCTCTCGCCCTACAACATCGAGAACTTCGTCATCGACGCGTACGACGTCTGTGTGAACAAGCCGAAGACGTCCGCTTATCGCGCACCAGGCGCGCCGGCAGCAGCCTTCGCGACGGAACAGATGATCGACGAGCTGGCGAAGAACGCGAAGCTCGATCCGCTCGAGCTTCGCCTGAAGAACAGCGCGCACGAAGGGACACGGATGGTGAACGGTGCCGTGTTTCCACGGATCGGCGCTGAAGAGACTGTGCGGGCCGCGCTGACGAGCCCGCATTACCGTTCGCCGATCGAAGGTCCGAACCGCGGGCGGGGCGTCGCCTCGGGCTTCTGGTTCAACGCTGGGCTGCAGTCGAGCGTGGTGGCGTCGGCCAACAGCGACGGCACCGTGAACCTGATCGAGGGTTCGACGGACATCGGAGGCACGCGGGCGTCGCTGGCGATGCAGCTGGCGGAGACGCTGGGCCTCCCGTTCGAGGCGGTTCGCCCGACTGTCGCCGACACAGACTCGATCTCGTACAACGACGTGACGGGGGGCAGCCGCGTGACGTTCGCCAGCGGCCTGGCCGTGTACGAGGCGGGCCAGGAGCTACGCAAGGAGATGGTCCGGCGGGCGGCGAAGCTGCTCGGGGTCGACGAGGCCGAGCTCGTCTACGAGGACGGCGGCGTCCAATCGACAAGAGACGCGACGAAGCGGCTGAGATTCAGCGAGATCGCGGCGAAGGCGGGCCAGACGGGAGGGCCGATCGCCGGCAAGGGGGCGGTCCAGGCGCGAGGGGTGGGGGCGGCCTTCGGCACGCACGTCGTCGACGTGGAGGTGGACCCAGAAACGGGGAAGGTGCAGATCCTGCGGTACACAGCGGTGCAGGACGTCGGGACGGCCGTGCATCCGTCGTATGTGGAAGGGCAGATTCAGGGCGGCGTGGCGCAGGGCGTCGGCTGGGCGCTCAACGAGGAGTACTACTACGACGAGTCTGGTCGCCTGCTCAACGCGAGCTACCTGGACTACCGGATGCCGACGGCGCTGGATCTGCCGCTGATCGAGACGGTGCTCGTGGAGGTGCCGAATCCGGGTCATCCATATGGCGTGCGCGGCGTGGGGGAAGTGCCCATCGTGCCGCCGCTCGCGGCCGTGGCGAACGCGATCGCGGAGGCGACGGGCCATCGCTTCCGCGACCTGCCGATATCGCCGCGGCGCATCATGGAGGAGACGCAGGGGCTCGCGTAGACTGGGCGCGTGGGACTGACGTTTGTACCAGGCGCTCTCATCGGCCGAAATGACGAGGAGGTCCGGCTCGACTTCCTCGTCGACAGCGGCTCGGCCTACACGATCGCGCCGGAAGGCGCGTGGAAGGCGCTCGGCCTGACGCCACTGCGTACGCAGCGGTTCCGACTGGCGGACGGCACGGAGATGCGCCGGGCAATTGGCGAATGCCGCATCCGGCTGGCCGAGGGCGAGATGACGACGCCCGTCATCCTGGGCGAGCCGGGCGACGTGCCGCTTCTCGGCGCGGTTACCCTCGAGCAGTTCGGGCTCGTGCTGAACCCGTTCACGCGGACGCTCCACCGGGCCGACCTGCTGATGGCCTGACCGCGGTGGCAGTGCTGCACGTGCCCGCGTTGTTACGGCCGCTCTGCGGGGGGAGCGACCGCCTGGAGGTGGCAGCGAGGACGCTCGGGGAGCTGCTGCGCGCGGCGGACGCGCGTTGCCCGGGGATCTACGACCGCGTGGCGGTCGACGGCGCGTTGCGACCAGAGCTGGCGGTGGCGATCGACGGGGAGATGCAGTCGTTCGCGCTCCATGAGCCGCTGGGACCGGGCGCGGACGTGACGATCGTGCCGGCCATCGGCGGCGGCTGAGGTGGTGACTACGCCATCTCCGCCCAGTTCCTGCCCTGCTTGATATCGACCTTGAGGGGAACTCTCATCTGCAGGCTGGCGGGCATCGCGCGGAGGGCGATGTCGCGAACGCCCTCTCGCTCCTCGGCGGGGCATTCGAAGATGAGCTCGTCGTGGACCTGGAGGAGCATGCGCGCCCGCAGCTCGTGCTCCTGCAGTTCCTGGTCGACGCGGATCATGGCGATCTTGATGATGTCGGCCGCCGTCCCCTGGATGGGCATGTTGATCGCCTCGCGCTCAGCAGCGCTGCGCACCTGGAAGTTGGAGCTGTGGATGGCGGGCAGGTAGCGGCGCCGGCCGAAGACGGTCTCGGCGTAGCCCTTGTCGCGGGTGAAGGCGAGGGTGCGCTGCTGCCATTCGGCGATGCCGGGGAAGCTGGCGAAGTAGGAGCGGATGAAGGCGTCGGCGTCTTCGCGGGACATGCCGGTGCGGCTGGCGAGGCCGAACTCGCCCATGCCGTAGGCGATGCCGAAGTTGACCATCTTCGCGGTGTCGCGCATCTGGCGGGTGACGTCCTCGGGAGCAACGCCGTAGACGGTGGCGGCAGTCGCGCGGTGGATGTCCTGGTCGGCGAGGAAGGCGTCGATCAGGCCGTGGTCGCCGGTGACGTGGGCGAGGACGCGCAGCTCGACCTGGGAGTAGTCCGCAGCGACGAACCAGGGGTCGTCGAAGCCGGCAGCAACGAAGGCGCGGCGGATGTCGCGGCCGGTGTCGGTGCGCACAGGAATATTCTGGAGGTTGGGGTTCGCGCTGCTGAGGCGGCCGGTGGCGGCGACGGTCTGCTGAAAGTCGGTATGAATGCGCCCGCCCTCGGCGACGGCGCCGGGAAGGGCGTCCAGGTACGTAGACTTGAGCTTCGTCAGCTGTCGGTATTCGAAGATAAGGTCGATGATTGGGGCCACGGGACGAAGCGCTTCGAGGGCGCGCTGGTCGGTGCTGTAGCCCTGGGTGGTCTTGCGGCTCTTGGGCAGGCCGAGCTCGCGGAAGAGGACGTCGCTGAGCTGCTGGGGGCTGCCGATGTTGAACTCGTGGCCGACCATGTCGTAGACGGCGCGCTCGGCGCGAACGATGTCGCCGGTCATGCCCTGAGCGAGGTCGCGTAGGACGGGGATGTCGACGGTGACGCCGACCTTCTCCATGCGGTAGAGGACCGGTACGAGGGGCAGCTCCATGTCAGCAAAGAGGGGCCATTGCCCGCGCTCGTTCAACTGGGCCTCGAGCTGGGGACGGACGCGGAGGAGCGTCTCCGCCTGCTGGCAGGCATACTCGGCGACCCGGTCGATCTCACACTGAGCGAGCGAGATGACGTTGCGCCCGGTGCCGATCAGGTTGGAAAGCGGGACCAGCTCGACGCCCAGCCGCTCGTTGACCAGGGAGTGGAGCGTGGAGCTGGTCTCGCCGAGGAGGAAGGCGGCGATGGAGACGTCGAAGCTGGCGCCTTCGAGGGTCATTCCCGCGCGGGCGAGCAGGTGCATGAGGTACTTCGTGCCGTAGGTCGTCTTCTTCAGCTGGCCGTCGGCGAGGAGGGGGCCGAGCGCGCGCAGGGCGTCGTCGCGGCTGACCTGGAGGGACGGGCTGTCGGTGCGGGGAGCGTGCCCCACGGGCACGTACCAGGCTCTCCCGGGCTCGGTGGCGAAGGCGAACCCGAGCAGGAGGGGGTGGCTGGTGTCGCCGGCGGTCGAGAGGGCGGTGAAGCCGAACTGCCCGGCCCCGCGCAGGCGTCCGACCAGCGCATCGAGTGCGGCCGCGTCGCATACGGCTTCGTATTCGACGGCGACCTCCTGGGCAGCGGAACGGACGGCGGTTGGCTGGTTGCCGAGCACCTCGTTCAGTCGCTGGGCGAGGACGCGGAACTCGAGCTCGCGAAAGAGAGCGGCCACCTTCTCGCGGTCGTAGTCGCGCACCCGGCAGGCGTCGAGGTCGAAGTCGATGGGCAGGTCCGTGTGGATGGTGACGAGGGCCTTATTGCGGTGTGCCTGCTCCTCGCCGTCGACCAGCTTCTTCTTGAGGGCGGGCTGTTTGAGCTCGTCGATGCGCGCATAGATCGATTCGACGCTACCGAACTGGCGGATGAGGTCGGTTGCCGTCTTCTCACCGATGCCTTTGATGCCCTCGACGTTGTCGCTCGTGTCGCCTTTGAGGGCCTTGAAGTCGATCATGTAAGGCGGGCTGAAGCCATAGCGCTCAGCCGCGCGCGTCTCGTTGTAATCGACGGTGTCGCGCTGGTAGGGGCGGAACATGAAGAGGTTGACGTTGGGGCCGATGAGCTGGACGAGGTCGGTGTCGAGGGTGGCGATGTAGGTCTCGACGCCCTGCGCGGCGACGAGGCGGGCGATCGTGCCGGCGACGTCGTCGGCCTCGTAGCCGGGGACGGCGAAGATCGGGATGTTGAATGCGTCGAGCAGCTGCCGCACGCGCTCCATCTGGCGGAGAAGCTCCGAGGGCGTCTCGCGGCGGGTGGCTTTGTAGGCCTCGCTCGCTTCGTGGCGGAAGGTCTTGCCGCCGGCGTCCCAGGCGGCGCAAATGTGGGTGGGCCGCAGCTGGTCGAGTACGCGGATGAGGGTCTCGGCGTAGCCGTGGGTGGCGAAGGTGAGCTCGCCGCGTGAGGTCATCAGGGGCTTGTCCGAGTTGGCGAACGCGAAGAAGGCGCGGAAGAGAATGCCGTGCGAATCGAGGATGACGAGGCGGGGCTTCGGGGACGGAGCGGGGGGCACGTCTCGATTATACGGCCGGCAATGGCGCGGGCCGGGCTTCGGCCGAGCGGAAGCACCAGCCGGCAGCGAGCATGCGGCGCTCCCAATCGCCGTCGGGCGTGGCGCGGCGCGCTCGGATGGCGCGGATGGCGTCGTCGCCGACGGGCCAGCGCAGCGGGACCGGCTGCTGCAATTGAACGATGTCGGCGACGGCGGCGGCGACTGCCTCGGAGCCCGGGCGGCTGGCGGCACGAGCGCGAAACTCGCCCAGCATGCGCTCGACGCCGGGCTGGAAGCGGCTGCGGCCGTGGCGAACGGTCTGGCTGAGGTCCAGGCTTGCCGTCTGCCAGTCGCTCCGGTACATGCCGGGTTGGAGGACGCACACCTGGAGGCCCCAGGGCTCGACCTCGTCGGCGAGGGCTTCCGACATGGCCTCAACGGCATGCTTCGAGGCGGCATAGAAGCCCATGAGCGGGCTGGGGACGACGCCCGAGACGGAACTGACGTTGACGATCTTGCCTGTGCGCCGTTCGCGCATGTGCGGCAGGACGGCGCGGAGGAGACGTACCTGGCCGAGGACGTTCGTGTCGAGCTGGCGGCGGACCTCGCCTTCGGTCAGCTCCTCGACGGGGCCGTAGAGGCCATAGCCGGCGTTGTTCACGAGGACGTCGACGCGGCCGAAACGGGCGACGGCCTGCGAGACGGCGAGGGCGACGCTCTGCTCGTCGGTGACATCGAGGGGGAGGACGTGGACACGCTCATCGAGGCCCTGGCGGACGCGGGCGCCGTCCCGGCCAGGGTTTCGCATGGTTGCGACGACCGTGTGCCCGCGAAGGGCGCATTCGCGGGCGGCGGCTTCGCCGAAGCCGCGCGAGGCACCGGTGACGAGAACGACCTGCGGCGCGGACCAATCGTGGTCGATTGCCGCCTGGGCGGAACCGGCGGCATCGTCGAACATCCAGCGACGGAAGGGGCCGAGCGCTCCGGCGCGGAGGAGGAAGCGCCACTGTTCGTCGGTCGACGCGAGGCGAAGGGCGGTCATCTGCACGCTGTCGTTGCCCACGGGCCAGCGGAGGGGGAGGCGCTGCTCGAGATGGACGACGTCGGCGAGGGCGGCGCCCACGGAAGCGCTACCGGGACGCGTCGCCGCCTGCGCGCGGAAAGCGGCGAGCGCACGCGGGGCAGCGGCATAGGCGCTGCGTCCCTCGCGCAGTGGAGTGGAGACGTCGAGGTTCGTCGTCTGCCAGTCGCTTGCGTACATGCCGGGCTCGACGACGCAGACCTCGACGCCACTGCCCGCGGTTTCGAAGCGGAGGGACTCCGACATCGCTTCGACAGCGTGTTTGGAGGCGGCGTAGTGGCCGAGGAAGGGACCGGGGACACGGCCGGCGAGCGAGGAGACGTTGACGATCTTGCCGCGGCAGGCGCTGCGCATGGCGGGGAGGGCAGCGCTGAGAACGCGCCATTGGCCCAAGAGGTTGGTGTCCAGCTGGCGCCAGATCTCGGTGTCAGTGGCTTCTTCCACCGGGCCGAAGAGACCGTACCCAGCGTTGTTGACGACCGCGTCCAGGCGGCCGTGCCGGGCGAGCGCCGCAGCGACCGCAGCCCGGACCTCGTCCGGGTGTGTCACGTCGAGCGCGGTCGCTTCGATGCGCGCTTCGAGGCCTTCGCGGACGGCGGGCGCGTCGCGTTGCGGGTTGCGCATGGTAGCGACGACTGTGTTGCCCCGGGCGGCGATGAGTCGGGCGGCGGCCGCACCGAAGCCGCGAGACGCGCCCGTGATGAGGACGACGCGGCCAGCAGGCATGGGAACCTCCGGAACGGGAGTTGGGCCATGGTAGAAGGGGCAGGAGGTGAAGGACAGGCGGCCCGGGGCCGGAGCACGCGACGAGTCCGGACACCATCAGCCGAGAAGCTCAGGGGCGAAGGGCGCGCATGAGGGAGCCGGCGCGGGCGCGTTCGACTTCTTCGGGGAGGAGGGCGAGGACGGCGTCTATCTCGGCGGCGGTGGTGGTCTCGCCCAGGCTGAACCGGACGCTGCCGACTGCCCGGCGAATGGGGACGCCCATG
This sequence comes from Dehalococcoidia bacterium, assembly GCA_020847765.1. Lineage (GTDB taxonomy): Bacteria > Chloroflexota > Dehalococcoidia > Tepidiformales > Tepidiformaceae > JADLBJ01. The sequence continues at coordinate 12,689 of JADLBJ010000016.1, forward strand.
GCCATGAGGACGAGGGACGGCTCCCAGGTGGAGTTCGAGCAGGCGCTGCCGGAGCTCACGGCGACGCCGCGAGCGTCCAGGCCGGTGACGAGGACGTCGCTTTCGATCCCGGTAAAGGAGACGTTCAAGTTGTTTGGCAGACAGTCGGTCTGGCAACCGTTGAGGTCAGCCTCGGGAATGGCGGCGAGGATGCCCGCGCGCAGCCGCTCGCGCAGGTCGCGGACGCGGGCGTTGCGCACGTGGACGCCGACGGTCGCCAGCTGGAGAGCGACACCCGTGCCCACAATGCCGGCGACGTTCTCGGTGCCGGCCCGCTTCTGGGACTCCTGGCCGCCGCCGTGGAGGAGGGGGCGGAAGGGGGTGGCACGGCGCAGGTAGAGGACGCCGGTGCCCTTGGGGCCGCCGAACTTATGGGCCGAGAGGCTGAGCGCGTCGACGCCGAGGGCTTCGACGTCGAGCGGCACCCAGCCCGGCGCCTGGACGGCGTCGGTGTGGAGGAGGACGCGGTGCTGGCGGCGGCCCTGATACTGGCGCAGGATGCGGCTGACGGCGGCGATCGGCTGCAGGGTGCCGACTTCGTTGTTGGCGAGCATGACGCTGGCGAGGACGGTGTCCGGGCGGAGGGCGGCTTCGAAGGCGGCGAGCTCGACGCGGCCGGCGCTGTCGACGCCGACGTAGGTAACGTCGAAGCCGAGCTCTTCGAGGTGCTGGCTGGCGTGGAGGCCGGCGTGGTGCTCAACGGCGCTGGTGACAACGTGGCTACCGGCACCCGCCCGGCGCATGGCGTAGGCGATGCCGAGGAGGGCGGTGTTGACGCTCTCCGTGCCGCCGCTTGTAAAGACGATTTCGGAGGGACGCGCGCCCAGGCAGCGAGCGACGGCCGTGCGGGCGCTGTCGACGGCGACCTGCGCTTCGCGGCCGAGGGCGTAGAGCCCGCTCGGGTTGCCGAACGCCGGCCCGAGGACGGGGAGCATCGCTTGCAGCGCTTCCGGTCGAAGAGGCGCGGTGGCGGCGTGGTCGAGGTAGATCACGTCGCCAGTGTACCCGGCTGGCGAGCGGGGGCGCGCACGCGGCGCGGAGTTGGGGTAGCCTGCGCGGGTGGTCGCGGAGTCGTTGCTGACAAACGAGGTCCGGGCGCTGATCGGGCAGGCGACGGCGCCGGTGCCGGTACGCCTGACGAGCCGGATGGTGGAGCGGACGATGGACGTCTACCTGGGCGGGCGGCCGCGTCGCTTTGCGCCCGGCGAGGCTGTGCCGGGGTTCGTGCTGGTCGCGCTCGAAGCCGAAGCGGAGCCGCTGGACGTGCCGCAGCTGCTTCCGGACGGGCTGATGATCAGCAACGAGATGACGTTCGAGCGGCCGCTATGCCTGGGTGAAGAGCTGACGGTGCAGTGGCGTGTGGGCGAGATCCGCGAGCGCTTCGGCGGCCAGTTCGGGTACAGCGTCTTCGTGCCGACTGAGGTCCTGGTCCGGGACGTGACCGGGGCGGTCGTGGCGCGGACCTCGCGCACGATGATGTACTACGACGCAAGCGACGTCCCCGGCGAGGGCGGCGAGAGATGACGGCTCTGCCTCTTCAGCTGCGCGAAGGGGAGGAGATCCCGGCGCTGACGGTGCGGCCGGATCTGGGACAGGTCATTCGCTTCTGCGCGGCCAGCTGGGTGTTTCCGCCGATCTTCTACGACGTGGAAGCCGCCCGCGCTCAGGGCATGCCGGGCACGCTCATTCCGGGGCCGCTGAAGCTGGGGTTCCTGTACCGTGCGGTCGAGGAGTGGCTCGGCGACGCGGGCTTCGTCCGCCAGGTGCGAGCGGCACACCGACGGCCCGACGTCACGGGCAGCGCGCTCACGGTGCGGGGCCGGGTCGTGCGCGCGTACGAGGAATCAGGCAGGCAGCGCGCAGATCTGGAGCTGGCGGTGGAGAACGAGGCGGGCGAGACTTCGGTGCGCGGATACGCGAGTGTCGAGCTGTACTGACTAGCCTCCCGGCGCCGACTCGAGCGCGGGGAGCGGCTCCGCGAGCGGGCCGGGCGCGTGGGCGCGACGCCAGAGGAGCAGGAGGGGCGGCATAGCGAGGATGAAGTAGGCGGCGGCGAACAGGAACGCGGCCGTGAGCGAGACGTCGTCCGTGAGGAAGCCGAGGGCCGGTTCGAAGAGTGCGACCTGGAGGCTGAAGACGAGCTGCGAGAGGCTGAGAACCGTAGCCCGCCGTTCGCTCGGGATGCGGGTGTTGAGGTGGGCGTCGACGACCGGGCGAGTAAGGCCCTGGACGAGCGCGGGCAGGGCGAAGAGCACGAAGACGCTCGTTTCGTCCACGGCCGCGAGGCCGAGGTAGGACGCGACGACGGCGGCGAACGCCACGACCAGGAGCGGGCCAACGCCCGTGCGTGCGCCCACGCGAAAGGCGACGAGGGCGGCGGCGACGGACACGAGGCGAAGCGGCGCCTGGAAGACGCCGAAGTACGCCGTTTCCACGTTGTGATGGAGGAGAAAGGGCTGGACCAGGACGACAGGGCCGAACACGGCCGTCATCAGACAGGCGGAGATGAGAACGGTGTAGCGAACCTGGGGGGTAGTCCAGGCGAAGGAGAAGCCGTCGCGCAGGCCCTGCCAGTAGCGGCGCTCGGCGTGCTCGACGCGCGGCGGCTCGCGCATGGCAAAGGCGACGGGCACGGCGAGCAGCGGGAAGAGGGCACTGACCTGAACGGTGAAGGCGAGGCTCGTGGCGTCCGCGACGACACCGCCAAGGAGCACGCCGCCGAACCCGGCGACAAGGGCAGAGGCGAAGCCGCGGCCGGCCACCTTCTGGTAGCGGCCTTCTTCGCCGGCGAGCTTGAGGGTGTCGTAGACGAGGGCCTGGTCGGCGCCGCTCTGCATGGACATGGCCACAGCCCAGAGCATGTAGTCGGCGAAGAGCATGACGTAGTTCGTGGTGAGACCAAAACCGAAGATCGTCAGCCCGTAGAGGAGGCCGGCGAGCATGAGCACTCGGCGCCGGCCGATGTGGTCGGCAAGGGCGCCCGTCGGTGCCTGGAGGAGGGCGACGACGAGCCAGAAGGGCATGTCCATGGCGAGGATCCAGCGCAGCTCGAGGCCGCGCTCGTCCACCAGGTACTTGATCCAGATGCCGAGCCAGAGCCCGGAGCTCATGAGGAAGCCGTAGCTGTAGAAGAGCAGCGTATTGCGCCGGACGACGGCGGGGCTCATCGCGGGTTGGAGCCTACGCGTCGGTGTGGAGCAGCGATAGCGCAAGGAAAGCGGCCAACAATGTTAGGGAATCGACATGTGCTGGGGAGGGGAGTGATCAGACAGTGAGGGGCGTGCCGGTACAAGAGAGGTACCCCGCACCTGCCACGGACTCGCTGGCGCCGATTTCCGGACGCTGGCGCCGCGCGCCGACCGCGATCGCTCGAGGAAGACCGGATGACGCCGCTCCGCATCGGTATGATTGCGCCGCCCTGGTTCGCTGTTCCACCGACCGGCTACGGCGGCATTGAGCGCGTCGTGGCGTTGCTGGCCGACGGGCTGGCGCGCCGCGGCCACGAGGTGACGCTCTTCGCGTCCGGCGGATCGCGGACTGCGGGCAGGCTTATAAGCGTTTTCGAGACGCCGCCGTCGCGCGCCCTGGGTGACCCCTTCGTGGAGATGCAGCACCTCGCGGAGGCGTACGCGCACTGGCGGGAGTTCGACGTCATTCACGACCACACAGTGCTCGGGCTGACGACCGGGGCGGCGCTGCCGGTGCCCGTCGTGCACACGATCCACGGGCCTGTGATCGAACCGTTTCGGTCCTTGTATGCGCGCCTCGCGGGACGGGTACGGCTGGTCGCCATCAGCCGCCACCAGCGCTCGACGCTCGCGGACGGGTGCCCGGCGACGGTGATCTACAACGCCCTGGACCCGGCGGAGTACGAGTTCTCGGCAACGCCGGGTGCCTACCTGCTGTTCGTTGGCCGCATCAACCCAGAAAAAGGCGTGCTGCAGGCGATCGAGATCGCGCGGCGCGCGGGGCTGCCGCTGCTGATGCTGGCGAAGATCAACGAACAGGGGGAGCACGACTATTTCGAGGCGGTCGTCCGGCCGGCCCTGCGGGGGGTGGAGGTCGATTTTCTCGAGCAGGCGTCGCATGACGTGAAGGCGCGTGCCTACCGGGGCGCGCTGGCCACGCTCTTCCCGATCCAGTGGCCGGAACCGTTCGGACTCGTGATGATCGAGTCGATGGCGACGGGGACGCCGGTGGTCGCGTTCGCCAACGGCTCGGTCCCGGAGGTCGTCGCGCACGGCGAGACGGGCTACGTCTGCCGGTCGGTGGAGGAAGCGGTGCGGGCGGTCGGAACGGTGGCAACCATCGATCGCCGGGCTTGCCGGGAGAGGGTGACGCGTCTCTTCTCTGCAGAGGCGAGCATCGACGCCCACGAGGCGCTCTACAGGGCGGAAGTGGAGAGGGGCGCGTCGCCGCTGGCGCCCGAATCGCTCGTGACAAGCGAACGGCTGGCCGCGCCGGCCAGCGCCCTGCGGGAGCTCGCCCTGCAATGACGGTGCAATCCGGGCAAGCGGCCGCCGACGCCGACTGGTTCCCGGTTGGCGAGGAGCCGCTGCCCATTGGCTCGATCGCGCACCACGTTGTTCTGCGGCGAAACGGGGTGTCGGTCTTGAGCCTGCCGAACGGGGACATCGACGCGGCGAGCGAGCCGAGCGCTGGCATGTATTTCCGGGACACACGCTACCTATCGCGGCTGACGGTGTCGTTCGGGGGGGTGCCCCCGATCCTGCTCGACGCGCGGGAGACGGAGCAAGGGCTGACGGCGATTTTCACGAATGCGGGTGTGGGCACGCCCGGGGGCGGGACCATCCCGGCCCAGGGGCTGGTGCTGCGACGCAAACGGGTGGTGACGGACGGCATGCTGGAGTCGCTCACAGTCTCGAACTACAGCCGGGAGGCCGTGGACGTGGACTTGCGGGTGGCCATCGGGGTCGATTTTCGGGACATCTTCGAGGTACGCGGCTATACGCGGCATGGTGCCCGGCCGGAGGTGGAGTCGACAGCAGGCAGCAGCAGTGTCGTCTACCGGTATCGCGGGCAGGACGGCATCGTCCGGGCGACGACGATCACATTCCAGCAGGAGCCATTCGAGCTCGACGCCGACGAGGCGACGTTCCACCTGCGCCTGGAGCCGCGCGAGACGACGGCGCTGGAGCTGGAGGTGCTCGCGGAACGGCACCATCCGGACTACACCCTCGCGCGGGCGGCGTCGCGCCTGCTCGAAGGGCAGCGGGCATGGCTGAGCGGGCTGGCAACCGTGGAGACGGACGACGACGCGGTGACGGCGGTGCTCCAGCGGGCGGTGCGGGACATCGAGTCGCTGCGCACGATCACCGACGAGGACGAGTACATCGCCGCGGGGGTGCCGTGGTTCGACACCCTCTTCGGCCGCGACAGCCTCATCACGGGCATCGAGATGCTGGCGTTTACACCGGAGGTGCTGCGGACGTCACTGGTGGTGCTGGCGCGGCACCAGGCGACGGTGGTGGACCCGGTGCACGACGCCGCGCCGGGGAAGATCCCACACGAGCTGCGCTGGGGGGAGCTGGCGAACACGGGCGAGGTGCCGTTCGGCCAGTATTACGGCAGCGTGGACGCGACGCCGCTGTTCATCATCGCGGCCCACGAGTACGTGCGCTGGACCGGGGACTACGAGACGTTGCGGTCGCTCTGGCCGGCTATCGAGGGAGCGGTAGCCTGGTGCCGCGACGAGGCGGCGCGCGGCGTCGACGGCTTCCTCGCCTACGCGCGCGAGTCGGCGGCGGGGCTGGAGAACCAGGGCTGGAAGGATTCGCACGACGCGATCTGCTGGCCCGACGGACGACTCGTGGAGCAGCCGATCGCGCTGGTCGAAGTGCAGGCCTACCTGGCGGCGGCCTGGAACGCCTATGCGCACATGTCGGCGATGATGGGCCAGGCGGGGGCGGTCCAGGCGTGGCGGGCGGCGCGAGAGTTCGGTGTGCGCTTCCAGGAGCGCTACGCTCATCCTGAGCTGGGCTACGTGCTCTGCCTTGACGCGGCGGGCAAAGCCGTGCCGACGCCGGCTTCGAACGCCGGCCACGTGCTCTGGGCGGGGGCGGCGCGGCGTGACCTGGCGGGGCGCACGGCGGAACGGCTGATGCAGCCCGACCTGTTCAGCGGCTGGGGGGTGCGGACGCTGAGCACGACGGTGGTGGGCTACAACCCCCTGGGCTACCACGTGGGCTCCGTCTGGCCGCACGACAACGCACTTTTCCTCCACGGGCTGCGCTGGTACGGGCTGGACGAG
>JADLBJ010000017.1 GCA_020847765.1 Dehalococcoidia bacterium
CACGCCCAACCCGTCCAAGGCCCCGTGGTACCTGCTCAACCTGCAGGAGCTGCTCCTGCACATGAACGCGGCGATGGCCGGCGTCATCATCCCGACCATTTGGCTGGGGCTCATGGCTGCCTTTCCCTACTTCGACCGTGACACCGAGGGCCAGGGCGCCTATTTCTCGACGGAGAAGTCGGTCCGCATCACCGTCGTGGCCGCGTTGGTCGGCGTCGTCGGCACCTGGGCCCTCATCCTCTGGGACTCTGGCAAGATCGCCTACTTCCTGCACGACTGGTTCGGCTTCTCCGGCGGCGACCACTTCCGCTTCATCGAGAACGTGCGCTCTATCCAGACGCAGCTGCCCTGGCCCGATTGGTCCAAGGACATCCCCTATCTGCCCTTCAACTTGAAGCTGCTGACGAGCGACGCGCCGGGCGGGCCGACGCAGTTCCAACACCTCGACTTCCCGGCATGGCTGGTGGAGCAGGCCATTCCCATCGTCGCGATGGTCGGCCTGCCGGCACTGATGATCTACATCATGTGGAAGGTCGGCTGGGTGCGTACGCGGCGCGACGCCCTGCTGGCGCTGATGAGCGGCTTTATCGGTGCCTACGGCATCCTGACCCTCGCCGGCACGGCCTTCCGCGGTCAGGGTCAGGAGCTCGTCTTCCCCTGGGAGCTCAAAGTCAGCGAAGGTATCCCCGGTCAGGAGTGAGGCGGTAGAGATGGCACAGATGGAACAATCGGCCGGCGCGGCACGGACAGCGCGGCGCGTCGAACAGGCGCGCCAGACAGAAGCGCGCCGTCTGGCCCGCCGCTCCTTCTTGCGGGTCAGCGTCTTCGCCGGCCTCACTCTCTCCGTGGGCGGCCTCGTCGCCGGCTTCCTTGGCTTCTTCAACCTCCGCCACCCCACCGGCTTCGGGGGCGTTGTGAATGTCGCGAAAGCGCGCGTCCCCAAGCCGAGCGAAGAGCCGGCGCGCATCTCCGAAGGGAAGTTCTGGCTGTCCAACCTGCAGGGCTCGGAGGGCGACGTTCTCGGCGTCGGCGGCACCGGTGGCCTGCTCGCCCTCTACTGGAAGGGCCCGCACCTGGGCTGCACCGTTCCCTGGAACGCGTCCTTCAACGGCGCCCAGGTCAACTTCCCGGGGGTCATCGGCTGGTTCCGCTGCCCCTGCCACGGCTCGACCTATTCGCGTGCCGGCATCCGCGTCTTCGGCCCGGCGCCGCGCCCCCTGGACACCATGCTCCTGACGGTCAACGCCGACGGCTCCATCAACGTCAACACGGGCAAGATCACGAGCGGCGGCGCCGACAATCCGCTGCGCGCGGTCGCCTACAACGCCTAGGCGGAGGATTGCTTGAACACCCAGAAGCAGATCCTGCTCATCGTCGTGCTCTTCTTCACCTTCGTGGGAGGGTGCGCCGCCTATAGCGTCATCGACCTGCCCGTCCGCGCCAAGGACCAGACGGAGTGGCACCACTCGCAGTCCGTGGAGCGCGGGGCGCTCCTCTTCGCCAACAACTGCCGCACCTGCCATGGCATCAAGGGGCAGGGCGGTGTGGGGCCCGTCCTCAACAAGGCGGACTTCCAGAACCAGGACCCGCTCGTCCTCAAGAACAACATCACCCTTCTGCAGCGGACGATCAGCTGCGGGCGCGCGGGCACCCTCATGCCCGCCTGGTTGAATACGAACGGCGGCTCCCTCAACGCTCTGCAGATAGAGCACCTCGTCAAGCTCATCACCGACCCCGTCGACATCAACCACAAGGACGAGGACGGCAACCCCACGAGCCAGGGGTGGGTCGAGGCGGTCGAGTTCGGCCATAACCTGAACGCCGCCACCGCCGTCGTGGTCGGCGGCGACACGCTGGATACGATCGCCAAGGATCACCAGGTCGGCATCATCGAAGTCGGCAAGCTCAACAACATAGCCGACTACAACCAGGAGCTGGCCAAGAACACGGTCGTCAAGCTCCCGCCCTCCAACCAGTTCCCCGACGGCCGGAGCTACACCGTCAAGAAGGACCGGGAGACGGTCGCCAAGATCGCCCAGAACGAGCACGTCGGCGCCATGATCATCGCCGACCTGAACGGCCTGAACTATCACCTCGACACGAAGACGGCGTCCTTCACGCTGCTCAACGCCGACGCGCAGGGCAAGGTGAAGGGCGCTATCGGCCGGGGCGACCCGATCCCGGGCGTCTTCCCCGGCACGCCGCTTGCGCTGCCGGCAGGGGCGACCTACGCCGTCCAGACCGACGACACACTCCAGTCGATCGCCGACGAGCACAGCATTCCCGTCGCCTCCATCCAGACGCCGCAGAACGAAAAGGTCCTGACGCCGACCGACCCGACGGTAACCAGCGTCGCCACCGACACGCCGCTCAGCGGCCAGCGCGTCCTCAAGCTCCCGGAGAACGTCTCGGTTGTCGTCCAGCCCGGCATGACAATCGGCACCATCGCGACCCAGCACGCCATCAAGCCGGAGGACGTGGCGGCCGCCAATCCGGGCCTCGACGTCGCCACGCCGGTTGGCGCGGGGCAGGTGCTGAAGCTGCCGGCTGGCGTGCACTACCTCGTGCAGGAAGGGGACACGCTGGCCAACGTGGCGAAGATCCACCAGATGGAGCCGGCTGCTCTGGCGCAGCTCAACGGCATCGCCGCTGACGCCCCCATCGGCCCGCTGGTGATCATTAACCTGCCGAAGGTCGACAGGTATCTGGCCCAGGGCCAGACGCTCGACGAAGTGGCCAAGACCTATTCGAACGTCACCAAGGAGAGCCTCGCTGAGGCGAACGGCATCTCTGACCCGGACCTGCTGGTGCGGATCGGCCAGACCTTGAAGCTGCCGGCTGACGCCTGGGGAAGCGCCCCGCCGACGAGCGTCAACAGCGGCACGGCCTGCGTGCAGTACGCTGTCCCCACGAGCGTCTACAACGGTGAGAAGCCGCTCCAGGTCAACCCGAACGCGACGCCTGTGGCCACGCTCACGCCGCCCGCCACGCAATCGAAGGACGTGACCATCCAGGCGCACGCCAACGACTGGACGGTCGTCGCGGACGGCCAGACGTCCGCGCCCAACAAGGGCGTGGTGGCCGTGGCCAAGGGCACCGGTGTGAAGTTCGACAACCTTACCGGGCTGCACACGATCACAGTCGGCGGCAAGAAGGACGACGGCGACTTCAAGCAGGGCGACCAGCGTACCATCACCTTCAGCGACGCAGGGACCTTCAAGATCACCTGTGACTACCACCCCGACATGCTGGCGGACGTCTTCGTCCAGTAGGGCCGACGCGAGTGGCGCGGGGAAGGCAGCAGGCGCGGGCCGTTCCCCCGGGCTCCCCGGCGTGCCCGCGGTTTGACCGGCCGCCGGCCGCTGATTACGATCCGCGCACGACAAGCACGGGGTGAAGCATGCCCCGTTCGAGAAGGAGGGGATGCGGATGCCTGCGCAGACCGGCAAGCGGTACACCTGCCCGAAGTGCGGCTCGGAGTTCATTGTCACCAAGGGCGGTGACGCCGACATCACCTGCGGCGACACGCCGCTCGAAATCAAGAAGTAACCAGGGAGACGCAGCAGTATGGCTGTCCAGCTCGGCAAGCGCTACAAGGACGAGGAGTCGGGCATCGAGCTCCTCGTGATCAAGCCCGGCAACTGCGAGCTCAAGGTCGGCGGGCGCCCGATGGAGCTCATGCAACCCAAGGTCCTGCCCTCGGCCGACTAGCCGCCGGCGGGAGGCAGAGACGACGAACCAGCGGGGCCGCCAGGCCCCGTTTCTGTACCCTCGCCGCCTCCCCCGGGGTTACGACCATGAGCTGGGACCAAATCGTCGAGTCGGGCATTCAGGAGGCGATGGCCGCCGGCGCCTTCCATGGCCTGGCCGGCGAAGGCCGCCCGCTTCCCAGGCGGCCCGAAGAGCGGCTTGCCGGCAACGACTGGGTCGGCTTCAAGGTGCTGCAGAACGGGGGCCTCTTGCCCGCCTGGCTCGTGCTCGCCCGCGAGATCGAGGTGCTCGGGGCGAAGGTCGAGGAGATCGACGGGCGCCAGGCACGCACCGTCGAGGCTGCCTCCAGGGGTGGCCGCTGGGCAGCGGTGGCGCCCCTCCTGCGCGACCTGCGCACCGATTTCGTCGCCACGGCCCGCGAGCTGCGACGGAAGCAGGACCGCTTCAATCTCGACGCGCCGGCGCTCTCGCTCGAGCGGCCCGGCATCTGGATCGAAGGCCGCCTGGCGCGACTCGACGGCCGGGTGCGCGAGGCCGGCTGCCCCGAAGCGCTGCTCACCGCCGCAGGGGTTTCCGCCTGAGGCTGCCAGCGGCCCTTTTCAGCGACCGGGGCTTGCTGTTACCGTAAAGCGTCGGCGCGCCCGCAGAGGGCAGACGTGCGCGAGAAGGTGGGTGAGAACCCCTGGCAGAAGTTATCGTTGGCGAAAACGAGTCGTTCGAGGGCGCGCTCAAGCGCTTCAACAAGCGCGTCCAGCAGGACGGCATCCTCGCCGAAGCACGCCGCCGTGAACACTACGAGAAGCCGAGCGTGAAGCGGAAGAAGAAGGAAGCGGCCCGTCTGCGCAAGCTCCGCAAGAAGCAGCTGCGCAGCGAAGCCCGCGCCGCCATCCGGCGCTGACCAGTCCCTTCGCACCGACGGTGGGCCCGGGCAACCGGGCCCACCGCGTCTGGAGGCCGGCCATGGCATCCCTCAAAGAGCGCGTTCGGGCCGATCTGGCCGACGCCATGCGGGCTCGCGACGAAACGCGGAAGAGCACCCTCCGCCTCCTCCTTGCCGCCGTCCGCAACGCCGAGATTCCGCCCGAAGGCGCAACCGAGCCTGTCGGGCCGGCCGGCCTCGACGACGCGGGCGTCCTCGCTGTCGTGCAGAAACAGGTGAAGCAGCGCCGCGACAGCAGCGAGCAGTTCCGCAAGGCCGGTCGCGACGACCTCGCCGACAAAGAGGAGGCCGAGTTGCAGGTGCTCCTCCAGTACGCTCCCGCCCAGGCGGGACGGGAGGAGATCGCCGCCGCCGCCCGCGCGCTCATCGCGGAGACGGGCGCCAACGGCCCGCGCGACGTGGGCAAGGTGATGCCGCGCCTGACGCGTCAGTTCGTGGGCCGCGCCGACGGCCGGCTCGTGAACGAGGTAGTGCGGGCCCTGTTGACGGAGGGTCAGGGCTAGGACCAGCCAGCGGCAGCTGGCCGCGGCCGATGTTCGCCCGGGCTGGTATGCTCTGAAGGGCCTCCATGGTACGACGCCGGCCCTCCCTTGCCATCTCCCGGAGCCGGGCGGCGTTGTTCGGCCTCCTCGTCGCCGGCGCCGCCGCCCTCCTCGTCGTGCCTTTCGCGCCGGCGGGCGACAGCGTGCGCGAGGGCGAGCGCGCCCCCCGCACCCTCCAGGCCGTCAACGACGCGCAGTACGAGTCGGCAGTCCTCACGCAGGCAGCGCGCGACGAGGCCGCACGGCAGGTTGAAGCCGTCCTCCTGCCGCCCGACCCGGCCGTCCGCGTGGCCCAGCTCGACCGGCTGGAGAAGCTCCTCGAGCAGGTGGGCGTGATTCGGCAGCGGCCCGACCTCGTCAACGCGCAGCAGAAGCTGGCCGAGCTGAACAACCTGCCGAACGCCGCCGATCTGAACCCCACGGCGCGCTCGGCGATCGTTGCGCTCGACCGCGTGGCCTTCGAGAGCTTTCAGCAGCGCGTGCGCACTCTTCTCGGCGAGATTCTGCAGAAGCCGGTCGCCAGGGGCCAGGTTGACACGCTCGTCGCCCAGGCCCTCGCCCAGCCGGAGAACGCCGGCGGGAGCGCCACGGAGATCACGGCCCTGCGCGAAACGCTGCGGGGGTTCGTCGCGCCCAACGTCTCGGTCGACGAGCAGGCGACGGCGCGCAAGCGGGACGACGCGCGCGCTCACGTCTCTCCCGTGATCGCCACCTACACGCGCGGGCAGGTGATCGCCAGCGAGGGGCAGCTTCTCGACGCGGCCACGATCGAGGCTCTGCGCGCCACCGGCGTGATCGGCAGCGGCTTCGACTATTACAGGGCTGCGGGCGGCGGCCTCTTCGCTCTCGGATTGGGCCTCCTCCTCGCCGCGTACCTCTTCGTCTTCCAGCCGCTGCCCGACCGTGCGGGGCGCCGCCTTGCGCTTGTCGGCGCGGTGATCTTCGCCACGCTGGCGGTGGTACGGCTGGGCGTGCCCCAACTGCTCCCAGACACAGACCATCGCTATCTCGTGTTCGCCCTGCCGGTGGCGGTGGCCGCCATCCTGGCGGCGTCCTTCGCAGACTTGCCGTTCGCCGTCGTGGTGGCGGCAGGCGGCGGGCTGTTCGGAGCTTTCATCGCCGCGGCCGTGCCGGACCTTGCCGGCTCGAGCTTCACCGGGACGACGCAGGCGCTGCAGCTGGGCACGGCCTACGCGGCCGGAGGGCTCGCCGGCGCCCTGGCAGTGGCGCGGGCAGAGCGGCTGGCGCGCTACCTGGTGGCGGGCGTGGCCGTGGCGCTGGCGACCGGCCTCGTGCTCGGCGCCTTCTGGTTGATAAGCACGCCGCGCGCGAACGAAAGCCTTGGCTGGATAGCGTTGAGCGCGGGCGTGGGGGGCATAACGGCGGGCGTTCTCGGCGCCGGCCTCTTTGTCGTCCTCTCGTTCTCCTTCGGGGTGACGACGCGGCTGCACCTGATGGAGCTGACGCAGGGCGGCCACCCGCTCCTCCGCCGCCTGCAAGACGAGGCGCCTGGCACCTACCACCATTCCATGATGGTCGGCGCCCTCGCCGAGCGCGCGGCCGACGGCATCGGCGCCGACGGCCTCCTCGCCCGCGCCGGGGCCTACTACCACGACGCAGGCAAGCTCGCCCGCCCGCGCTACTACATCGAAAACATGATCGAGGGCGACGCCAGCCCGCACGACGGCCTCCCTCCGGAGGAAAGCGCCGCCATCATCCGCGAGCACGTGGCGGCCGGTCTGGAGATCGCCGCGCGTTACCGCCTGCCGGCCGCCATCCGCGACTTCATCCCTCAGCACCACGGCACGCGTCTCGTCACCTACTTTTACCGGCGGGCCGTGCAGCACGGCGGCGGTGTCGAAGCCGGGCCCTTCCGCTACGCCGGCCCGCGCCCGCAGTCGCGCGAGACGGCGATCGTCATGCTCGCCGACTCGTGCGAGGCTATCGGCCGCGCCGGCGCGGACAAGTCCGGCGCTGGCATCGACGACCTCGTCGACGGCGTCTTCGCCGAGCGCCTGGCCGAGGGCCAGCTCGACGACTGCGACCTGACGATGCGCGAGCTGCAGGCGGTCGCCGCCAGCTTCAAGGCGACCCTGAAGGCGGTCTACCACCCGCGCATCGCCTACCCGCAGCCGGGCCCGGAAGAGCTGGCGCGCCTCGCCCAGAGCTGAAGCGCCGAGCCGGTCCGGCCAGTGCCGGGGCGCGTTCGGCCGGGCGGTCGCGCGGTCGCTGATATACTCGTGGTGCGGGTCGCGAGGATCTGCCAGAACAGAAGGAACCGCTGTCGATGAAGTTCGCCGTTATCCGCTTCCCCGGCACGTGGAGCGACCGGGATTGCCGCCACGTCCTCGTCGACGTGCTCGAGCAGCAGGCGGACATCCTCTGGCACCGCGAGGCTGACCTGCGGGGTTATGACGCCGTCGTTCTCCCCGGCGGCTTCTCCTATGGAGACTACCTGCGCTGCGGCGCCATCGCGCGCTTTTCGCCCGTGATGGCGGCGGTGGTGGAGTTCGCGGCCGCCGGTCTGCCGGTGATCGGTATCTGCAACGGCTTTCAGGTGCTCTGCGAGAGCGGGCTCTTGCCCGGCGCGCTCATCCGCAACGAGAGCCTCCAGTTCCGGTGCGAGTGGGTCTACCTCCGGCGCGAAGGCGGTCCGTCGCCCTGGCTCGACGGGCTCGGCGAGGGTGACGTCATCCGCGTCCCCATCAGCCATGGCGAGGGCAACTACTACGCCGACGCTCCGACGCTGGACCGGCTGGAGGCCACGGGCCGGGTCGCCCTGCGCTACTGCGACGCGGCCGGCCTCGTCAGCCCCGAGGCGAACCCGAACGGTAGCGCGCGCAACATCGCGGGGATACTCAACGAACGGGGCAACGTCCTCGGCCTAATGCCCCACCCGGAGCGGGCCGGGGAGCACCTCGTCGGCGGCACCGACGGCAACCGCGTCTGGGAGTCCGTCATCCGTGGCGCTCTCGCGGTGGTAGGGTAGGAGGGACGCGCGAATACACGATCATTGGCGAGCGCGGTGAGGACGGCTGGCTCATCTGGACGGCCGCCAGCATCCCCGCGTGCCACACCCAGGGCCCTGCGCTCCAAGAGCTGCGGGGGAACATGAGGCAGGTGCTGGCGCTCTAGCGCGGACAGCGATGAGCAGCCGTCCCGCAGTCGAGGCTGAAACGCGCGAATCCACGCCCTGGGGGCATTCCCCGACGGGGAGTTGCGCATTGCGAGGGGCTTACCGGCTGGTATACCTTGCGCGGGCGATGTGAGCGGGCCTACATCGCCAGGCGCGGGGCGCAGAAGACGTCCGGCCGCGAGGGAGTCCGATGACCACGATGTCGGCCAGCTACGACATGGCGGGCGGGGGAGGCGGCTACCCCATTGGGCTCCAGGTCGAGCCACCGCAGACGCAGAACCGGGCGACCGTGTTCTTCCGCCTGATCATGGCGATCCCCGCCTGGCTCGTTGCCGGCATCGTCGGGATCGCCGCCGTCTTCTGCGTGCTGATCACCTGGTTCGTCGTTCTCTTCACCGGTCGGGCGCCCGCTGGCATGGTCAACTTCATCGGCGGCTGGCTGCGCTGGGCGATCCGTGTTCAGGGCTACGCCTACCTGCTCACGGGCGTGTACCCGCCGTTCTCGCTCGAAGAGGTCGCCTCCTATCCCATCCGGCCATCCGTCCAGCCCCAGCTCGACGCCCGCAACCGGCTGACCGTCTTCTTCCGTATCGTTCTCGCTATCCCGCACCTTGTGATCCTCTGGGTCCTGCAGTATGCCGCCGCCGTAGTCGCGCTCATCGCCTGGGTTGCCGCCCTCTTCACGGGTGCCGTGCCCGAAGGGCTGCACAACTTCATCGCCGGCTGGTTGCGCTGGTACGCCCGCGCCTACGGCTACGTGCTCCTCCTCACGGACGAGTACCCGCCGTTCACTTTCAGCCAGGGGTGAGGCCTTCCCGTCGTCTCGGGCGCGGCCGAGAGGGCTCTTGAGCAGCGACGAGCAGACGCTTCCCGGGCCAGCTTCTTCGCCGGGGGCACCGGCCGCGGGCGCGGTCGCGTTCGGGGAGCAGACGGCCGCGCCGCCTCCGGCGGCGCCGCCCGCGCTCGCCTGGGAGGGAGCCGTGCCCCCTGGTCCGCCGGTGCCGCCCGATTCCCAGCCACCCGCCGAGCGCTACCCCATGCGCTACGACGTCGCCTACCAGGACCGGCTGAGCCGCTGGAAGACGCTCTTCCGCCTGTTCCTCATCATCCCGGCGGCCATCCTTGCGGGCGTCGTCGGGAACCTCGCCTACACGGCGATGGGCGTTGGCTGGATTGCCGTCTTCTTCCGGCGCAAGTACCCGCGCTGGCTCTTCGTGGCCGTCTCCGGGGCGCTCGGCTTCGTCGCGCGCAGCTGGGCGTACGCACTCCTCCAAACGGACCGCTATCCCTCCTTCGACCCGGAGGGCAGTCCCGTCACGCTCGTCTACGAGGAGCCGCCGCAGGGACGGCTCAGCCGCTGGCGCGTGCTCTTCTGGAAGCTGCTGCTGGTCATCCCTCATCTCGTCGTCCTCTATTTCCTGGCGATTGCCGTGGGCGTGGTGACCGTCCTCGCCTGGTTCGCCATTCTCTTCACCGGCCGCTACCCGCGCGGTATGTTCGGCTTTGTCACGGGCGTCAGCCGCTGGTGGTTCCGGGTCGTCGGCTTCTTCGCGTCGTTCAACGACCGTTTCCCGCCGTTCGCCCTTTCCGCCGAGGCGGGGCCCGGGAGCCGGGCAAGCGCCGTGATCTGCGGTGTCCTCGGCATCCTTCTCGTCGGCGGCGTCAGCACGCTGGTCACCGTCGCCGCTGTGCTCAGCTCGCGAGGTGGCACGACGACCGTCGACTACGCGGCCCTCCGCCGGGGCGAGGCCCGGGCGACGGTCTTCTACACGGGCGGCCGCGGCAACCCTGACTTCACCGTGGCGCTCGACCACGTGACCGATCCCGACAGCGAGGTGGCCCGCGCACTGGGCTATTCCGGCAGCGGCCGGGCGATCACCTTCGTGTTCGTGCTTCGCAACCGCGCAGCCGGCGACGGCACCCTCCACCCCGACGACGCCTCGCTCGTTGTCGCCAACCAGGCGGGCAAGCGGCGCACCCTCCACCCTGACGTCCTCAGCGTGGACGGCCTGGGTGCGCCGGCGAAGGTGGAGGAGGGCAACCTGACGGCCGACGTGCGCGTCGCGTTCGTCCTCGGGCGCGACGAACACCCCGTGGAGCTGCGCTTTTCGCCGCCCTGGAACGCCCTCGGGAGTGTCCGCTATCTGCTCCGCTGACGGGTCCGGCAGCCGCGCCGGGGCCTGATCCCGTTTTGCAAGCGCCGGCCCGGAGCCGCTGATCCTTCCCCGGTCGTTCCCGCCGTACGGTCGAAACAGTGTCGACCTGGATAGCCGCGACAGCTCGGATGCTCCCGCACCGCCACGAGGCAGGTGGCCGAGTGTTTGTATCGCCGCGGCGGGTGCCCCTCGCCGTCGCCGGGCCGGGGGCGCGCACCGGCGCCGCCGCTGCCGACGTCTTCCTCTATGTGGTCGCCTCTCCGTTTGCCCTCGGCGCCAGCGCCGTCGTCCTGCGCGCCTGGTGGCCTCTGGGTGCCCTCGCGATCGCCCTCGCCTACCTCGTGCTCGGCTGGGCGGGCGGTCAGACGCCGGGCATGCGCCTGACGCACACGCGCATGGTGGCGCTGCGCACGGCCCAGGAACCGGGGGTCGGCCGGGCCCTGGTGCGGGCGCTGCTGGTGCTGCCGCAGGCGGTCGCGGCCTTCCTTCTGGCCGATTCCGTCTTCGCGGCGGGCTCGCTGCCGTCGGAGGACGTCTTCGTTGCCGCCTCGCTGACGGTACTCCTCGCGGGGGCGGTCGACCAGGCCTGGGCGCTCTTCGACCCGCTCGGGCGGGCCCTCCACGACCGTGTCGCCGGCGTCGTGATCCTCGACGTCGCACCCGCGCCGGCGGAGTCGCGGCCTCACCCCTAACCGCCGTTCCTTATACGCTAGGGTAATGGTCGAACAGGAAGCGCTCGACGCCGTCGCCCTCAGCCGGACGGAGTACGAACTGCTCGTGCACCGTCTCGGGCGCGAGCCCAACGAGGTCGAGCTGGGGATGTTCGGCTCCCTCTGGAGCGAGCATTGCGGCTATAAGAACAGCAAGCCCCTCCTGCGGCTCTTTCCCACGGGCGGCGACCGCGTCCTCACCCGCGCGGGCGCCGAGAACGCCGGCGCGATCGACATCGGTGACGGTCTCTGCGTGGTCATGAAGGTCGAGTCGCACAACCACCCGTCGGCGATCGAGCCCTACCAGGGCGCGGCGACGGGCGTCGGCGGAATCGTGCGCGACATCTTCGCCATGGGCGCCTACCCGGTCGCCATCCTCGACTCCCTCCGCTTCGGCTCGCTCGAGGAGCCCCAGAACGCGTACCTGTTCGAAGGCGTCGTGGCCGGCATCGGGGGCTACGGCAACTGCCTGGGGATCCCCACGGTCGGCGGCGAAGTCTTCTTCAGCCCCGCCTACAACGGCAACCCGCTCGTCAACGCCATGTGCGTGGGCATCGCGCCCGTCGACGGGCTTCTCAGCGCGCGGGCGCGGGGCGAAGGGAACGCCCTGCTGCTCGTCGGTGCCGACACCGGACGCGACGGCATCCACGGGGCGAGCGGCCTCGCCAGCCGGACAGACCCCGAGGCGCGTTTCGAAGAGATGCGTCCCGCGGTCCAGGTCGGCAACCCGTTCATGGAAAAGCTCCTGATGGAGGCCTGCTGGGAGCTCGCCAGCGAGCACCGCGACTGGATCGTCGGCCTGCAGGACCTTGGTGCCGCCGGGCTCACGAGCGCCGTCGTCGAATGTTGCGCCCGCGGCGGCGCTGGCGCCGTCCTCGATCTCGACCACGTCCCGCGGCGCGATGGCGGTATGAGCCCCTACGAGGTCATGCTCAGCGAGAGCCAGGAGCGGATGCTCGTCGTCGCCCGCCGCGAGCACGTCGACGACGTCCGCCGCCTTTTCCAGCACTGGGAGCTGCACTGCGAGGAGATCGGCCAGGTCACGGCCGGCGACGAGGTCGTCGTCCACGCGGGCGGCCGCGAGGTCGCGCGCGTGCCGGTGGTCATCGCCACTGAGCCGCCGGAGTACCGCCGCCAGGGCGAGCCGCCGGCGGCACTCCGCGAATTGAACCAGTTCAACCCCGCGTCGCTTCCGGACGTCGAACCAGGGGGAGCGACGGCGACGCTGCTGACGCTGCTCGCCCGCCCCAACGTCGCCTCTCGCCGGGGCGTCTTCCGCCAGTACGACCATCAGGTGTTGAACAACACCGCAGTTCCCCCGGGCGGCGACGCGGCCGTCGTGCGCGTGCCCGGCACGAACCGGGGCGTCGCCCTGACGACCGACTGCAACCCCCGGTTCTGCTACCTCGACCCGTATACGGGTGCTGCCATCGCCGTCGCCGAGGCGGCCCGCAACGTCGTCTGCACCGGTGCCGTGCCGGTGGCCGTGACCGATTGCCTGAACTTCGGGAACCCCGAGAAGCCGGACGTCTACTATCAGCTCTCCCAGGCCGTGCACGGGATCACCGAGGCCTGCTCCGAGTTCGACACGCCCGTCGTCAGCGGCAATGTCAGCCTCTACAACGAAACCGCGGGGCGGGCGGTCTATCCGACCCCCGTCATCGGCATGCTCGGCCTGCTGGACGACGTCGCGAAGGCCCTGCGTGCCGGATTCACGGTGCCGGACGCGGAGGTCTGGCTGCTTGGCGCGGAGCTGGCGCAGCCCGCCGCCGCGCTCGCCGGCAGCGAATACCTGGAGGCGGTGCACGGCCGCGTCGCCGGGCTGCCGCGTGTCGATCTGCAGGCCGAGCGCCGGCTGCAGGGGCTCGTCCTCCAGCTGCACGGCGAGGGCCTCCTCCTCAGCGCGCACGACTGCGCCGAGGGCGGCCTCGCCGTCACGCTGAGCGAGTGCGCCCTGCTCGGGGACCACGGCTTCGCGGGCGAGGCTGAGCCCGACGGCAGGCTCGACGCGGCGCTCTTCGGCGAGGCCCAGGGCCGCGTCGTAGTCAGCGCCCGCGGTGACGCGGCAGGCAGGCTGCAGGAGCTTGCCGGCGAAGTGGCGGTACCGATCGTCCTCCTCGGACGCGTGGCCGAGGCAGGGCGTTTCCGTTTCGGCCCGATAGAGGCGCCGCTGGCCACCCTGCGCGACGCCTGGGAGGTCCTGGTTCGCTGAGCTCGGGATGCTTAGCCGGCAGCCTGCCCGGAGGCGGGCGGCTCGGCCACGTCGTCCGCGTCGAGCGAGGCGATGGGGACGCGGCGCACGGCCAGGCCGTCGTCGCCGAGGCGCACCAGGTTGAGCGTGCCGGCGAGGGAGGGGGACCCGGAGTAGTAGGCCGGGACCGGGCCGGCACCGACCTGCACGGCGCGATCCCAGTGTCCCAGGGCGAGGTAGTCGGCCCGGCACTCGGCCAGGTCGTCCTCGTAGATGCGCCAGGAGCGGTGCTCGTCGTGCGGGCCCGTGACCCAGTGCCCATGCGCGACAGCCATCTGCCAGCGCGCGGTGCGCGTCGGCGGGTCAGCCAGCGGGTTCATGTCGTCGTAATCGTGATGGGGCCGGCCGAAGACCTGCAGGTCCAGAGCGGCGAACTCCAGGCTCTCCGCGTGGATGCCGAGGACGCGCACGTTCGGGGGCTCGGAGAGCCCGCCCCGCCGGTAGACCGAGTTGGGGGCGAGGCAGTCGTGGTTGCCGGGCAGGATGACCACGGGCAGCCCGGCGTCGCCCAGCAGCCGCGCCGCGCCGTCGAGCAGCTCGAGCGGCAGCCGGTTGTGGTCGAAGACGTCGCCGGCGAGGAGCAGGAGGTCCGCCTCCGCGCGCGCCGCCGTCAGCAGCACACGCTCGAGCGTCTCCAACCCGGCGGGGCGGACGTCGAAGCCGAGGTGCAGGTCCGAGCTGTGGGCGACGAGCACCTCGTGCCGTCGCCCGTTGACGCCGTTGCGAGCGCTCACAGGCCCGAGTCTACCGCATGGGTGACGTCCCGGCCCGCACACTGGGAATGTGGCGACCGAGATCTGGGACCTCTGGTATCCCGCCGCGGCCGCGCAGGGGCTGCCCTTCGCGCGGGCGCGGCTCGAGGCAGCCGACCGGCTGCTCGTCCACGCCGCGCCTCCCGTCCTGCGTGTGGAGGTGCGCGACGAGCAGGGAGTGCGCCTCGCCTTCGGAGAGGAGCTGTGCCGCGAAGGCGACCAGCTGCCGATGACGCGCCTCTGCCGCGAGGGCGGGACGATCGTGCGCCAGGAGGTCTGGCCCGACAGGGCAGACACCGGGCGGCCTGTCATCTTTCCCGGCGGCGAAGTTGGCGTCCTCCTGCGCTGGTGGAACGCCGAGGACGGCAGCGAGTGGCGCTGGACGGTCGAGCTGTACAACCACCGGTGAAGGCACACTCCTCGCCTTGGTGCGGTGGGGCGCCTTACCTTGCACCCAACCGGCGAGCCGGTAGGCTGCGCGGACTATGACCCCGGCGCCTGACGCTCCGGCGGCCGCCCCGCGCCGGCCGCTGCTGCTCGCTGTCGTCCTGCTCCTGGGCGTCCTTTCGGGCTCCTGGACCATTCGCGTGCTCGCCGAGGGCACCGAGGGCACGCCCGTTGCCGCGGGCCCCGGGTTCGTGCTCGTCCACTCGGGCAGGCCCGAGCCGCTCAGCCGGCGCGGCGCCGAGGCTATGCTCCGCCAGGCGGGCTGGCCCGAGAAAGACCTGCCCACCGCCCTCGCCGTCTCCGGCTGCGAAAGCGGCTGGCGGCCGCGCGTTGTCGGCGCCGCCGGGGAGCTTGGTCTCTTCCAGATCCACCCGGTCCACCGCTGGCGGTTCGACGCCCGGTTCGGGCCGGCGGCAGACCCGTTCAACCCTGCGCAGAACGCGGCCGTGGCGCTCGACCTTTTCCACGAGGAGGGCTGGGCGCCCTGGAGCTGCCGCCCCTGAGGGTGCTTAGCGTTCGAGGTAGGCTGCGCTCGCCCAGCCAGACACTCCTGCCGGCGTGGTGACAGCGAGCCATGTCACGCCGTCCGCCGTCTGCGAGCCGCCTCCCGCTCTGAGGAGCACGCGGTCCGCCGCGCAGGTGACGACCTTGGCGGCAAGTGCCGCCTGCTCGCGCACGTTCAGGCAGTCGCCCGGGGCGTTGACGCGAGCCAGCGGACCGGGCGTGAAGCCGCGCACCAGCTCCCGCCCGAAGCTGCCCTTGAAGTGCTGCGCTTCGAGCGGGATCACCAGCCCGCGCTCGATGTCGAAGAGCACCGGCTGGTTGTAGCCGAAGCGCGGCGACGGCCCGCCCGGGGAGGCCGCGTCGTCCCCAGGGATCGAGGTGTTGGCAAAGACGGTCCTGTCGTCGCGCCAGGGTCCGAGGGACAGGCCTATCCCTCTGGGCGCTTCGAAGACGGCTGTCAGCCGGTCCGTCCGGTAGACGGCGTAGCGCATGCCCCGTTCCTGCAGCCAGGCGACGAGGAGCGGGTCCCCGGCAGGAGCGGCGTACGGCCAGACGCCCTGGCGCACGATCTCGAGGCCAAGCCTGGCTTCGAAGGCGGGCGACCCGTCGCTTCGCAGCCAGGCTTGGCCATCGCCGACGGGCCAGGCGAGAGCGCCGCTGAAGACGATTGGCCAGGGCTGCGCCCCGGCAGGAGGCGTCGGTCGCCAGCCGTCAGGGAACGTCTCGAACCAGGATGGCCAGGCGTAGGGGTCGCCCTCGCCGTTGGAGCGGAAGAGAAGCACCTGCTCGCCGACGAACCCGGAGGGGCCGGCGATGCCCGCCACCGCTCCCAGCCGGCGCCAGGTGACGCCTCCGTCGACCGACTCGTGGAGGGTCGTCTCGGCGGTCGCCGGCCCCGTTCCCGCTGATGCCCCGCAGGCGTCGCCCCGGCAGGAGCCGGCGACGATTCGCCCTCCTCCGGGCGCGACGCTGAAGCCGGTCAGCTGGCCCGGGCCCGGCCAAAGCTTTTCACGTCGGAGCGTGCCGGCGGCGTCCCGCCAGAGCCGATCGAGGCCTGTCGGCGAACCTTCGCAGCCCCAGCAGCCCGTCTCAATCAGAAGGGCGCCCCCGTCGGGGACAGGCTGCGAATCCGCCACGGCTATGGGCACCACCGGCAGCCCGGCCACCTGGTCGGCCGGCGGGACAGCCGGCGACGTCCAGTAGACGAAGAACCGGGCGCGCGCGCAGTCGTCGTCCGAGGCGCTGCTGCAGGCGAGACCTCCCTCCTGCGCGAGATCGCCGGTGAGGATGGGCCTGACGCTCCTTTCTTCCGGCTCCTTCAGCAGGCGAAGGCGAGGCTCGCCGGCGGCGGTCCGGAGGAAGCCGAGCACGACCAGGCGGTCACCGGGCCCGGGCGCGTCGCCGGCGGCCAGCGTCGTGAAGGCCAGGCTGAACCCCGCCGCGCACGACCACTGCACCGCGTCCATCGGGCAGCCGATCGCGGCCAGTCGCCTCTGCCCGCCCTCGGGGACGGGGAGTATGGTGTCCAGGCTGCCGCGGATGAGCTCCCGGCCCGTCGCCGTGTCCCAGCTCGAGCCGGCCGCCAGGGAGGCGGCGTCGTTCTGCTGCACCCAGCGCTCGGCGCGGGCGGCGAACTCGCAGATAGCGCCGTCGAGGTCCTTCGGACAGGGCGGGATGGCCGCCGCCGCCGGCGTCGCTATTGGAGTGGCGGTGGCGATCGGCGTCGCGGAGGGGTTCTCGCTCGCCGTCGGGGCCGCCTTCTGGGTTCCGCCGCAACCCGTGGCCAGAAGGACGGCTACACCGAGCAGGCCCACTGCGAGCACCGCTCTGCACATCGGCCCCTCCTCCTTCCCCACGTCGTCAGGCTAGCGAACGCGCGGCGGGGAGACAGGGCCAGCGGACCCTTTCCGCCGGGTCGCCAGGACCCTTGTCCACAGCAGAACGCCAGCCTCGACGGGAAGGTTCCCAGGCGCCCGCGCCTCCGCCACAATCGAACGGTGGACCCGATCGAGGCTCTGCAGCGGATCGCCTACCTGCTGGAGCGCTCCGGGGAGCCGACCTACCGCGTGCGCGCGTTCCGACGGGCTGCGGCGACGCTGGCCGAGCTCGAGCCGGGGGACCTGCGCGAACGCGCTGCAGCCGGCCGCCTGCGCGACCTTCCTGGCGTCGGCGAGGCGACGGCGCGGGTCGTCGTTGAAGCGCTCGCCGGCGGCGTGCCGGCCTACCTCGCGCGCCTGGAGGCTGCTGCCCCCGAGGCCGCGCCGGGGGGCGGACCGGCCGTTCCCCAGGTGGGCGCCATCCGCCAGGCCCTGCGCGGCGACTGCCATACGCATTCGGACTGGTCGGACGGCGGGGCGCCGATCGAGGAGATGGCGCGGGCGGCGATCGCCCTGGGACACGAGTACATGGTCCTCACCGACCACTCTCCTCGCCTGAAGGTGGCGAACGGCCTGAGCGCCGACCGACTTCGCCGTCAGCTGGAGACTGTGGCCGCCCTCAACGAGCGCCTGGCGCCCTTTCGCGTCCTCACGGGCATCGAGGTCGACATCCTCGACGACGGTGCCCTCGATCAGGAGGACGCGCTCCTCGCCCGGCTCGACGTCGTCGTCGCCAGTGTCCACAGCAAGCTGCGCATGGAGCGCGCGGCGATGACGCGGCGCATGGTTGCGGCCGTGGCCAACCCCCATCTGGACATCCTCGGGCATTGCACGGGCCGGCTGCTTGGGCGGCGCACACGCAGGGGCGAGGCGGACGGCGGCGGGCGGCCGGAGTCGGAGTTCGACGCGGAGCTGGTGTTCGCCGCCTGCGCTCGCCTGGACAAGGCCGTGGAGATCAACGCGCGGCCGGAGCGGCTCGACCCGCCGAAACGGCTGCTCGCCCTCGCCGTTGCGCTCGGCTGCCGCTTCAGCGTCGACAGCGACGCGCACGCACCCGCCCAGCTCGAATGGCTTCCCTTCGGCTGCGAGCGCGCGGAGGCGGTGGGCGTCCCCGCGGAGCGAATCGTCAACACGCTGCCGGCGGCCGAGCTGCTCGCCTGGGCGACGGGACACGGCTGACGGGGCGGGTCTCAGGGTCGCTCGCGCTTCTCCTCACGCGGGCCCGGGCCCAGTGACGGCCGAACGGGTGCGTCGGCCCGCCGCACGAAGCGCCCGCGCCACGCGAGAAGGCCGGCTGCCGCCAGCGCCAGGGAGACGGCGGCACTCCACCAGAGGAGCGCCGGCGAAGGTGCAATCTCGGGTCGGTAGAGGATCGACGGCGGCAGCGCGAGGACGAGCGGGAACGCGCCCAGGTTGACGACCACCTGCACGACGGCCGCGCTCAGGCTGACGGGCGGCAAGGGCCGCTCCGGGCGTTCTGGCCGGCGGATGACGAGGGTCACGACGTCGAGGTCGGGCCGTGTCGTGCCGAAGCGGGCGGCCACCAGCGAGAGGCCGAGCCCACCCACCGGCAGCAGCAGCGCAAACGGAAGGAGGAGCGCAGACGCGGTGCTTCGTCCCTCGCCAGCGGCTGCCCAGGCGAGGAAGAGCGCGCCGGCGAGGCATTTGACGCTGCCGGCCCAGTGCGGCACGAGCAGCTGCCGCGGTTCGAGCACAACCCGCTCCCCGGCAGCCGCCTGGACGGGCATCCGCCACACGTTGGGCCCGAGGACGAAGGCGACGCCCGTGCCCAGCTCGACAAGCCCGAAGATGCCGACGAACTGGCGCGACGTCCAGCTGCCCAGGCCGCCCACCGCCGAAAGCACCAGCAACGCCCCGACCAGGTTGACCGCCGAGAGGGCCAGGCCCAGCCCCAGCCCGCGCAGGGTCGGAGGCAGCCGCGGCTTCCCGAGCCGCGGTTGCGCGACCTTCGTCCCGCGCTGAGGCATCCGGCTCCGGGCCGGCTCAGGTGCCTGGTCTGTCTGCATGATCAGCGTGCGGCCGCGCCGGCGGCGTGCTTCATGCTACCGTCTGCACCGTCCCGAACGGGGCAGGCGCAGACAGTGCTCCGCTCAAAGCTGTCTCACATTGCCGGTAGCGCTCAGCGCGGTGGCTTGAGCCCACGGCCCAGCCAGCGCGCGCGCTCCCGCCGGGCCTCGTCGCGCAGCTGGGCGACCTGGCGCAGGAGCTCGTCGCGCTCCGCCTGCAGGTCGCGAACATGGTCGCGCAGGGCCGCGACAAGCAGGTCGACTTCCGCGTAACGGACGACCGCGTCGGCGCGCAGCTGGGCGGCCGCCAGGGCCGCCTCTGCCCGGAGCACGAGCGCACGGTCCCCGGCCATCAGCCGGCTCCGGGTCGGGGCAGCGCGTCCGGGCCGACCCGCAGCTGCCGCTCCGGCAGGCGTGCGCCGAGCATTGCGTCGCGCTGGGCGCGGAGGTCGACGAGGTTGGCGTGAAGCGCGCCGAGGACCTCGTCGAAGGTCTGCATGCGCCCGCGAAGGAAGGCGCGCTCTCGCTTGAGGGCGCGGGCGCGGGCGCGAGCGGCCTCGAGCTTGCGGCGCTGGCCGGCGTTCTGGCGCTCGAGGCGCGCCTGCTGCTCGCGCATCTGGACGAGGGCGCGCACGAGCAGCGCGGGTGGCAGGGCGCAGGCGCCTTCCGGGTTGGCGGCGACGGCGTCGACGTCGATCTCGGTCATCTGCTCGGGTGCGTCCTGGAGGGAGCGAAGGGCGCGGCGCAGCTCCTCGACTTCGCCCCGCACCTGGCGCACCAGGCGCTCGGCGCGCAGGTCGCTTCCCGTCGCCTGGCTCTTCAGGGGGCTGCCGGCCCGCGCCATGAAGAAGGCAGAGAGGTCGGGAGGG
>JADLBJ010000018.1 GCA_020847765.1 Dehalococcoidia bacterium
CGCGAAGCTGCTGGAGATCGGCGGCGGGACGCTGGAGGCGCACCAGAAGAACATCACGCGCGACCTGTCCCGCGACGCCGACATGCTGCTGCGGTAGGCTGCCTCAGCCGTCCGTGCCGGGCGCCT
The DNA here is from genome assembly GCA_020847765.1 of Dehalococcoidia bacterium. Classification (GTDB taxonomy): domain Bacteria; phylum Chloroflexota; class Dehalococcoidia; order Tepidiformales; family Tepidiformaceae; genus JADLBJ01. The sequence continues at coordinate 127 of JADLBJ010000018.1, forward strand.
CCACCCACTGCGCCAGCTGGATCACGACGCCGTTCGGGTCGGTCACCTGAAAGTAGCGCTCTCCCCACGGCTCCGTCTCGATGGGCGTGGTGATCGGCACGCCTTCACGTTGGATGCGCTCGTACTCGCCGTCGATGTCCTCGACCACGAAAACGACGAGGAGGCCATCGGCGGGCCGTCCGCGCAGCCGCTCTGGCTTGAACGAGGCCAGTCCGGTGCGGAGGAAGATCAGGTTGAACCCCACGTCGGGCCGCGCCAGCGACACGAAGCCGTCGGCGGACATCTCCTCAGCGAACCCGAAGTGCTCCGTCGCGAAACGGGCCGACGCATTCGGGTCGTCCACGTTGAGCGAGATGGCGGACGCCGTGACCTTCACGATGCACCTCCCCGGTGAGCGAAGGCCGAACTGTACCCGTCATCAGGGCGCGAGGGCACATCGCAAAATCACGCCGTCACGGTCGCCAGGAAGAAGCCGGCGTCTTTCGGCACCCGGAACGCCCCCTCCCGCGCGACGATCTCCGCGATCAGTTCGCCGACGCGCGCGATGAGCGGCGCCCGGTGGCTGCCATCTGGCGACCGTTCCGCGATGGAGTCCACCCGGCCGCTGGCGTAGTAGGCGAGCGCCGCCTTGGTCGTCGGGAAGATGAAGGCGTTCGGCAGCCGGTGCAGCACGACATCCGGGAAGACGCTCTGAACCAGCGGCAGATGATCCAGGCTGAAGCGGCGGTCCGGGTTGGCGGCGGCCGGTGTGTAGCCAAGCTCGCGGGCGGCCTGGGTGTGGAAGGCGTTCAGGCGCTCCGAGTGGTCCGAGGCGTTGGTGCTGATCAGGACGTGCCCGCCCGGCTTGACGACTCGCCGCAATTCGCGCAGCGCCCGCGCGATGTCGGGGACGTGGTAGAGCATGTGGGCGGCAAGGGCGCCGTCGAACTGCCCATCAGGGAAGGGCAGCGCCTGGGCGTCCGCCTGGAGCACCTGCACCGGCAGGCCGTCCCGCCGAGCTTGCGCCAGCGCCTCGCGGACCATGCCGGCCGACCGATCCACTCCGGCGACGCGTGCCCCGGCCGCGCAGAGGGCCGGTTGGATGTTGCCCGGCCCACAGCCGACATCGGCCACGGTCACGCCGGGCGCGGCCACGAGACGCTCGGCAAAGAGCGGGTACCAGTCTGTCGGGAGTTCGCTGTAGCGCCGGTGGGCCTCGATGCGGATGCGGAGGCGTTCGGAGTCGCCGTACTGGTACGCAAGGTAGGTCGGGTCGGTTGCGCGGTCGATCATCGGGCCTCCGTCCGGGGCGCGCGGTGTGCACCCCGGACAGTGTGGCCGATGGCTGGAGATGGGCGCGACGCTTCGCACCCGCCAGGCTCCGGTGGTCAGCGACGGCGGCGGTCCCAGATCTCTGGATTGTGGATGCCGTGCGGCATCTCGCCCTTCGCCGACGCGATGATCTGCTCGACCACCATGACGCTGCTGACGGCCTGCGCTTCGTGCGTCGAGCCGGCCACGTGCGGCGTCAGGACGACGTTCTTCAGCTTCTCGAAGCGGTCGTCCTCCGGCGGCTCTAACAGGCGCACGTCCAGCCCGGCCCCGGCAATTTGGCCGCTCGTCAACGCCTCGTACAGGGCGTCTTCGTCCACCAGGGCGCCGCGCGCCGTGTTGATGAGGACAGCGGTGGGCTTCATCAGGGCCAGCCGCTCGGCGTTCATCAGCGAGACGTTGTCGCCGGGCGCGTGGAGGGTCACGAAGTCGGCGCGGCGGAACACCTCCTCCATCGTGTCCACGAGTTCGATGTTCCACTTTTCGCAGAAAGCCCTGTCGGGGTACGGCTCATAGGCGACGACCTTCATCTCGAAGCCGTACGCCCGCTGCGCGACGCCCCGCCCGATGCGCCCGAGGCCGATCACGCCGAGCGTCTTCTGCCAGACATCGCGCCCGAGCGGTCGGGACCACGTCAACGAGCGCGCAACGGCGTCAAGCTCGACCACGCGGCGCGAGACGGCCAGCATCAGCGCCCAGGCGTGGTCGGCCACGGCCCAGTGGTTGCTGCCCTGGGTGGTGGTCACGACAACGCCGTTGTCCGACGCCGCCGGCACGTCCACCGTCTCGTAGCCGACGCCCCAGCGGGCGACGTGCTTGAGGGTGTCGCACCGTTCGAGGACGCTGCGCGTGTACCGCTCGTTGGACGATGCGATGACCGCGTCGAAACCCTGCACCAGTTCGACGACCTCCTCCTCGTCGGGGCGCCCGCCGGGCCACCGGTGAGTCTTCACGTCGAAGCCGGCGTCACGCAGCGGCTGGAATCGTGGGTCGTCGTCGCCGCGCGAACCAGGCGCGGTCACCAGAACTCTTGGCATCGTTGCCTCCAGGGTGATGGGTGATGGGTGATGGGTGATGGGAAAGAAGTCGTGTCATCCCGACCGTAGAGAGCGCAGCGAGCGAAGCGGAGCAACTGTGTTTTGGTGTCAAGCGTTTTCGGGGAGTTGGGCGAAAGAGGGGTTCCAGGGTTTGCCAGAAGCGACCATGGCGTTGAGGATGACGAGGAGTTTGCGGAGGCAGGCGATGACGGCGAGTTTCTTGGCTTTGCCCGCAGCGAGGAGGCGTTGATAGAAGGCCCTGAGGGGCGGGTTGTGGCGCGAGGCGGAGACGGCGGCCATGTACAGGCAGGTGCGAACGGCCGCCCGGCCGCCCCAGGTCGCGCGCTTGCCGCGGAGGGTGCCACTGTCGCGCGCGAAGGGCGCGACCCCGACGAGGGCAGCGACCTCGCGCCCGGTGAGGGTGCCGAGCTCGGGGAGTTCGGCGAGCAGGGTGAAGGCGGTGGTCGGGCCGACGCCGGGCACCGAGCGCAGCAGATCCTCCCGGGCGCGCCAGAGCGGGCTGGCCTCGATTCGCGTGCGCAGCTCGTCCTCGATGGCGGCCACCTCGCCGGCCAGCCAGTCGATGTGGGCCTGGACCCGGCCCTTCACGGCGCCGCGCGCATGGTCGCGGCGGTTCTTCTCGGCCTGGAGCATGTCGCGCACCTGCCGCCGCCGCGTGACCAACTGGTCCAACTCGCGGGTCTCCTCACTCGGAAGGGGCCGCGCCGCGGGATCGATCGCCGCCCCGAACTGCGCCAGCACGCGGGCGTCGATCCGGTCGGTCTTCGCCAACTGCCCGGTCGCCCGCGCGAAGTCCCGGGCCTGCCGCGGGTTCACGACCGCCACCGCCAGCCCGGCCAGGCTCAACGCCACCACGGCCGCGTACTCGTACCCGCCCGTCGGCTCCAGCACCACCAGCCGCACCGCGCAGCCCCGCAACCGCTCGATCAGCCCGACGATCCCTGCGCCGTCGTTCGGGACCGTCCAGCCCTCCGCCTCCCCGCCCACCCACACGTCCAGCGTCGCCTTCGCCACGTCGATCCCAACCGTCACGGCCCCCGCTTCCCCAACGGCCTCGTCCTTCCGCACGGCCCTCGCCATCCGCTTCTCCCTCCCGGCGGCCCCGCGACCGCGCGCCGACTCGCCCCGCCCCTCGTCCAACCTTGCCGATACGGGCTCTTCCTCCCAGGCAACTGTCCGGACTCTCGACGCGGCCTCCCTGGGGTCAGCGACCTGGCTCCGTTGCGGTCTCTCGGAACCGAGGGATCTACGGTCTACTGCCCCAGTGTCGGCTTCCTCACAAACATACAAGGGATCTCGGTCCGGGAATGCCGTCGCCGAGATCCCTCGACTTCGCTCGGGATGACATGGTAGAGAAGCAGGCTCCCTCGGTCCGCTCGGGATGACATGGTAGAGAAGCAGGCTCCCTCGCTCGGGATGGCATGAATGGGTGAGAGTGGTCAGTGATGGGTGCTGGATGACGGGTCATGGGGGCGTGTGCGCCGCGGGTTAGTACGCGCGGCGCTTCTCCCAGACTTCGGCGTTGAGCAGCCCGCCCGGACGCTCGCCGCGCGCGGCTTCGAGGATGCTCTCGGCGGCCATCTCCGTCATCGCGGCGCAGGTTTCCACCGTCACGCCCGCCACGTGCGCGGTCAGCACCACGTTCGGAAGGTCGTTGAAGCGCGTGTCGGTCGGCGGCTCCTGGTGGCGCACGTCCAGGCCGGCGCCGGCCAGCCTGCCCCCCACCAGCGCGTTGTACAGCGCGTCCTCATCGATCCGGGCGCCGCGTGCGGTGTTGATCAGGAATGCGGTCGTCTTCATGTGCGCGAGACGCTCGGCGTTCATCAGGTGCTTGTTGTCCGA
>JADLBJ010000019.1 GCA_020847765.1 Dehalococcoidia bacterium
CGCTCAAGGGTCAGGTGCCGGAGCTCCACATTCTCGGGGACGCCTACGCGCCGCGCCGCGTCACCTTCGCCACCCGCCAGGCCTGGACGCTCGCCCGGGCCCTCTAGCAGGCCAGCCACACGGAAGGAGCAAGACTATGACAACGCCAGCAAAGTGGGACGTCGACACCGACGTTTGCGTGCTCGGCTCCGGGGGCTCGGCCCTCACCGCCGCCATCCTCGCGCACGACAGCGGCGCGAGGGTTGTCGTCCTCGAAAAGTCGGGCATGGTCGGCGGCACCACGGCGATGTCCGGCGGCGTCCTCTGGATCCCGGGCAACCACCACATGAAAGAAGCCGGCGTCGCCGACTCATGGGACGACGCCGTGAGCTACCTCGACTCGCTCGCGCCCGGGCTGCTCGACCCGGACACGCTCGAGGCGTTCCTCACGAACGGGCCAGAGATGGTGCGCTACATGGAGGAGCACACACCGGTGCGCCTCCATCTCTTCACCGGCTACCCGGACTATCACCCGGACAGGCCCGGCTCCAAGCCCACCGGCGGCCGCTCGCTCGACAACGACGTCTTCCCCTTCGAAGAGCTCGGAACCTGGGCGACGCGCGTCAACCAGACGGGCCCCTCCATCCCCGCCAGCATGGTCGAGGCGATGTCGCCGGGCGGGCTCCAGACCCTGGGTGCGGGCGTGCTCGACGACCGCCGCCAGCGTGACTGCCGCGGCAGCGGCCAGGCCCTCGTCGGCAGCCTCCTCAAGGGCGTTCTGGACCGGGGCATCGAGATCCGGCTGGAGACACGCGCCCGCTCCCTCGTCCAGGCCGGCGGCCGGGTCGTGGGCGTCGCCGCCGAGCACGCGGGCGAAACGCTCGCCGTGCGCGCGGCGAAGGGCGTGATCATCGGCACGGGCGGCTTCGAATGGAACCGCGCGCTCGTGCAGACGTTCCTCTCGGGGCCGATGACGGCACCAGCCAGCCCTCCCGACAACGAGGGCGACGGACTGCTCATGGCGATGGAGGTGGGCGCGGCCCTGGGCAACATGACCAACGCCTGGTGGATGCCGTGCGTGAAGCAGGCGGAGGCGCACCGCCGCGGTGTCCCTACCTACCGCCTCTGCCTGGCCGAGCGGACCCTGCCCCGCTCCTTCGTCGTCAACCGCACAGGCCGGCGCTTCATGAACGAAGCAGCGAACTACAACACCGTCGGCCGCGCCATGCACCGCTGGGACGAGAACCGGTTCGACTATGTCAACCTGCCCGCCTGGCTGATCTTCGACCAGGTGTACAAGGACCGGTACATGGTCTTCGGCTGCCCGCCGGGCGAGCCCGCGCCAGCCTGGTTCCGGCGGGCGGAGACGCTGGAGGACCTCGCGGCGATCATCGAGGTCGACCCCGCCGGCCTCAGCGAGCAGGCGCAGCGCTTCAACGCCGACGCGCGCGCGGGCCGCGACTCCGAGTTCCACCGCGGCGACAGCGTCTACGACCACTTCAACGGCGACCGCTCCCAGCCCGCGCCCTTCTGCACGCTGGGCGAAGTGGACACGGGGCCGTTCTACGCGGTGCAGATAGAGTCGGGCTGCCTGGGCACGAACGGCGGGCCGAAGACGAACGGCAAGGCCCAGGTGCTCGGCCTCGACGGGCAGGTCATCCCCGGCCTCTACGCCGTCGGCAACACCATGGCCGGTGCGACGGGCCGCGTCTATGGCGGTGCCGGCGGGACCATCGGCCCCGGCATGACCTTCGGCTACATCGCTGGCCGGGAGGCGGCCCGCGAGGCCGTCTGAGCCCTTCGTCGACTGGGGGCCGGCGCCGCTCCTATCGGCACGGCCCCCGGTGGGCGCGCAGCGGCGGTTCCGTGACACCCCGGTTAAGGGCCCGACGACGAGGTGACAGGGCCTGAGCAGCGCCACCTTTCCGCCGTCTATGACCATAGCAAGGCAGGAGCGGGGAGAACGGGGTGTTGAGACGATGAGGAGTCCTGCCACCTTCCCGGCCCGCGGCTTTCTGGTCGAAGTCGACAGCATGCCCGCGGAGATCGGGCAGCTTCTGCAGCGTGAGGGCGTCGCCCGCGCCGTCCTGGAGACGGTGGCCGGCCTCTACGTGGAGCCCGCCGGCTCGGTCGACGCCGTCCTGCGCGCCTTTGCCAGCGCGGGGGCGCCGGTGCGCGCCCTGCGGCCGGCAGGGGCGTTCCAGGCGCCGGCAACGGTGCGCCCGGGCCAGCGGCCGTTCTCACGGCTGCGCAACCCCCGTTGCGCGGAGTGGTTCCCGCTCCTCGCCGCCTGAGGTCGAAACGGCCGGACGCTCGCCAGACGCCGGCCTTCCCGCAGCCCCCCGGCCGTCGTCAAGGCCGGAGCGCTGGGCTACAGTCGAAGTGGCATGAGCCTTGCAGGATTGCGGAGCCTCACCGCCCCGCCGTCGGCGGCGCACAGCCACCAGCGGGCGCCCTTCCGCCGACGCGTCTGGATCGCGGCGATCGAGCTCGCGCTCACCACGGCGGCTATCCTCGTGTACTTCCTCGCCCGCGGTGCGCACCCCGACGACGTACCGTCGTCCGTCCGCCGCGCATTGGACATCGTCAACTTCGAGAAGTCGCTCGGGATCTTCCGCGAACAGGACGTCCAGGCCTGGTTTCTCCGCTGGCCGGCGGTCATCCACTTCGCCAACGCCTTCTACGTCTGGGGGATGTACCCGCTGATGGCGGTCGTCGCCTTCTGGGTGGCGGCCACGAACCTCCCCTACTTCCGCTTCCTGCGCAACGTGATGCTCGTCAGCGCCGTCATGGGTCTCGTCGGCTACTGGCTTCTGCCGACGGCGCCGCCCCGGCTGCTGGGACTGCACGGCCACGAATTCGGCTTCGTCGACACGGTCCACGGATCCTCGCGCGACCTCCAGCCCGCACCTTTCCTCAACGAGTACGCCGCCATCCCGAGCTTCCATTTCGCCTGGGTGCTGCTCGCGAGCGTCGCCCTCTGGGCGAACACGCGCTCCCTCCCCGTCAAGGCGCTCGCCGTCCTCGTCTCGGTCCTGATGGCGTGGGCGGTCGTGGTGACGGGCAACCACTTCTTCGTCGACATGGTCCTCGGCCTGGCCGTGGTGGCCGTCGCCTGGGTGATTACGCGCCTCGCCTACCTGGTGCCATGGGGCCGCCTGCCCGGCGTGGGCCCTGTGCGCCGTCAGCTGGCCGCGCCCATCCCGGCGGACGACGGCCGGCGGCGCTGAAACGGCCCCGTCCGCCCGGGCCGTTCCTCGCCGCCCAGAAAGAGAGGGCCGACATGCGACCCCCTTCTTCCCGTGGACCCCGGAATGGGAAAGCTAGCCGTTCTTGCGGCTGGCGATGGCGAAGGCGGCGCCGCCGCCGAGGACGATAACGCCGAGGATGGCCAGGGGGGCGACCAGCGAGGAGTCGCCGCCGTTCGAAGAGAGACCGCTACCGGTCGACGGCGCAGTCACGCTGGCCCGCGCCGTGCTCGTCGTCGTCGCCGTCTGCGCCGAAGCGCTGTCGCCGGCGACGACAATCGCACCGCCCACGCCGAGCATCAGCGCAAGTGCGGCAATGAGGCCGAGGAGCGGCCTGCCCAGGAGGGGTCGGGACCTCTTTGGTTCTTCCATAAGCAGCTGTTTTCTCCGTTCTTCTCCAACCTGGCCGGGCGTCCACACTCTGACAGGCGGCCCGGCCACCGGGGAGTCCCGGCGGCACGGGCGGCGCCACCCACCATAACGACGCTGCCATCGCCGCCGACTGCCTTCGCTCGCTCCGCCGCTTGCATGCGTGTTGCACCTCGCACGCAGGTGGAACGCCCGAGGAGGAGCCCCGCAGAGCCGTGAACTGGTTGCACAAAGGCGATGCGCCTGCCGGCCTCCGTTATGACTTTCCGCCAGCCCCCTCCCCTATGGTTGCGCCACACTTCCCCGGCGGGCCTGCATGACCGTCTCCCCTCGCAGCCTGCGCGACCGCTTCGCCGTGGGCGAAGGGCTGGCGCAGCGCCTCTCCGGGATCGACTCCTTCACGGTTCTGGTCGCCTGCGCCTTCGCCCTGGCCGTGGCCGTCCGCGCCGTGCAGGTGCTCGGCACTTCCTTCCCTCTGAACGACGGCGGGCTCTTCTACGCGATGGTCCGCGACCTGGAGGCGAACCACTTCGTCCCGCCCCACACGACCTCGTACAACGACGCGCAAATCCCCTTCGCCTACCCGCCGCTGGCGTTCTACCTGGCCGCCGCCGTTGACAAAGCCACGCCGTTCAACCTGGTCGACCTCTTCCGTTACCTGCCGTTGCTCTTCACATGCGCCACCGTGGGAGCGTTCTACCTGCTGGCGCGCGACATGCTGCGAGGGCGCGTCGCCGTTGTCGCCGCGCTGGCAGCTTTCGCCCTCATTCCGCGCAGCTTCATCTGGCTGCTCATGGGCGGCGGCCTGACGCGCTCGCTCGGGTTGTTGTTCGCGCTCCTCGCACTCCACCAGGTCTACCGCCTCTATCGCGACGGCGACGGCCGGAGGCTCCCGCTGGCCGTCGCCCTGTCGGCGGCAACGGTGCTCAGCCACCTGGAGACGGGCTGGTTCCTGGCCTTCAGCGTCGCCCTCTTCTGGGCCTTCTGCGGGCGCGGGCGAAAGGCTGCCCTTCATTCCGCCTGGCTGGCGGCGGGCACGGCTGCGCTGACGGCGCCCTGGTGGGGGACGATCATCGCCTGGCACGGGCTCGACCCCTTCACGGCCGCGAACGGCACCGGCGGTACCGTCCTTTCGAACGCGCAGACGCGTGACTTCGCCTTCCTCACCCTCGCCCACGGCGTCTCCACCTCCGAGCCGTTCTTCCCTCTGCTGGGGGCGCTCGGCCTGCTGGGCGGGTTCGCCTGTTTCGTCTCCCGCCGCTTCCTCCTGCCCGCCTGGTGGGTCGCGATCGTCCTCTTCGACGTGCGCTCCTTCGCGACTTTCTCCTCGGTGCCGGTGGCCCTCCTGGCCGGAATCGCCGTCGCGGAGGTGCTGCTGCCCCTCTTCGACCGGCCGGGGGCGCTCGGGCGGCTGGTCGGCCGCTCGCCGGCCCCGGGTGTTGCCGTCTGGCTCGCTCCGGCCTTCATCTTCGGCTGCATGCTCTACTTCGCCGCCTATGGGGCCCTGGGGCGCGACCCACGGCTCGGCGAACAGGCGACGCTCACGAGCCTCACGCCCGGTGAGCGCGAGGCGATGGCGTGGATCGCCGCCACGACACCCACCGACAGCCGCTTCCTCGTCATCCCTCAGACGTTCTGGCAGGCGGACCGCGAGTCGGAGTGGTTCCCCGTCCTCGCCAACCGGCCGAGCGTAGCCACGGTCCAGGGAAGCGAGTGGCTGCCCGCCCAGGCCTTCGACCGTCAGATAGGCGCCCACGCTCGGGCCTGGGGCTGTGCCTGGGCCGGCACCGACTGCCTGGACGGCTGGATGGCAGCCCACGGCGCAACCTTCACCCACGTCTACCTGCCGAACGGCTGCTGCGGGGGGCTCGCCGACGCCCTTCGCACCGACCCCCGCTACCAGCTGGTCTACGACGGGCCCGGCGGCGTCGTCTACCGGCTGGGGCCGATCTGGCTTCTCTGAAGCGGCGCCGGGCGCTCAGCGGCCGCGCTCGTCGCCCCAGAGGAGGATGTGGAGCCGCGTGGTGAAGCGGTAGCCGCGTGCCGCGCACGCCTCCGCCAGCCAGGCGCCGCGGCCCTCGAGGAGCGCGCGCGTCCGCCCTTCCGGCATGAGCACGACGCGATCGGCGGGAAGGCCGACCTCCCGCCGCAGCGCTTCCACCTCGTCCAGGTCGGCCTCTTCGGCCACGACAAACTTGAACCAGCCGCCGGGCAGCGCGGCGAAGGCGGCGAGCACCTCCGGGCGGAGGCGGCGCAAGCCCTCGTTTCCCGAATGGCGCAGCTTGGGCGAGACGTTCCACTGATCGACGAGGGGAGCCAGCTCGTCCGGCGAGACCGTCCCGTTCGTCTCGACCTCGACGCGAAAGCCGTTTTCGCGAAGCGTCTTCAGGAGCGGCGCCAGCTGGCGGCGCTGGAGGAGCGGCTCGCCGCCCGTGACCACGGCGTTGCGCGGGGCCAACGCCAGCACGCGCGCAGCCACGGCCTCCGGCGCCAGGGCGAGCACCTGCCGGGTGCGGTCGTAGCGTCGCCAGTCCCAGGTGTAGGCCGTGTCGCACCAGCGGCAGCGCAGGTTGCAGACGGCGAGGCGGAGGAACGTGCTCGGCAGGCCGGCGGAGACACCCTCGCCCTGGATCGAGGCGAAGACCTCGGGCTCGCCGCTCGGCAGGCGCGCAAGGAGTAACGCCGTCATGGCGCGCCGCACGCCGGGTCGGCGACGCCGGCCGCGGCGAACCCGGCCGCGCGCAGGCGGCAGGAGTCGCAGGCGCCGCAGGGGCGCTCACCGCCGGCGTAGCAGCTCCAGGTCAGCTCCAGCGGGGCGCCCAGGGCGAGCCCGTAGCGCACGATCTCCGCCTTCCCCATCGCCAGCAGCGGCGCTTCGACGGCGATCGGCACCCCGTAGTCGGCACCGAGCTTGCTTCCCAGGCGGAGCACCCCCGCCAGCGCCGCGTGGTACTCCGGCCGGCAGTCGGGGTAGCCGGAGTAGTCGATCGCGTTGGCACCGACGAAGACGGCCGGCCGCAGACGCCCCGGATCGACGCCCTTCTCCTCGATCAGGGCGAGCATCCAGCTCTCGAGGGCGGCCGCGGCGAGCGTCACGAGGAACGTATTGCGCAGCGGCACGTACGTGATCGGGATGGCTGCCGCCATGTCGCCGAGCGGGCGGTGTGCCGGCAGCGCGAACGCCACCGGGTCCGTCAGCGCAGAGTAGCTGGCAAGCGCGCCATATCCCGAAAGGTCCACCTCCACGTGGGGAACGCCCAGGCGGCCGGCCACCGCCCGCGCCGCCGCCAGCTCCCGCGCGTGCAGCTGGCTGTAGCCAATGGTGAGGGCGCGCAGGGTGTACCCCTCGTGCAGGGCATGGGCCGCCGCCGTCGCCGAATCCAGCCCGCCCGAAAGAAGGACGACGGCATAGCGCCCGCCGGCCTCCGCCGTCGGGGAGTGAGCGGCCGGGTGCTCGCTGGCGGCCATCGAGGCGATCGTACCGCTTTCGGTGCGCGCGGTCCGCCTCCAGCCCTGACGGCGTCGCCGGGCGGGCGTATGGTCCGGGCATGCAGACCTTCGCGGTACGGCCCTTCCAGGCGGACGACTCGGCAGCCGGCGACGGAGTCCTTGCCACGGCCTTCGCCGGCGCCGACGCGGCGTTTCCCGAGGCGCACGACGCCCGCACCCTCGGCCTCGCGCGCCTCGCCCAGACCGGCCACCGCGTGCTCGTCGCCGAAGACGCCGCGGGCCTCGCCGGGGTCGTGCGCTGGCGCGAAGAGGAGGGCCTCGCCTGGTTCGACCTGCTGGCCGCCGCCCGCGCGGGGGCCGGCCCCGTCCTCGTCCGCGCCGTCGAGCGCGCGGCCCAGGACGGGGGCCTGCGCCTGGTGCGGACGCGCGTGCCGGCGGGCTCGCGCTGCGCGGGCTTCCTCGGCTGGCGCGGCTACGTGCCCGTCGCGCGCGAGGCGGGCGCCGCCGGGCGGGCGCCGCGGCTCGTGCTCGAAAAGCGGCTGCCACTGCTTACCGTGCGCGAGCAGCGCCGGAGCGACGCCGACGCGATCGCCGCCCTCACCGGCGAGGACCCATGGCCCTTCACCCAGGGGCAGCGGCCCGGCTGGTTCGTCCTGGCCGACGGCGAGCGGGTCGCCGGCGCCGTTGCCGTGCGCGAGGCGAGCCGCGGCACGGGGGAGGCCCGCGGTCCCTGGCTCGCTCCAGCCTATCGGGGCCGCGGACTGGAGGCGTGGATGCTCGAACGGGCCGCCCTCTACGCCGAGACGAACGGCATGGTCACCGTCGCCGCCGCCGCCAGCGCGGCCCTCGACGCCCTGCGTCGGGAGCTGGAGGAGCGGCGCTGGTTTCGCGAGGGCCAGGGCGCGGCCGCCTTCTACCGCAAGCAGCTCACGGGGCGACCACTCGCCGAGCGCGAGCCCTGGGCCTGAGCGGTCCCTTCCCGGGCGCGATGTGGCCGTGAGGCGTCTCTGCTACGCTTCGCCACGAGAACCCCGGCAGGAGCACGGGCGATGCCCCCTTCCCCCGCCGCCGTCGACGAGACGCTCGACACCGTCCTCTGCTACCTGGGCGAAGCCCTGGCCATCTTCGACCCGCTCCGCTTCCGCGCCTGGGCCGAGCTCGGCCTGACGACAGCCCAGCTGCGCGTCCTCTTCCTCGTGCGCGGCACCCCGGGGGTGACGGCCGGCGAGCTGGCCGCTCGCCTGGCGGTCACGCCGCCGACCATCTCCGGGATCGTCGACCGCCTGGTGCGCCAGGGGCTGATGCGCCGCGAGGAGGACTGCCAGGACAGGCGGCTCGTGCGCAACCAGCTGACGGCCGCGGGCGAGTCCGCCTGCAGCCGCCTCGAACAGGGTGCCGAAGCGTTCACGCGTCGTATCCTGAACGGCATGAACCAAGCAGACCTCCACGCCTTCCTCGTGGGCCTCGAGGCGTTCGTCCGGGCCAGCCACGCCGCCGGTGAACCCGAGCCCGGCCTCCTCGCCGCCGTCCCCCTGCCGGGGGCCAGCACCCCGTGACGACCCGCAAGCGCGTCCGCACCGTGGATCTGGAAGACCCGTTTGTCGCGTCCTTCGCGGGGATGTGCGAGATCCTCCTCGTGCGCCACGGCGAGCAGCAGTTTCGCGCGAACATCCCGCTGGGCGAAGCGGTGGACGCCCCTCTCTCCGATCTCGGCTGGCAGCAGGCCCGCGCGGTCGGCGACCGGCTCGCGCACGCCCGTATTGGCGCCGTCTACTGCAGCCCCCTGCAGCGCGCCCACAACACGGCCCGCGAGATCGCCGGCCACCACGGCCTGACGCCGATCCTGTGGGAAGAGCTCAGCGAGATCGACCTCTGGAAACACGCCCCCCAGGAGAAGGGCCTGCTCGACCTCTTCGACCGCGACCAGCTCGTCCAGATCTACCGCGAGGTGAGCGCCACGCGGAAGAACTCGGCCTACCCCTACTGCGAAGACGTCGACGCCTTCCGCCGCCGCGTCGTCGGTGCGATCGACCGGATCGCCGGCGAGAACGAGGGCCAGCGGGTGACCGTCGTCTGCCACGGCGGCGTGATCAACGCCTACCTGAGCCACCTCTTCCGCTCCGCCTACGACCACGTCGTCGCCGCGCACCACACGTCGATTACCGTCGTGCGCGCCGCCGACACCCGACGCGAGCTGCTGACGATCAACGACTTCAGCCACGTGATGCCCTTCCAGTCCTCGCGCGGGGGGTTGAACGCCAGCCGCTGACGGCGGCCGGGCGGGCGGCGCCGCCATGGAGGACTTCGTCCCCCGCCAAAAGCTCTGGCTGGAGCGAGACGGCCGCCTCGTCATGTCCGACTACCGCGTGCGCCTGCTCGAGCTGGTCGCCGAAACCGGCTCGCTCGCCCAGGCGGCCACCGTCATGGGCCTCTCCTATCGGCGCGCCTGGGGCAAGCTGAAGGAGATCGAGGCCAACATCGGGCTCGAGCTCGTGCATTCGGCCGTCGGCGGCGCCGGCGGCGGCCACACAGGGCTCACCCCGGCCGGCCACGCCCTCGTCGCGGCCTACCGCCGTTTCCAGGCACGGCTCGCCGAGGACCTCGCCCGTGCCTTCGCCGAAGAGCTGGCGGCTGTCGTCGAAGGGGGGGCTGGCGGCGCTCCTCCGCCGGCAGCACCGGCCACCGGCTGAGAGCCGCTCGGCTTCGCCCTTCCCGGCGGGGGCCGTACACTCCACCCATGCTCAAGGACACCTACTGCGGGGACCTGCGCCCGGCCGACGCGGGGCGAACCGTGCGCCTCGCGGGCTGGGTCCACCGCCGCCGCGATCACGGCGGCCTCATCTTTCTGGACCTGCGCGACTCCCACGGCGTCGTCCAGGTTGTCTTCAACCCCGACGAGCCCGAAAGCCACGCCGTCGCCCACCGCGCGCGGACCGAGTGGTGCCTCGCCGTGGAGGGCGTCGTGCGCGAGCGCCTGCCCGAAACGGTGAACCTGAACATGACGACCGGCCAGGTGGAGGTCACGCCCCTCCGCGCCGCCGTCGTCAACGAGTCGCCGACGCCGCCGTTCTACGTCAACGAGCCGGTGGAGGTGGACGAGCAGCTCCGCCTCGCCTACCGCTACCTGGACCTCCGCCGGCCCGAGGTGGCGGCCGTCATCCGCCTGCGCCACGAGGTGGTGCGCTTCATCCGCGACTTCCTGAGCGCCCGCGGCTTCGTCGAGATCGAGACGCCGACGCTCATCAAGTCCACGCCCGAAGGTGCGCGCGACTTCCTCGTGCCCGCGCGCACGAAGCCCGGTCAGTTCTTCGCCCTGCCGCAGTCGCCCCAGATCCTGAAGGAGCTGCTGATGGTGGCCGGCTTCGAGAAGTACTTCCAGCTCGCACGCTGCTACCGCGACGAGGACTTCCGTGCGAACCGCGTCGCCGAGCACACCCAGCTCGACCTGGAGATGAGCTTCGTCGACGAGGCGGACGTGATGGCGCTCGTCGAAGAGCTGTACACCGGCATCGCCAACGAGTTCGCACCCGGGCGGCTCGCGGCCTCGCCCTTCCCCGTCCTCGACTACGCCGACTGCATGGCGCGCTACGGCGTCGACCGGCCGGACCTGCGCTACGGCCTGGAGTTCGTCGACGTGGGCGAGGCCGTGCGCAGCTCGGCCTTCCAGGTCTTCGCCGGCGCCCTGGCGGCGGGCGGCGAGGTGAAGGCCATCCGTGTCCCCGGCCAGGCGAGCATGACGCGGCGGGAGATCGACGAGCTGACGGCCGTGGCCCGCGGCGGCGGGGCGAAGGGGCTCGCCACAATCGCCTTCCTCGCCGGCGGCGAGGTGCGCTCGCCCATCGCCAAATTCCTGACGGACGAGGAGATGAGCGGGCTCCGCGCCCGCACCGGCGCCGGCGAGGGCGACCTCCTCCTCCTCGTCGCCGACGGGCCCGCCGTGGTGGCGCAGTCGCTCTACCTTGTGCGCGACGAGCTGGGCACGCGGCTCGGCCTGAAGGACGCAGACGTCCTCTCCTTCGCCTGGGTGACGGGCTTCCCGCTGCTCGAATGGCGGCCCGAGGAAGGGCGCTGGGACGCCACCCACAACCCCTTCAGCGGCTTCGTAGAGCGCGACCGGCCGCTGCTCGACAGCGACCCCGAGCGCGTCGTGGCGCGGCAATACGACCTCACGCTCAACGGAAGCGAAGTCGGCGGCGGCTCCGTTCGCCTCAACAACCGCGCCGACCAGGAGAAAGTCCTCGGCCTGATGGGCTACACGCGGGCGCAGATGGAGGAGCGCTTCGGCGTCATCCTCCGCGCGCTGGAATACGGCGCGCCGCCCATGGGCGGCGTGGGCGCCGGGATCGACCGGCTGCTTATGTCGCTCACGGGCACAGAGAACATCCGCGACGTGATCGCCTTCCCGAAGGCCTCCTCCGGGCTCGACCCGCTCATGGGTGCGCCCTCGCCGGTCGATCCGGAGCAGCTGCGCGAGCTGGGGCTGGAGCTCTCCCCGGCCGCCCGGGCCGCGCTGGAGGACTGAGCCGGACCTTCGGGCAACCTTCGAAAACGCGCAGTAAAGGGGTGCCACAGGCGCCGCCGTGACCAGCTTCGGCGCTTCCGTGTACGCTTCCGTCAAGTTCCGCGCTGGTCGCACGCGAAGCGTCGCCCGCCAGCGGCAGGCGCCCCGGTCAGCAGAACTCGCGGTGGTGTGTGCATGTCGAACCGAACCCTGACCCTGATGATGGGCTTCGTCGCCTTCCTCATCCTCGTGGTCGGCGTCATCCTGATCGTGGTCGTCGCGAGCGGGGGCGGAGACGACAACGGCGGCACCACCCAGGCAGATTCGTCTTCGGGCAGTGCGAAGACGAAGACCACGGCCAGCAGCAGCTCGGCGAGCGGCATTTGCGCGGGGAACACCCTCTACGTGCCGGGGAACGACCCGAACTCCCTCCTCGACCCCATCCAGGTCGTCGACGTCGGCACGAGCGAGTACGTCGTGGAGATCTTCGGCGGCCTCGTCACCCTCGGGCTCGACCTGAAGGTGCAGCCAGACATCGCCAAGCGCTGGGACGTCGCCCAGGACGGCACGACCTACACCTTCCACCTGCGCGACGACGTCGTCTTCCACAACGGCAAGCGCGTCACCGCCCGTGACTTCAAGTACAGCCTCGAACGCGCGGCCGACCCGACGAACGCCTCGCCCACCGTCAAGGCCTACCTGGGCGACGTCGTCGGCATTCGCGACCGCTTCGACGGCAAGGCGGCAAGCGTGAGCGGCGTCAAGGACGTCGACGATCGCACGCTCCAGCTCACGCTCATCGACCCATCGGACTTCTTCCTCGCCGAGCTCACCTACCCCGTCGCCTTCGTCGTCGACAAGGACCAGGTGGAGAAGGACCCGCGCAACTGGACGCGCAAGCCGAACGGCACCGGCCCCTTCAAGCTGGCCGAGTTCAGCCCCACCGAGAAGATCCGCCTGGTCAAGAACGACCGCTACCACCTGGGCGCGCCGAAGCTCGACGAGATCGACTTCCAGCTTTCCGGGGGCTCAATCGTCACCCAGTACCAGAACAACGAGCTGCACGTCGGCTTCGTGCCGGGCGTCGACCTCGAGGCCGTGAAGTCGGGCTCGAGCCCCGTCTCGAAGGACTACCATCCCCAGCCGAACATGGCAACGCTCTACATCAACCTCAACCCGAAGAAGCCGCCCTTCGACGACCCGAAGGTGCGCCAGGCCTTCGCCATGTCCATCGACCGGGAGAACATCAACACCGTCCTCCTCTACGGCACGCAGCGCGTAGCGACGAGCTTCCTGCCGCCGGAGATGCCCGGCCACAGCGACAATGTCACCGGGTACAGCTACGACCCCGACCGCGCCAAGCAGCTCATCAAGGAGTCGAAGTACGCCACGAACATGCCGCGCGTCGTGCTGAACTACGGCGGCAGCGCCGGCAACGACCCGCAGCTGCTTCAGGCCATCCAGAAGGGCTGGCAGGACATCCTCGGCGTCCAGGTCGATCTCCAGGCGATCGACACCACCGCCTTCCTGCGCGAGCAGCGCAAGGGCAACTTCCAGATGCTCTCCGACGGCTGGTCGGCCGACTACCCGGACCCAGAGGACTTCCTCGGCAAGCTCTTCGCCAGCGACAGCACCCTCAACTACACGGGCTACAAGAACGACGACGTCGACGCCCTCCTCCAGCAGGCGCGGCGCGAAACGGACCGCACAACGCGCTTCACGCTCTACAACCAGGCGGAGAAGAAGATCCTCGACGACGCCGTCGTCATTCCCACCTTCTGGCCGGTGGACCACCTGCTCGTCAAGCCTTGCGTGAAGAACTTCCCCACGGTCTCGATGACGGTGCCCAAGTACCGCTACGTCGAGATCAAGCCATAGCAGAGGCGCAGCCATGGGCCCGGGGCTGACCGGCTACATCATCCGCCGCCTGCTCTGGGCGATCCCGGTGCTCTTCATCCTGAGCGTCGTCGTCTTCTGGATGCTGCGCCTCGCCCCGGGCGACCCGATAGAGTCTCGCCTGGGGAAGGCCTACACGCCGGAGGCGGCCGCGCGCCTGCGCGAGAAGTACGGCTACACCCAGCCGATCCCCGTGCAGTACGTGAAGTACATAAAGAACCTGCTCCAGGGCGACCTCGGCGTCTCTACCCGCCATCCGGACTTCACGGCGGCGGAGATCATCCTCCCCAAGATGTGGGTGTCGACGCAGATTGGCTTCTTCGCCCTGCTCATCACCTTCGCCCTCGGCATCCCGGTGGGGGTCTACGCGGCGCTCGCCCGCGGCACCTTCGTCGATCCGATGGTGATCAGCTCCTGGCTTCTGCTCGACGCCATCCCCGCCTTCGTCCTCGTGCCCATGGCGCAGTGGCTCTTCGCCCTCAAGCTCGGCTGGGTGGGGCTGCGCTACGAAGGCGTCTACACCATGAACATGGTCGTGCCCGTCCTCATCCTCGCGCTGCCGGGGGTGGCGGGCGTCGCTCGGCTGATGCGTGCGTCCGTCATCGGCGTCATGGGCGAGGACTTCGTGCGCACGGCGCGCGCCAAAGGGCTGCGCGAGCGCACCGTCGTCGTCACCCACATCACGCGTAACGCCCTCCTCCCCATGATCACCGTCATCGGCCTCTCCTTGCCGGGCATCGCCGCTGGCGCTCTCTTCGTCGAGCAGCTCTTCGGCATCCCCGGCATCGGCCGCGAGTCCCTCGAAGCCGTGACCGCCCCCGATTTCGACGTCATCCTGGCGCTGGTGCTCTTCAGCTCCTTCCTCTTCGTCATGGCCAACGTCCTCGTCGACGTCGTCTATGCCTTCATCGACCCGCGCGTGCGCATCTCCTCGGGGCGAGGCTAGGGCATGGCCATCGCCGAAAGCGCCGAATACTTCCCCCCCGTGGAGATGGCCCGTCCGCGGCGCTGGCGGACGCTGCGCGTGCTCGCCCGCAAGAAGATCGCCGTCGCCGCGCTCGCCTACCTCGTCGTCTTCTACGGCTGTGGCCTGCTCGCACCGCTCGTCGCCCCCTACGACCCCAACGAGCAGCCGCGGCCCCTGACCCTGGAGCTGCGCAAGGCGGGACCCTCCGGCGAGCACTGGTTCGGGACGGACGACCTGGGACGGGACCTCTTCTCGCGCGCGCTCTACGCCGCCCGCACGACGATCATCTTCACCCTCGTCGTGCTCCTCACGGGCGGCGTCTTCCTCGGCCTGGGCCTCGGCCTGCTGGCGGGCTACCGCGGCGGCTGGGTCGACACCCTCATCATGCGTGTGGGCGAGGTGCTCGGCGGCATCCCGACCCTCATCCTTATGCTCGCGATCACCGCCTCCTTCCGCACGCGCATCGACGACCTCCGCTTCTGGCTCGAGGACCACACCTGGCTGGGCCGCTCCGACGCCGAGTCGCTGGTGCGCTTCACGATCATCGTCCTGGCCACGCTCCCCTTCGCCTGGATCGGCAGTGCCCGCATCGTGCGCAGCCAGGCGCTCGCCATCCGCGAGTCGACCTTCGTCCTCTCCGCCGAAGCGATGGGGGCGTCGACCTGGCGGATCGTCACCCGCCACATCTTGCCCGGCGTGCTGCCGCTCTTCATCGTCGGCCTGTCGGCGGGCATGGCCTCGATCGCCGGCGCGGAGGTCGCGCTGAGCTTCCTCGGGCTGGGCGTCGGCCCCGACACACCCAGCTTCGGCAGCCTCATCAGCCAGGGTGCGGGCCCTTACACCTTCCAGACGTGGCCCCACCTGCTGCTCGCCGGGGCGGTGCCCGTCGTCCTCTTCTTCTACGCCTGGAACCTGCTGGGCGACGCGCTGGTGGACATTCTGGAGCCGCGCACGCAGGCGCCGCGCTAGCGCCGCGGCGCCCCCTTCGGGACAACCGTTCCTAGACGGACCGTTTGCTATACTCGCCCTGGAGGATTCGCACCGCCCCGTGAAGGTTACGCTCGAACGGCTCCCGGAGAGCCGCGTCCTGCTCGAGATCGAAGTCGACGAGGACCGCCTCAGCCGGTCCCTCGACGCCGCCTACAAGCGCCTCGCGCCCCGCGCGCGCGTGCCCGGCTTCCGCCCCGGCAAGGCCCCCCGGCCGATGATCGAAAAAGCCCTCGGCCGCGCCCGCCTGATGGACGAGGCCCTCAACAAGCTCATCCCCGACGCCTACAACGAAGCGCTCGCCAGCGAAGAAGTCGACGCCATCGCCCAGCCCGAGCTCGAGATCGTCGAGATAGAGCCCGTGCGCTTCAAGGCCACCGTGCCCGTCCGCCCGACCGTCTCCCTGGGCGACTACCGCGCCCTCCGCGTCGACAAGGAGGAGACGGCGGTGACCGACGAGATGGTCGCGGAGCAGCTCCTCCTCCTCCGCCGCCGCCACGCCCTGCACGTGCCCGTCGCCCGCCCCGTCCAGTGGAACGACGTCCTTATTGCCGACGTACGCGGCACGGTCGACGGCGACCCGTTCGTCGAAGACGAGGACGCCGAATTCGCCCTGCGCGAAGGCCAGCTGATGCTCGTGCCCGGGCTGGCCGAGACCTTCCTCGGCATGAGCAAGGGCGAAGAGAAGCAGGCCGAACTGCCCATCCCCGCCGACTTCCGCCTCGAGCGGTTGCAGGGCAAGACGGCCGCCTTCGTGCTGCACGTCAAGGAAGTGAAGGAAGAACAGCTCCCGGACGAGGACGACGAGTTCGCCAGCTCGGTCAACGCCGAGGAGTTCCCCACCTTCGCGGCGCTCGAGGAACGCGTGCGCACCGACCTCGAAAAGGCGCACGACGACGAGGCCGAGGCGAAGCTGCGGAACGCGGCGGTCGACAGGCTCGTCGCCGGCGCCGCCCTCGACTTTCCCGCCGTCCTCGTCGAGCGCGAGATAGACCACCTGGTGCAGGAGAGCACGGGCAACGACGTGAACGCCTACCGAACCTACCTGCAGCGCGTGGGGCGCACGGAGGCGGAATACCGCGAGGCGCTGCGCGAAACGGCCACCCAGCGCGTGTGCCGCTCCCTCGTCTTGAACCAGCTGGCCGCCGACGAGCAGCTCGACGTCAGCGGCGACGAGATCGAGCAGGAGCTCGATCGCCTGAGCAGCACCATGGGCGCTGAGGCCGAACGCTTCCGCCAGCTGTTCACCAGCCCTCAAGGCATCGGCAGCATCGGCCGAAACCTCATGAGCCAGAAGACGCTCGATCGCCTCGCCGCCGTCGTCAAGGGCGAGGCTCCGGAGCTGCCGGCCCCGGCGGCCGAGCCAGCGCCAGCGGCCGTGGAGGCCGAGCCCGCCCCGGAAGCGGCAGAGGAGGAGACCGCGTGACCCACGCCCCGATCCATCCGCTCGTCCAGGCCGTGATCCCCACGGTCATCGAGAGCGGGCCCCGCTCGGAGCGGGCCTTCGACATCTTCTCGCTCCTCCTCAAGGAGCGCATCGTCTTCCTCGGCACCCCGATCGACGACCAGATCGCCAACCTCATCGTCGCCCAGCTCCTCTTCCTCCAGCGCGAGGACCCGGAGCGCGACATCAGCATGTACAGCCATTCCCCGGGCGGCGTCATCACCGCCGGTCTGGCGATCTACGACACGATGCAGCTGATCGAGCCCGCCGTCTCCACGATCGCCGTCGGACAGACGGCCTCCATGGCCACCGTCCTGCTCTGCGCCGGGGCGAAGGGCAAGCGCTATGCCCTCCCCAACGCCACCGTGCACATGCACCAGGCGCTGGGTGGTGCGCGCGGCCAGGCGACCGATATTGAAATTGCGGCCAAGGAGATCCTGAGGAACAACGAGATCATCCGAAACATCATCTCCAAGCACACCGGGCAGCCCGTCGAACGGATCAGCAAGGACTTCGACCGCGACTTCTACCTTGACGCCCAGGGCGCCAAGGAGTACGGCATGGTCGACGAGCTGCTGGCGCGCCCCGACGAAGCGCGCGGCTAAGGGGGAGGCGAGCTTGGCCGGTAACCGGACGAACCGCGTGCAGTACCACTGCTCGTTCTGCGGCAAGAACCAGGACCAGGTCCGCCGGCTGATCGCCGGCCCCGGCGCCGTCTACATCTGCGACGAGTGCGTCGACCTCTGCCGCGAGATCATCGACGAGGAGACCGGCTCCCACACGACGCCGACCGCCGCCAAAGGTGCCGCCGCCAGCGGCCAGCGCGTCCCGCCCCCCAAGTTCATCTACGACCACCTGAACGAATACGTCGTGGGTCAGGACCAGGCGAAGAAGGTCCTCTCCGTCGCCGTCTACAACCACTACAAGCGCATCGGTGCGGCCGCCGACGCCGACATCGAGCTTGAAAAGTCGAACATCCTCCTCGTCGGCCCGACGGGGACGGGCAAGACGCTGCTCGCCAAGACCCTCGCCCGCCTGCTCGACGTCCCCTTCTCCGTTGCCGACGCCACCGCGCTGACCGAGGCGGGGTACGTCGGCGAGGACGTGGAGAACATCCTCCTCCACCTCATCCAGGCGGCCGACTTCGACATCCAGAAGGCCGAGCGCGGCATCATCTACATCGACGAGATCGACAAGATCGCGCGCCAGGGCGACAACCCCTCGATCACGCGCGACGTCTCCGGCGAAGGCGTGCAGCAGGCCCTCCTCAAGATCATCGAAGGCTGCGTGGCGAACGTTCCCCCGCAGGGCGGGCGCAAGCACCCCCACCAGGACTTCCTCCAGATCAACACGCAGAACATCCTCTTCGTCTGCGGCGGCGCCTTCGAAGGGCTCGAGAACCACATCGAAAAGCGGCTCACAC
>JADLBJ010000020.1 GCA_020847765.1 Dehalococcoidia bacterium
ATCTGGTTGCGCTCGGTGACCTTGATCGAGCTCTTCTTCAGCGCTTCGACGATGGCGGCGGCGCCGGCTTCGAGCCCGCGCTTGAGGGCCATCGGGTTCGCACCGGCGGCGACGTTCTTCAGGCCTTCCTGGACGATCGCCTGGCCGAGGACGGTGGCGGTGGTGGTGCCGTCGCCGGCGATGTCGTTGGTCTTGGAGGCGATTTCCTTGGCGAGCTGGGCGCCGATGTTCTCGAACGGGTCCTCCAGCTCGATGTCCTTGGCGATGGTCACACCGTCGTTGGTGATGGTGGGCGCGCCGAACTTCTTGTCGAGGACGACATTGCGGCCCTTGGGGCCGAGCGTGATCTTGACGGCATCGGCAAGGGCGTCGATGCCGCGCTTCATGGAATGCCGGGCCTCTTCATCGAAGAGCAGCTGCTTGGCCATTCAGGAGTACCTCGGAGGTGGTGGTTTGGATTGCAGGGAGCATATTAGCACTCCCTGTCAATGAGTGCTAACGGCATGGTACGGGGTTTTTCAGCGGATGCAAGCACCGCCCGGCACTCCCGGATCGCATGCCCGGACGGGCGCCGCCGGGTAAGGGACGGCGCCCGTCCACCCCACGGCCACCGCCCGGCAACGCGCTGGTCCGGGCGGGGGGTCGATTGCTCACTCAGGGGCAGGCGGGAACAGGCCCCCGGGGGAGATGGTCATGGCCTGGAGAGTGTGGATCACCGGGATCGGCGGCGCCCTGCTCGCCTTCGCGACGATCGGGATCGTCGCCTACGGGACGGACGCCGCGCCAGCGCGTGCGGCCGGCGACTGCAGCGGCGGGTCCCCGGCGCTCGACGCCGAGGAGAGCGCCTTCCTCGGACTGATCAACGCCTACCGCGCCCAGAACGGCATGGGCCCGCTGGCGATCTCGAACACGCTGAACCGGGCCGCCGCCTGGATGGTCCACGACATGGGCACGAAGGGCTACTTCGCCCACACCGACTCGCTCGGGCGCTCGCCGGCCGTGCGCGTCCAGGACTGCGGCTATCCGAGCGGCGCCGGCGAGAACCTGGCGGCGGGCACCGCCTGGGCGACGGCCCAGGCCGCCTTCGAGGCCTGGAAGGCCTCCCCCGGGCACAACGCGAACATGCTCACCAGCTTCTACCAGGTGATCGGCATCGCCCGGGAGAACGTCCCGGGCTCGCCCTACGGCTGGTACTGGGCGACGAACTTCGGCGTCACCAACGACGGCGGCGCGCCCCCGCCGACGAGCACGCCGACGCCCGTCCCCACCACCGCGACCCCGACCACGCCGGCGGCGACGGCCACGCCCAGCCCCGTGCCGACGACCCCGGCGGCGACGACGACCACCGCGACCACCGCGACCGCCACGCCGACTGTGGCGACCGCCACGCCGGCCACCGCCACGAGCACGCCGCCGGCGCCGAAGACGCCCTCGCCGACGAGCACGACCGCCCGGACCGCGACACCCGCGCCCAGCGCCACGGCCACACCGAGCCCGCCGCCCACGCCGAGCCCATCACCCTCGCCCACGCCGACGAAGACCGCGACGCCCACCGCGACCGCGACCGCGGCGCCGAGGACGCTCCCGCTCTACCCGGGCGCCAACCTCGTGACCTGGCCGAACGCCGCCATGTCGGCGCGTGAGGCCTTCGGCTCCGCCCAGATCAACATCGTCTACACCTGGGACCCGGTGAGCGGCACCTGGCAGCGCTTCGGCCCGGCCCTGCCGGCCTTCGTCAACAGCCTGCAGACGGCGGAGTCCGGCAGGGCCTACTGGGTGATCGCGAAGGGCGTGGGCCAGCTGCTCATCGCCGAGTAGGCCGGCGGCCTACAGGCCCGAGACCATCAGCTCGCGGAAGCGCAGCGTCGGCGCCGCCGTCGACCCGAACCACTGGAGGTCGTCGCCGGTGGCGTCGATGCCGGCCAGCATCTCCGGGAGGCGGCCGGAGACGTTGACCTCGGTCACGGGGAAGGCGATGCGGCCGTTCTCGATCCAGTAGCCGGCCGCCCCGCGGGAGAAGTCGCCCGTCGTCGGGTTGAAGCCGTGGCCGATGAGCTCGGTGACGTAGAAGCCGTCGGCGACGTCCTCGACGAGGCTGGCGACGGGCAGCGGTGCGCGCGATTCGAGGACCAGGTTCGAGGTGCCGGGCGCGGGGAGCGAGTCGGGGCCGCGGCTGGCGCTGCCCGTGCTCACGTTGCCCGTCCGCCGCCCGGAGTAGGCGTCGAAGAGGAACGAGCGGAAGATCCCCTCCTCGAAGAGCGCGGTCCGCCGGCTGCGGACGCCCTCCCCGTCGAACGGCCGCGACCCGGCCGCGCCCGCGAGCGTCCCGTCGTCGACAAGCGTGACGAGCGGCGAGGCGACCGTCTCGCCGAGGTGATCGGCCAGGAAGGTGGCCTTCCGGTAGAGCGCCGACCCGGTCAGGCAGGAGGCGAGGTCGCCGAGGAGCCGGGCCGCGACCATCGGCTCGAAGACGACCGGCACGCGCTTCGTCGCGACCTTGCGCGCGCCGATCTGGCCGACTGCCCGCCGGGCCGCGATCCGGCCGATCTCGGCGGGGTCGCCGAGGCGGTGGAGCATCCGGCCGGAGGACCACCAGTAGGCGTTGCGCTTCTTGCCCTCGGCGTCGTCGGCCATGACCTCGACGGCGAGGGAAACGGAGGTCGAGCGGTACTGCGCGGCGAAGCCGAGGGAGTTCGCCAGCGCGACCGTCCCGGCGCGCGTGCTCAGGGTGGCGCCGTCGGAGTTCGTGATCCGGCGGTCCTCGGCGCGGGCGGCGTCTTCGCAGGCGACCGCGAGGGCGAGCTTCTCCTCGACGGTCATCGCCTCGAGACGCTCGTCGTAGAGCTGCAGCTCGGCCGCGGGCGGCGCCTCCGGTCCAACCTCGGGCAGCCCGGCAAACGCGTCCGCGGCCGAGATCGCGGCAAGCTCCACCGTCTCCCGGGCGAGCCGCTCGATCGCGTCCTCGGCGAGGTCCGAGGTGGCGGAGATGGCGGTGCGCCCGCCGCTGATGACGCGGAGCCCGAGCCGCTGGGAGGACGCCTCCACCAGCCGGTCGGTGGCGCCGAGGCGGACGGTCACCTCGGACTCGTCGACGGCGACGAGGAACGCATCGCACTGGCCGGCGCCGGCGCGCAGGGCGAGGTCGACGGCGTGCCGGGCGAGGGCCGTGTAGTCGCTGGTCACCCCGCCATTGTGGGCCGGTCCGCGTGCGCCGGACAAACGCAGGTGGTGTGCCGTGCGGGTTCGACTGGTGTCGGAGCGGGCGCTTGGCGGATCGGTGTGGGTGGTTGGGCGACCTGCGATGGCGATCCCGTGGGCTGACGCGCTGCCGGGGCGGGGCTCGGCGGACTACCGGGGGGTGGTGCTGGTTGTGGCGGGGCGGTGGGAGCGGATGCGGCCCCAGGGCTTGAAGATGGAAAGGACGACGGCGGCGACCGCGAAGAGCAGGTTCGCGGCGCCCAGGAGGGCGAGCTGCCAGCGCCTGCTCCCGAGGGCGGCGCCCGCCCCGCCCTCGGCGGCGCGATCGGCCAGGTCCTGCAGCGACGGCCCAACGCCGAGAGCGCCGACGAGGATGATGGCGAGGAGGAGGGCCATCTTCGCAACCACCCAGTAGTAGCGCAGGACGCCCCAGGGCGTGCCGAAGCCGAGGAGCAGGCCGCTCGCGAGCGAGGCCATGCTGAACGGGATGGCGAGCGCAAACGCCAGCACACCGGCCGACTCGTAGAGGGCGCGCGCCTCGGCGCTTTCGGCGGAGGCCGCCCGGACCGCGAGGATCACGACGCTCGCCGTCGTGCCGATGAGCGCCACGGACGCGACGACGTGCAGCGTGAGCGCTGCCTTGCGCCACGCCGGCGAAAGCCGCCAGGCCCGCGACACGGCGCGCTGCCGCCCGCGCTCCGGCGCTTGCACGGCACTCATCGCCCGTGCTGCCGTTCGGTGTGCTTGCCCATCTGCGCGCTCCTCCCTAGATTAGTGCTGTCGCACGAATCATAGAGCCACCCCACGAATACCGCTGTCAAGCGCCAAAGGGTAAACGGAAGCGTTGGCTGGATCGCCCATCGATGAGCGCCCCCGGGGGTTACGGGAACGCAAGAAGGAACGCACCCGGGACCACATCGCGGAGTCCGCGCTCACGCTGTTCTGCGAGCGCGGGTTCGACCGCGTGACGGTCGCCGACGTCGCCCGGTCCGCCGACGTGGCGGAGCAGACCGTCTTCAACTACTTCCCGGCGAAAGACGACCTGGTCTACTGGCGGCTGGCGCACTTCGAAGAGGCGCTGCTCGGGGCCATCGGGCAGCGGCCGGCGGAGGAGCCGGTGCTGGCCGCGTTCCGGCGTTTCGTCCTCGATCAGCGTGGGCTGCTGGGCGACGACGCGAAGGCGGCGAGCGAGCGCCTTGCCGCGGTCAACCGCGTGATCGCGGAGAGCCCGGCACTCCTCGCGCGCGAACGGCACATCTTCGACCACGCGGCCGAGGCGCTCGCGGCCTTGCTGGCCGAAGAGCGCGGCCGGCCCCCGGACGACATCGAGGCGTGGACAGTCGCGAACAGCCTGGTGGGCGTGCACCGCGCGCTGGTCGCGTTCGTGCGGACGAAGGTGCTGGCCGGGGCGGGCGGCCCGGAGCTTCGGGCCGAGGCCCACGCCCGCGCCCACCTCGCCTTCAGCCGCCTCGAGCGCGGCCTCGGCGACTACGGCGTCCGCTGACGGTCGACCGGCGGCCCGGAGCCGCGTGAGCCCGGTTGCGCCTCGCTCATTGCCAGCCGCGTACGCGCCCGGCCTGCTCGATCCACGTGCGCATCAGCGGTTGCTCCGCTTCGTCCACGGTCTTCAGCTTCACGTAGCGGCTCCGGTCGGTGGTCCCAAGCGGCGGGGGCGGATCGAACTCCGCGCCGCCGAAGAAGACGACGTTCACGGAGACGTCGTAGGAGACCATCTCGATGATCCACCCGAGCCCGGGCAGGCCGTAATACGCCTTCTTCCACTTGACGGCGTACTGCAGCCCGGGATGCACTTCGCGGATCAGGTCGTCCAGGCGCTGGACGACGGGATTCAGGTCCGGCATCACGCGCCGGATCCAGTCGTCGATCTCGGCGTGGCTGTCCGTTGGTTCAGGCGGCTTTCGGGTGCTGGATCCGGTGGTCTTGCCCGTCGGTTTCATGGCCCCCAGTGTATGGCCTCGCGCGCGCGGGTCGCGAGCCTCGCGAGACCCGCTCCCGGAGGAGGCGGCCTCCGCTCGCGGCACCGACCGCTTCCGCAGCCCGCTCGCGCCGGGCGGGCATCCTCCGCCGCTCGAGGCAGCGTAGCGGTGCCCTTCGACGACCATCCCTTACTGCGGCGCGACGTTCCTCCGCACGGCTGCCGCGAGGACGCGGAGCTTCTCGCGCCGGCGGCCGAGGAAGAGGAGGGCGGGGAGCCCCCCCCGGATGAGCCCGTTCTCCGGCGCGAACTGCACGGCCCGGCGGAAGCGCAGCCCGCGCTGCGGCTTGAGCGCGACGATGTCGTCCGGCGACCAGGCGGCTTCTAGCAGCTTGCGGTGCACCCAGGGCAGCTCCTGGTACATCCGCGTGACCGGGGCGGGGAGCGGCGTCTCCAGCATCGCCGGCAGCAGGGCCAGCGTCTGCGCGAGGCTCGCGAGGCATCCCTGCGCCTCGGCGCGTTCGCGCACCACCGACCAGTCGACGCTCCGCTGGCGGATGATGAGGTCGAGGTCCTTGAACCAGATGAGGCGGTTGAACCCGTGCCGGTGGAGATGCACCGCCAGGTGCACGATCAGGTCGTGCAGCTCCAGGACGCGCGCCTGGCCGCGGCCGAACTGCATCGGCTCGGACCGCTCCCAGATCTGCTCCATGCTCACCGGCTCGAGGCCGATCTGCAGGTGGTCGCAATGGACTTCGACGATGTGGCCGCGCTCCGGGTGGACGAAGATCCGCTGGAAGAGCCCGTGGCAGTGGTGGATCCGGCCGGAGTCGTCGTGCTCGTGCATCTCGCTGTAGCCGCGGGCCCCGAGGAACGAGCGGACCAGGGGGAGGGACGATTCCGGGACGAGGATGTCGAGGTCGCCGAACGGCCGCAGCCCGCGGCCCGGGTAGAACGCGCCGGCGACGCCCGGGCCCTTGAGGACGACGACCGGGACCTCGTTGGCGTTGAGGTGTTCGAGGATGACGCTCAGCTCGGCCATCAGCGGCATCGTCGCGAACGACTGCCGCTGCGCCGCCCGGGTGATCGGCCGGAGGAGCGCCTCGTCGTCGAGCGCCGGCGACGTCCGGATCGCGGCCGCCAGCCAGGGGGCCACGCGGTGGCGCTCCGCGAGTTCGGCGAGGGCGGTCGTGTCGGGCAGCGCGGCGATCGCCGCGGCCGGCGTCGCGTCGAGGGAGGGCCGGGGCCCCCGGCAGGAACGGCGAAGCAGGCGTGGAAGGTGGTCGTTCATGCGTGTGCCTCGATCAGTACTGGGCGAGCGAGCCGGTCCGGCGCGCATGCGCGAGCGCCAGGCGGAGGGCCGCCAGCCCGGCCGGGATGGTCAACGAGAACAGCGCGAGCGCCAGGAAGTGCACGCCGAGCGAGGTCCTCGCCGCGTCTTCCAGGAGGAGCTGGCGCGTCAGCTCGAGGGAGTGGGTGAGCGGGAGCAGGTCCGAGAACACCCGGATCCAGTCCGGCAGGACGGAGGGCGGGTAGAGGCCGCCGCTCAGCATGAGCGAGACCGCGAGGAGCGCCCCCGAGAACGGCTCCGGCTGCTTGAAGGCGACGACGAAGGCCGCGGCGAGCAGCCCCAGCCCCGCCAGCGAGGCGAGCGTCAGCACGAGGACGACGGCGACCATGGCCAGGTGGTCCGCGCTCACGCCCGCGCCGAACACCACCAGCCCGAAGACGATGGCGAGCACCAGCTGGACGGCGGCCTGGACGATCTCGTAGGCGCCGCCGCTGAAGACGATCGTGCCGGCGCTGGCCCGGGTCGTGAGCATCGCTTCGAACGTGCCCGTCACCTGCGCCGCCCGGACGGCGCTCGCGAACGACTTCACCGCCGGGTAGCTGAGGAAGCTCACGGCCATGCCCACGAGGGCGAAGGCGAAGTAGTCCCCGCCATAGGGCGCGAGGTCGGGCGAGGCCGAGCCATCCATGAGGCGGCCGACGAACTTGAGGCTGACGAGCGAGAGGAGGAGCCCCACGTTCTGCGTCAGGAAGCTCATGCGATAGCTCCAGGCCACCCGGAAGTCGCGCACGAGGAACGCCCGGAACGTCTTCACCGGGCCACCTCGCGCACCAGCGGGGCGCTCAGGAGCCGCTGCAGCACGCCCTGGATCGGCGTCGTCCGCTGGAGCGCGCAGACCGTCGCGCCGGAGGCGGTGAGCTGTCCGAGGAAGTCGCCGAGGGCGAAGGCGGGGTCGGCCGCCCAGAGCTCGACGACCTGCTCGTCGCCCATCTGCGAGCAGAGCCGGAGCTCGCGGACGCCCGGGAACGCCTGCCCGGCCGCCAGGGCCGCGGGCGAGAGCGACCGCAGCGTGAGCGTGAACCCGTCGAGGTCGGCGGTGACCGCATGGAGCGCGTCGGTCGCCGTTTCGAGCGCGACCTTGCCGTCGGCCAGGATCGCGACCCGCCCGCAGAGCGAGAAGGCCTCCTGGAGCTGGTGCGTCACGAGGACCAGGCAGCCCTCGGCCGCGTCGATCTCCTCGCGCACGAGCTGCCAGGCCTCGGCGGCGTGCGACGCATCGATGCTGCGCGTCGGTTCGTCCATGAGGAGCACGCGCGGGCGCACCAGGAGGGCGCGGGCGATGGCGAGCCGCTGCTTCATGCCGGTGGAGTACTGCCAGAAGCCCAGGTCCGCCGCCGCCGACAGGTCGAGCCGGTCGAGCAGGCGGCGGATGCGCTGCCGGGTGACGGTCGGCGAGAGGCCGTTGAGCGCCGCGAAGAACTCGAGGTTCTGGCGGCCCGTCAGCCGCCAGTGGAAGCTCCGCTCGTCCGCGAGGACGTAGCTGGCGAGCTCACGGACCTGCCGGCCGTGCTTCAGCGCATCGGAGCCGCAGACCTCGACCCGTCCCGAATCGGGCGTGAGCAGGGTGGCGATGGTCTTCAGGACGGTCGTCTTGCCGGCGCCGTTCGCGCCGAGCAGGGCCAGGCGGCCGCCCGCCTCCACCTCGAAGGTGACACCCGAGAGGATCGGGACGCGCAGGCGCTCGCGGCGCAGCCACCGGGCCCGCCCCGACGTGCGAACGAACGCCTTCCGGACGTCTTCGAGGCGGACGAGCGGGGCGCTCATCGCGACCGCGCGTCCTCGATGATCGCGCGGGCGACGTCGGGCAGGTTCTCGAAGCTGCGCTCGTAGCGGACCTCGCGGTAGAGCCCGGCGCGGGCGATCGCCGCGGCGGCGCGAAACCGGCTGGCGCCGCGGGCGCCGGTGAAGAGGTCCGGCATGTACATCGAGGCGGCGAGGGCGAGCGTCGCCGCCGCCGGGGACGACGCCGAGAACGACAGGGGCGTGCCCGGCCGCGCCGGGCGCATCTGGTAGACCGCCCCCAGCGGGTAGCGCTCGGACGGCGGCGCCACGGTGGCGCGATCCAGCGGGACCCGCCGCTTCTCGATCCAGGTCAGCTGGGTCTCGTGCCGGGCCGGGTCGTCGCCGAGCGACTCGAGCGAGTCGTCGTAGAGCTTCATTCGGGGGACGTAGGACTGGACGGTCACGCCGCCGTCCACCGCCACGCGGACGGGCAGCGTGTCGTCGGAGAGGATGGGGTATCCGAGGCGCGCCATGTGCGCGACGAGGGTCGACTTGCCCCAGCCGCTCGGCGCCGTCACCGCCACGGCCGCGCCATCGACGACGATGGCGCCCGCGTGCAGCAGGGGGATGCCCATGAGCTGGAGCGCCGCCCCGAGGATCGGGCCGAGCAGCACCTGCTCGACGTCGCCCTGGTGCGCCGACGGGTGCGGCGCGAACTGGACGCGGGTGCCGCTCAGGTCGACGAGGAAGTCGCCGACGCCGACGACGGACCAGTAGTAGCCGTCGCCGCTCTCCCAGGTGCGCCAGCAGTGGGCTTCGTCCCCCAGCTCGCGGACGAGGTCGCCGTGCGGGGAGAGCCGCGCCGTCCGTGCGACGGAGATCGTGGCGCGATCGCCACGGGCCTCGCGCTCGCGCGCCTCCGGCAGGTCCCGGAAGGGGAACTCGGAGCAGACCACGACGTCGGCGATGTCGAAGTACCGGGCCGGCGGCCGGTGGGTGCTCAGGCGGCGCGAGGGTGAGGAAAGGATGGTCATCTGGTGCTCGAAACTGGAGCTGGCGTCGAGGGAGGCCCCGACGCCAGCCGGTTCA
The DNA here is from genome assembly GCA_020847765.1 of Dehalococcoidia bacterium. Taxonomy (GTDB): domain Bacteria; phylum Chloroflexota; class Dehalococcoidia; order Tepidiformales; family Tepidiformaceae; genus JADLBJ01. The sequence goes on from JADLBJ010000020.1 coordinate 9,297, forward strand.
TGTCGACTGGGTGAGGGTTAGTTGGAACCCGTCTGCGGCCGGGGCTTCTTCCAGATGCCGCTCTCGGAGAAGTCCAGTTGATATTCGCCCTCGGTGAGGGAGCGGATGTCGCCATGCTCGGAGAGCTTCGGCGCCTCGTACGGCTTCTTCATTGTGGTATCACCTCCTTGCGTTTCAAATATTCCGGACCGGCCGCCGGCCGGGTTCTCGGTGTGATGTCGGCGGGAGGCGGGAAGGTGGTCAGCCACCCTCCGGCGGTGATCGCCCGCCAGTTCGGCTCCCATCGATCGTGCTGGTCCGTCACCCAGCGCTCGACCTCGTGACGGACCGCGTCGTGGTCGACGCCCGCGACCCGCGCGAGCGCGTCGACGGCCGCCTCCCGCCGCGCGGCCTCGCGCCGGGCGCCGTCGTTGAGCAGCTCCTGGTAGAGGCCGAAGTCGTCCCGATCGGGGATCGCCGCCGGCAGTACGAGGTACTCGGCCTCTCGGAGGAGGTCCTTTCGCCGGCCGCGGAACTGCTTGACTGGATGAGGGACCGACGCCAGGTATTCCACGACTCGCAGGTCGTTGAACGGCGTACGCAGCTCTAGGTTGTTCGGCGAAAACGCCCACCGGTCACGCCAGCCAACCAGCGACCCGACGTGCTGTCGATAGAGGACCCACGTCCTCTTCAGCTGCTCGCGATCGCTCCAACCACCGGCTGCCGGGTAAGTCGCCGTATAGCTCCAGCCTGAGTGTCTCGCGACAAACGGACGGACTGGATGCTGCCGATTTCGCAGACGAAGCTCACGAGCACCATTCCGGAGGGCAAACGGCACGTAAGCTCGATATGCCGAGCGTGCAAGCAGCCGCACCGGGCTGCCCCGTCGCCGTGCTTGGGCCATCCGCCAGGCTGCTCGGAAACGGAACTCACGCAGCTCCGATTCGATTACAGGACTTCCCGTGAGCCACTCGTCAGCTCCATCACCACCAAATAGAACACCAATGCCATTTTCAGCAGCCGATTGCGCGAGGCGCACATACGAAGGTGCCTGCGGTGGATGCGCCGGACTATCGAATGTCTCGTCGCCGAGCACGTGGCTGCTGAGCGACCAGCCGTCCGAGAGGTCGACCAGCCGCTGCTCGAGGCCGAGGTGGTTCGCGACCAGCGCCGCGTACTCGCGCTCGTCCATCCACTTCGTGCCGGGATTGAACACCGTCAGGGCGAGCGGCTTCACGCCCTGCTGGGCTGCGATCGCCGCGACGTAGGACGAGTCGAGCCCGCCGCTGAGGAAGACGCCGACCTTGCGGTTGGTGCGCAGGCGGGCGCGCATCGCCTCCGCGAAGAGCGCGCGGAACTCCTCCACGTACTCCATCGGCGCCCTGTGCGGCAGCCGGCGCGTCCGCGGCCGGTCCCAGTACGTCCGGACCGTGCTCGACCCCCGGTGGATCGTCAGCACCTGGCCGCCCTGGAGCTCGGAGATGCCGTCGTAGCAGGTGGTGTTGGGCTGCTGGAGCGCATCGGCCAGGAAGCGCAGGAGGTAATCGTGGTTTGGCCGGCGCTCCACGAAGCCGGCGGCGAAGAGCTGGCACGGCTCGGTGGCGACGGCGATACGGCTGCCCTGGCGCGCCCAGTAGAGCGCGCGCCAGCCGAGCGGGTCCTTCGCGCAGACGAGCTTCTGCTCCCGCGCGTCCCAGATGACGACGGCCCAGTCGCCGAGGAGGTGGTCGACGAAGTCCGCGCCCCAGCGGACATAGGCGGCGGCCACGTACTGCGCGTCCGTCACCACCTCGCCCGGGCCGGGCCGGCAGTCGAGGACGCGGGCGAGCGCCTCGCGGTTGTCCAGGCGGCCGTCCCAGGTGATCCAGTAGCGCCCGTCATAGGTCGCGGGCAGCACCTCGTGCTCGGCTTCCGGCGTCGTCGGCAGGTTCACGTGGCCGAGGGCCACCGGGCCGCCCGCCCAGAGAACCGGCGCGCGGTCGCCGCGATGGGCGATGGCGTCCAGCTGCGGCCGCACGGCCTCGACGTCGACCGCATCGCCGCGGAGGTCCACGACGGCGAGGATGCCGCTCATCGCTCGCCGCCCGAGGCCGCCCCGCTCGCGAACCGCATGTGGGCGGAACGGTCGGACGTGACCTGCTGGTCGTCCACGATCCAGCCGGCGAGCTCGACCCAGGCGTGGGCGCGCACCCGCCCCGCCTCGAGCCGGGTGCCGATGCAGACCGGGGCGCGGAGCCCCTTCGCCCGGAACATCTCGTGGGTGACGAGGGCGGTCTGCAGGCACTTCACCTCGAGGGGCCAGATCCGCTTCGCGCGCCAGACCGCCCGCGCGACCCGCCACACGTCCACGCCAAGCAGCTCAACGTCGGCGGCATCGCTCGAACGCATCTCCCGCGCCTCCCTGGTCGCGCGTGCGGTCGCGCCCGGACCGCCCAGTCGGAACATCAGCGTCGTCGTCGCCAGCAGCCGGAGTGCGCGCGCCGTGTCCAGCGCGGCTCGCCACTTCATGCCGCGACGACCAGTCCCCGCTCCAGGAGCCGGGCGACGAAGCCCTCGATGTCCGCCCGGAGCTGGCCCGGGCTCACGTCGTAGGCCTCCGCCAGGCGCTGCTCGATGGCGTCGATGCCGTGGCCATGCTCGATGGCCTTCCAGATCTCCGCCCCGACTTCGTTCGAAGAGAAGTAGACCCCGGAATCGAGGTCCAGGATC
>JADLBJ010000021.1 GCA_020847765.1 Dehalococcoidia bacterium
GAGGCGGGGCGGGCTCCCCCTCGCGCCGGCGATCGTGCCGGGCGAGGGGCGCAGCCACGGCGCGCCCCCGGACGGATCCGGGGCGCGCCGCGACGGTTCTGACGCTACTCGTTGTAGAGGAAGCCGTAGCGCGCCTTGGCCTCCTCGCGCTTGGTCGGACGGTAGGCCGTCGGGAAGATCTCGTCGCCGGCCTGGTAGTCGCGCAGGACCTGGCGGGCGACGGTGATCTTGTGGACCTCGGTCGGGCCGTCGGCCAGACCGACGTGGTAGGAGTTCACGATCAGGTCGGTGAACGGCATGTCGGTCGAGATGCCGAGCGAGCCGTGCACCTGGAGGGCGGACGAGGCGACGTCGTGGAGCACCTTCGGCATGATCGCCTTCACCGCCGAGATGTTCTTGCGGACCTTCAGGTAGTCGTTGTGGTGGTCGATGAGCCAGGCCGTTTCGAGGACGAGCAGGCGGAACTGGCGGAGCTGGATCCAGGCGTCGGCGATCATCGCCTGGATGAGCTGCTTCTTGGCGAGTTGCTCGCCCTTGGTCGTGCGGGAGAGGGCCCGCTCGCACATCAGGTCGAAGCACTTCTGGGCCTGGGCCACGGTGCGCATCGCGTGGTGCATGCGGCCGCCGCCGAGGCGCGTCTGGGCGACGACGAAGGCCTGGCCGCGACCGCCGAGCATATTCTGCCGCGGGACGCGAACGTCGTTGTACCGCATGTAGGCGTGGACGGGGTCCTTTTCGCCGTGGAAGCCGAGGTTGTGGACGATCTCGATGCCGGGCGTCTCGGCGGGGACGATGAACATCGACATCCGCTGGTGCGGGGGCGCCTCCGGGTCCGTCACGGCCATCGTGATGTAGAACGAGGCGTACTTCGCGTTCGAGGAGAACCACTTGTCGCCCTTGATGACCCATTCGTCGCCGTCTTCGACGGCGGTGGTGCGGAACTGGGTGGGGTCGGCGCCGCCCTGGGGCTCCGTCATCGAGAAACAGGAGACGATCTGGTTGTCGAGCAGGGGCTGGAGGTAGCGCTCTTTCTGCTCGGCGGTGCCGTAGTGCGCCAGGATCTCGGAGTTGCCCGTGTCGGGCGCCTGGGCGCCGAAGACGACGGGACCGAAGCGGGCGCGCCCGAACTGCTCGTTCATGAGCGCGAGCTTGACCTGGCCGTAGCCCTTGCCGCCCAGCTCGGGGCCGAGGTGGCAGGCCCAGAGACCGCGCTCCTTCACCTGCTTCTGGAGTGGGCGGACGAGCTCTTCGTAGTGCGGTTGCTTGAGGTTGATGGCGCTGCCGAGGACGTAGTCGAGCGGCTCGATCTCGTCGCGGACGAACTGATTGATCCAGTCGATTTCCTTCTGGAACTCGGGATCGGTGTGGAACTCCCAGACCATGAACGCCTCCTTGCGCGGTCGCGCGATGCGTGCCCCGAAGGTGGGGCGGAACGATAGGCGCGCCGCAGCCAGACACGCCGGATGTCGCGAGGCGTAACTATACAGGCGGTTGGCGGATGGTCTTGTCCGGGTTTTGCCTCGTGCGGCGGTGTGGGCGTGCGAGTTGGGCGGGGTGCTGGCGCTGCCGCCCGGCCGATACCCGTGCTCGAGGAGGTGAGGCGTCGTGCAGGGGAGGGCGTGATGTACGAGCCGGGCGGGCGCTGGCGCTGCCGCCCTGCCAGCACCGGGGAGCGTCGCTGACGAGGGTGGTGATGGGCTGGCGCGCCGGGGAGGCGGGGCTCCCCGGACTACCGCTTTGCCGTCGGGTGGCGCCTTAACGCGAAACGCGCCCACGAGGGCGCGTTTCGTTCGTTGGGTTGCGGGTTCCCGCTGTTTAGGCGAGGGCGGCTTTGGCCTGGTCCGCGACCTTCGAGAAGGCGTCGGGGCGGGTGACCGCGAGGTCGGCAAGGGCCTTCCGATCGAGGTCGATGCCGGCCACCCGGAGGCCGTGGATGAGGCGGCTGTAGCTCAGGCCGTTGAGCCGGGCGGCGGCGTTGATCCGCATGATCCAGAGTTCACGGAAGTCGCCCTTCCGGTCGCGGCGGTCGACGTAGTTGTAGCGCAGCGCGTGGAGCATGGACTCGTTGGCGCGGCGGAAGACGCGGTGGCGTTGCCCGCGATGGCCCTCGGTGAGGGAGAGGACCTTCTTGTGACGGCGATGGGCGGTGACGCCCCGCTTGACGCGGCTCATACCTGGTCTCCTTCGCTCCCCGCGAGCATGGCGCGCACACGCTTGACGTTCGAGCCAGCGACGGCGACGGTCCGGGCGAAGAGCACATTGACGGGGCCGCGCTTCTTCCGGCGGAAGTTGTTGCGGCTGCCACGCATGCGCATGATCTTTCCTCCGCCGGTTACGCGGAAGCGCGCGGCGGTCCCCTTGTGGGTCTTGAGCTTGGGCACGTCAGTCTCCTGCGCGGACGGGCTCTGCCGCTTCGACGGCGTCGTCGGCCTCGTCCTCGTTCTCCTCGTCGTCAGGTTCCTCGTCGTCGTCTTCGCCGACCACGCGGGCGGCGGCAGCGGCGGCGAGGACGGCTTCGTCCTCTTCCTCATCGACCGGCGGTGCGGCGCCGGCGGCCTGTGCGGCCGCGGCGGCCTTGGCGGCGGCCGCGATCTTCTTCTTGTCCGGGGACAGGATCATGGTCATGTGGCGTCCCTCGAGGAGGGCGTCCTTCTCCAGCAGCGCGATGTCGTCGAGGCTCTTGAGCACCCGTTCGAGCAGATTCTTGCCGATCTGCGGGTGGGTGATCTCGCGGCCCCGGAACATCACGGTGACCTTGACCTTGTCGCCCTGCTTGAGCAGCTTCCGGGCAGTGCGCGTCTTGAAGTCGATATCGTGCTCGTCGATCTTCGGCTTCATCCGGACTTCGCGCAGCTGCACGTTGACCTGGTGCTTCTTGGCCTCGCGCTCCTTCTTGGATTGCTCGTATTTGTACCGGCCAAAGTCCATCAGGCGGGCGACGGGCGGGCTGGCCTGGGCGGCCACTTCCACAAGGTCGACGTTCCGTTCGCGGGCCATACCGATGGCCTCGGCGGTCCGGACGACGCCAACCTGGCGGCCTTCTTCGTCGATGAGCCGCACCTCCGGAACGCGTATGCGCTCGTTGATGCGGGGCTCGGGTGCTACTGGCTTTGGTGGTGGCTTTGGTCGCTTCCTCAAACTACTTCCCAGGTGAATTCGGACAAGGCTGCATGATAGCACGGGCCCCTTCGCCGTGTATATGTGCCGCCGGCACCGTACGATGTCGCCATGGCAACCGTTTCCAAGGCGCTCATCCTCGCCGCCGGCCTCGGCACCCGTATGTTACCGGCCACCAAGGCCGTCCCCAAGGAGATGCTCCCGATCGTCGACCGTCCGCTCATCCAGTACGCGGTCGAAGAGGCGGTTGCCGCCGGGATCGAAGAGGTCGTCTTCGTCATCGCCGAAGGCAAGGAGGCGATCCGTGAGCACTTCGGCAGCGCCACCCGCGCCGACGCCCACGCGACGGCGAAGGGCGACGCGGATCTCATCGACCTCGTCCGCCGGCCGGCCGGGCTGGCCCGCTTCGACTGGGCCTTCCAGGACGAGCCGAAGGGCATCGCCCACGCCGTGGCCTGCGCGCGACCGTACCTGGAGGGCGAGCCGTTCGCCCTGATCTTCCCCGACGACCTGATCCTCTCGCGCCGGTCCTGCGTCGCCCAGCTGGTGGAGGCCTACGAGCAGACGCAGGGCAGCGTCATCGCGGTCCACGCGGTGGCGCCCGAGGAGATCCCCCAGTACGGGATCGTGGACCCCGTCGGCGGCGGCAACCCGGCCCGCCTCCGCGGCGTGGTCGAGAAGCCACGCGTCGAAGACGCGCCCTCGACGCTCGGCATCGTCGGGCGCTACATCCTCAGCGCGACGATCTTCGAGCACATCGACCGGATCCCGCCGGGGAAGAACGGCGAGCTCCAGATCACGGATGCGCTGATGAGCCAGATCGCGGCGGGCGAGGTCGTCTCCGGGCTGCAGTACGAGGGCCAGCGCTACGACACGGGCCGTCCGCTCGGCTACCTGGTGGCACAGGTCGCGGCGGCGATGGCGCGGCCGGAGCTGGCCCGCCCGGCGCGCGAGCGGCTGGCCCTCCTCCTGGGCGAGGGTGCCTGAGATGCGCCTCCTCGCGATCGGCTTCCCCCTCCCGAACGTCAACATCGACAACTACACCGCGCTCACCGCCCCGAGCTACTTCGACTCCGACGCGCTCTTCATCGACCCGGCGAGCATCACCCGGGTCGTCCGCGAGCTCCTGGAGGGCGAGCAGGGGTTCGACGCCTTCGACGGCCGGCCGATCGTCAACGCGCCGACGACCGCGGCCGCGGTCTCGGCCGCCGACCAGCTCCGCCGCCGGGCCGAGGAGGCGCAGCGGCTGCTCGAGCGGGGCGGGGTCGTGGTCGTGATGGCCCGCCCGAACGCCACCCAGGCCGGGCTCGTCGGGTTCGAAGGGTGCGACCGCTACAGCTGGCTGCCCGCGCCGGCGGGCGCCGCCTGGGGCACGCCCCTGCTCCGCCCGGCCGAGGGCAAGACCGTCCGCATCGCCGACGAGCTGCACCCGCTCGCCCGCCTCCTCCGCGAGCAGCGTGCGA
>JADLBJ010000022.1 GCA_020847765.1 Dehalococcoidia bacterium
CTCCTGCTCGTCGCCATGCTCTTCGCCGCCCTGGTGATGACGAATGCGTGGGACACGATGGTCTACGGCCTGCTCTGGGGCGCCGCCACGACCGTCGCCTTCCTCGGCGCGGGCTGGAAGCCCCTCCCCGCGCTCCTGCTCGCCGCCCGCTACCTCGCGCTTCCGGCTGGCCTTGCGCTGCTCCTCGCCTGGCCCTTCCTTCGAGGGCTCGAGACGCCCTCCCTCGGCGTCGGCCTGCTCACCGAGGAATGGAGCGACCCCACCCGCTTCCTCCTCGTCTGGCTCCCGCTTTTCGTCCCGCTGCTGGCAGCCGCGGTGATGCTCCGCCCGAGGCTGCCACGAGGCCCCGCGGTGATCGCGTTCGCCGTCACGGCAGCGGCCGTCATCGCCTGGATGGTCGCCACCATCGTGACCGGCGAGCAGCGCGCGATCGCGGACCGCGCGTCCGGCTGGTTCGTCCTCGCCGGCCTCGGCCTGCTCCTGACCTGGCTCGCCGCGGGCGCCGCGGGCGCGTACCGCGACGGCGACCGAGGGCACGCCGCGTGGCTCGCGCTCGCTGCCTTCGCTGCGGTCCTCCTCCTCGCCCTGGAGCTGGTCTACCTGCGGGACGAGCTGGGCGGCCGTCTGAACGGCATCTTCAAGTTCTGGTATGCCGTCTGGCTCGTCCTCGCCGTCGCCGGGGCGGTCGCCCTCGCGACCGTGTACGACCGCGTGCCGAAGCTCGAGCCGTGGCGGCTCTCCATCCCGCTCACCGTGCTCCTCATTGTCCTCAGCGGCGGAGCCCTCCTCTACGGCCCCGCCGCCGCCGTCTCACGCGCCCGCGAGGGTCAGCAGCGAGGCCTCGACGGCCTCGCGTACCTCGCGGCCGAGCCCGGCATGGTTGCCGCCATCAACTGGGTCCACGCGAACCTCGATCACGAGGACGTCCTCCTCGAGGCCGTCGGCGCCGACTACCAGCAGGGCAACATGGTCTCCGCCGCCACCGGCATCCCCACCCTGATCGGCTGGCCCGGGCACCAGATTCAATGGCGTGGGAAGATACCTGCCATCGCTGAACGTCAGGGCGTCGTTGCGCGCGTCTACCAGGAAGGTGCCACCGAGGATGTGCGTGCCCTTGCGAGGCGCTACGGCGTGACCCACGTCTACGTCGGCAACGAGGAACGCGCCCAGTTCGGCGCGGAGGTCGCTTCGCGCTTCGATGCCTGGCCCGCCGTCTTCGAGACGCCCGGCGTCCGTATCTTCGCGGTTCCGGACACCGGGGCAGCCCGATGAGCGTGCGCCGCATCCGTCTCGATCGCCCCGACGCCGTGACGTGGATCGTGCTCGCTCTCGTCGCGCTCGCTCTGGTCCTGCGGCTGTACGACCTGGGCGCCCGCGCCCTGCACCACGACGAGTCGCTGCACGCGACCTATTCCTGGTACTTCGCCGTGAATCGCCAGGTCGGCAACTGCGTCGCCGCCTACTGCCACGACCCGCTCATGCACGGGCCGTTCCAGTTCCATTTCACGGCCGCGATGTTCAAGCTCTTCGGCGACGGCGACTTCATGTCGCGTATGCCGGCGGCGCTGACCGGCACCGCCCTCGTCGCTACGCCGCTGCTCCTGCGCCGGTGGCTCGGGCCCGTCGGCACCGTCGCCGCCGCCCTGTTTCTTACCCTGTCGCCGACGCTCCTCTACTACTCCCGCTTCGCCCGCGAGGACATCTACGTCTGGCTGTGGACGGTACTGCTCTTCGTATCCGTCTGGCGCTACCTCGACGACGGCCGCGATCGCTGGCTCGGCATCGCCGCCGCCTCCCTCGCCCTCTCCTTCGCCACCAAGGAGTCGGTCTACCTCTCGATCGCCATCCTGCTGCTCTACCTCGATGTGCGTTTGACCATCGAGCTGCTCGACCAGCGAGGCACGAAGGGCGAAGAGCGCTGGCTCGAGGGCATCTTCCTCGCCCCCATCGCGTGGCTCATCGTCGCCTTCTGGCATCCCCTCGAGTCGTGGCGTGCCTCCCGAGGCTTCACCACCCTCCCGCGCTCCGCCGATATCCTCATCGTCATAGGCATCCTCTCGCTGCCACAGCTGTCGGCCGCGGTCCAGCTCCCGTTGAAGGCGATGGGCGTCGACGTGTCCGGCGACGCCGAGCGACAAATCGGCATCATCACCGTCTGCGCCCTCCTCGGCGGCGCCACCATCGTCGGCTTGCTCTGGGACTGGCAGCGCTGGGTGCTGGTCGCCGCGATCTTCTATGCGATCACGATCCCGCTCTTCACTACGGAGTTCCTGAACACGCGGGACGGCCTCGCTTCTGACTTCTGGGGCGCACTCGACTACTGGATGGCCCAGCAGGAAGTCCAGCGAGGCACGCAGCCGTGGTTCTACTACCTGATGATGGTCCCGCTGTATGAGTTCTTGACGCTCATCCCGGCCTTCATCGGTGGGATCTGGCTCATCGTGAAACGTCGAGACGGCCTCGCCATCCTCATCGCGTGGTGGTTCGTCGGCAGTCTCGTCGCCTTCAGCTACGCAGGCGAGAAGATGCCCTGGCTCACCAGCCACATGGCCGTCCCGCTCGCGTTCCTGGCGGCGTACGTCTGCGGGCGCTTCTTGCCCGTCATCGTCACGCGGCTGCGCGATCTCGACCGCTCCTCCTCGGCCACCTGGGCAGTGGCCGCCGTAGCCGGCTTCGCGTTCCTGCTGGCCTTCGGCCTTTCCGTGCGCAACGCGCACGCCGTGTCGTTCCTCCATCCCGACACGCCCGTCGAGCCCCTCATCTACACCCAGACCAGCCGGGACGTCCCCAATCTCTCCCGCGACATCCACCGGCTCGCCGCCGAGGCGCCCCCCGGCCAGCTCTCGATCTTCGTCGACAGCAGCGAGGGCGCCACGTGGCCCTGGGCCTGGTACCTGCGCCACCTCAACGTCGCCTATGCCGACCCTGCCTACATCCAGCAGTACGCGACGCCGAAGACCGTCATCCTCGCCCTCCCGGGCACGCTCTCTTCGATCCCCCAGCTCCGCGAGCAGGCGGGCGAGGTGCGCCCGTACCACCACCGCTGGGCCTTCCCGGAAGACGGGTACAAAGGCACCACCTGGTCGAACTTCCTGACCCGTCTGGCCAACGGGCGTCTCTTCGCCCAGTGGTCCGAGTTCTTCCAGGACCGCATCCCCGAGTCGTGGGTGCTGGGCTGGTCGCTCGACGGCATCGCGCTCATTCCGTCACTCGATACCCTGAACCAGGACACGGACTGATTACGGCCTTCGGCTGGCCTCCAACCGACGCAGCGAGGAACATGTCCCAATGGGCGTAGCGATGTTGCGCAACCGGCGCGTCTGGATCGGCCTGCTCGTCAGCGTCGTCTTCCTCGCCCTCCTCCTTCGTTCGGTCGATAGCCACGAGCTCACCGCGGCCCTCGAGGAGATCGACCCGCTCTGGCTCGTCGCCGCCTTCGCCGTCGAGCTCGGTGCGCTCTGGTTCCGTGCCCTCCGTTGGCGCTTCATTCTGGACTCGCACGTCCGGGTGAAGACGCAGGACGCCTTCTCAGTCGTCATCATCGGCTACGCCGCGAATAACCTCCTGCCGGTACGCGCCGGCGAACTCGTCCGCGCCCAGCTCCTCCACGACAGCCACGGCGCCAGCCGCCTCGGCACCCTGGGCACCATCGTCGTTGAGCGCATCTTCGACGGCCTCGTGCTCGCGCTCTTCCTCGCCGCGACCATCGCGCTCGCCGGCGGCAGCGACTTCCTCCGCGCCGTCGCCGCGCTCATGACGGCGGCCTTCGTCGTCGGCACGGTCGTGCTCGCGCTCCTCGCCCTCCAGCCGCGTGGCTCCGACATCTGGACCGTCCGTCTGCTGCGGCTCGCGCCCACACGCATCCGGCCCCGCGCACGCATCTGGCTCGGCAGCTTCCTGACCGGTCTCGCCGGCCTTCGAGGGCGGCGCGCCTGGGCGCTCGTGCTCGGCGCCACCGTCGCGTCCTGGGGCCTCGAGGCCGCCTGTTACTGGCTCGTCGGGCTCGGCTTCGGCCTCGACCTTGACTTCCCACTCTACCTCGCCGTCACCGGCGCCGCGAACCTCGCCATCGCCGCGCCCAGCACCGCCGGTGGCGTCGGCCCCTTCGAGTTCTTCGCCCAGAAGGCGCTGACCGCCTTCGGCGTCGGCGCCGCCACCGCAACCGTGTACGCGCTGGTGCTGCACGCGCTGCTGCTCATCCCCGTGGTGCTCCTGGGCATCGTGCTCC
>JADLBJ010000023.1 GCA_020847765.1 Dehalococcoidia bacterium
CGAACAGCTCGCCCAGCAACAGGCCCATGTCGCGCAGCGCCACCATGTGGAAGGCGCAGAGCGGCAGGCCGCGCGGCTGGCGGATCACCTCCACCGCCGAGTTGTCGGCGCAGACCGCCGCCGCCTCGCGCGCGTGCAGCCAGGCCGCGCAGCGCAGCTCCAGGCCCGGCTGGTCGGCCAGGCCGCCGCGGGTGGCCTGCCAGTCTCCCAGCACCCCGGTGCGGATCAGCACCACGTCGCCGCTGGTCACGCGCACGCCCTGGCGCGCCTCCGCCGCGTCCAGGTCCTCCGGGGTGACGGGGTAGCCGGCGTCCAGCCGCGGCTGGCCTTTCAGCCGGGCGATGTCGAGCAGCACGCCGCGCGAGACGATCCCCCGCGTCCAGTTGCCGATCGCGCAGCGCGACGCCCCGGCCGCGGTGATCGTGTCGGCGGGAAAGCCGTTGTAGAGCCGGTCCTCGTACCAGAGGTGGGCGAGCGAATCCCATTGGGTCGACGACTGCAGGGCGATGATCGCCATGTCGTCCGACGAGCAGAACTGGCCCTGCGACTGGCCCTGCGCGTTGTCGCCGCGGTAGCGGGTCATCTTGTGGATCGGGTTGAACCGCCCTTTCAGCGGATCCTGCGGCCCGTCGACGTCCAGCGGCAGGGCCAGGGAGAAGATCTCCCCGCGGCGGATCAGGCCGCCGGCCGCCTGGATCTTCGCCGGGGTGATGAAGTTGGCGCAGCCCCGCTGGTCCTCCGGCCCCCAGCGGCCCCAGTGGCGCAGCGCCTCGCCGGTGGCCCGCACCTCGGGATGGATGTCGACCGGCGCGTGGTGGGAGTGACCTGCGGACATCCTGCTTTCCCTATGCCGTGGCGATCGGCATGACCGGCGACCCGACGCTGCCGGGCAGCGGCGCGGCCTCAGGCCGCCGTGTAGCCCCCGTCCACCGGGATCAGCACCCCGGTGATGTTGCTGGCCAGGTCCGAGGCCAGGAACAGCGCCGCGTTGGCCGCGTCCTGCGGCCGGATCGGCTTGCCGAGCGGATGCATCTTGCCTTAGCGCTCCTCCATGTCGGCGGTGGCTGGCGCGAAGCCGCCGCCGTCGGCGCGGCCGAAGTTGGTCATCATCCCCGCGGGGCAGACGGCGTTCACCCGGATGCCGTGCCTGGCGACCTCGATGGCCAGGCCGCGGGTCATCTGGTTCACCGCGCCCTTGCTGGCGCCGTACATCACCCCGCCCCAGCCGACCATGCCGGCCACCGAGCCGGTGTTGACGATCGCCCCGCCGCCGCCCTGCTTGAGGAACTGGCGCACGGCGACCTGGCTGCCGTAGGTGACGCCGCGCAGGTTGATGCCCACCAGGCGCTCGAAGTCGTCGTCGCCCTGCTCGATCAGCGAATGCGGCCGCCCGTCGGTGGCCGTCGCCACCCCGGCGTTGTTGTACATCACGTCCAGGCGGCCGAACTCGCGCACCGCCCGGTCGACCGCCGCCTGCACGTCGGCCTCGCGCCGCACGTCGCAGGCCTGCGCCACCGCCTGCCCCTGCGCGGCGATCAGGTCGACGGTCTGCTGCGCCCAGTCCTCGCGCACGTCGGCGCAGACCACCCGCGCCCCATGCTCCACAAAGAGGATGGCCGCGGCCCGGCCGACGCCGGAGCCGGCGCCGGTGATCACCACGGACTTGTCGATCAGCAGTCGTTGGTCGCTCATGGGGTCAGTTCGCCAGGTTGAGGATCTGCAGTTGCTGGTAGATGCGCAGGCCTTCGATCCCGCGCTCGCGGCCGAAGCCGCTGCGGCCCCAGCCGCCGCTGGAGACGTAGGCGCTCATCATGCCGCTGTTGACGTTGACCGTGCCGGTGCGCAGGCGCTGGGCGACCTCGGCCGCCTGGCGCAGGTCCTTGCCGAACACGTAGCCGGACAGGCCGAACACCGTGTCGTTGGCCATCTCCACCGCATGGTCGATCGAGCGGTAGCCGATGACGCCGACCACCGGGCCGAAGATCTCGTGCTGGGCGGCGGGATTGCGGTTGTCGGGCAGGTCGAGGATCGTCGGCTCGAAGAAATAGCCGCGCGGAAGGTGCGCCGGCCGGCCGCCGCCGAGCACCACCTTCGCGCCCGCCTCGACCGCCAGCCGCACGTAGGTCTCGCATCGCGCCCGCTGGGCGGCGCTGATCACCGGGCCCATCTGGGTGGCCGGGTCCTGCGGGTCGCCGAGCACGACGCCGCGCATCGTCGCGGCCATGGCCTCCATCACCCGCGCCTTTTCCGTTTCGGGAACCAGCACCCGGGTGCCGAGCACGCAGCCCTGGCCGGCGTGGGCCAGGCAGACGCTGGCCGCGGCGCCGGCGGCGCGCTCGACGCTGTCGGGCAGGTAGATCTGCGCCGACTTGCCGCCGAGCTCGAGTTGGATCCGCTTCAGCGTGCCGGCCGCCTGGGCCATCACCTTGGCCCCCACCTCGTTCGAGCCGGTGAAGGTGACCATGTCGACGCGCGGATCGGTGGTCAGTTGCACCGCCCCCTCCGATCCCGCCTCGGCGACGATGTTCAGCACCCCGTCCGGAAGCCCCGCCTCCCGGGCGGCGTCGACCAGCGCCAGGGCGGTCAGCGGCGTCAGCGGGCTGGGCCGCAGCACCACCGTGTTGCCGGTCAACAGCGCCGGGACGATCTTCCACAGGTTGAGGAACAGCGGGAAATTGTAGGCGGAGATCGCCGCCACCACGCCCACCGGCGCATGCCGACGCACGCTGAGCACCAGCGAGCCGGCGGGGTTGATCCGCTCGGAGAACGGCTGGCCGCTGTCCTCGAACTCCGGCAGCGTCAGATAGAGGTCGACGAGGTCGCGGGTGGCGCTCAGCGGCGAGTCCAGTTGGGCGAACATCGCCGGCGAACTGGTCGGACAGCCGGTCTCGCGCACGATCACGCTCTTCAGCGTGGCCCGCTGTTCGCCGAGGAGGTCGAGCAACCGCCGCACCACCGCCGCCCGGTGCTCCTTCGGCTTCAGCGACCAGCCGCCGGAATCGTAGGCCTGGCGGGCGGCGGCGATGGCGGCGTCGATCTGCGCCGGAGAGGCGCCGGGCACGCGCGCGAAGACCGTCTCGTCGCCGGGGTTCTCGACGGCGATGACCTCGCCCTCGCCCGCCGTCGCCCGTCCGCCGATGAGCATGGCGGCGGCGTCCTGGTCCGTCGATAGGCTCGCGGCTACGGACAAGGCGTCCCTCCCGACTATTTGTAATCACAAATTTTCATTTGCTATTTTGCGAGGCTA
>JADLBJ010000024.1 GCA_020847765.1 Dehalococcoidia bacterium
ATCGTCCACCGCCTCGACAAGGACACCTCGGGCCTTGTCAGCGTGGCGAAGAACCAGCAGGCGTACGCCGCGCTGACAGAGGCACTGGCAGAACGGCGCGTCAAGAAGCGCTACCTCGCGATCGCGACGGGTACCGGACTGCCGCGCGAGGGCCGCATCGAGGGCGCCATTGGCCGCGACCCCGCGCACCGCCAGCGCATGGCGATACGCGAAGGTGGCCGCGACGCCGCGACGGCGTTTACGGTGCTGGCGGAGGGCGCAGGCGCGTCGCTCGTCGAGGCGAGGCCCGAGACCGGCCGGACGCACCAGATCCGGGTGCACTTCGCCTCGATCCGCCACCCACTCGTCGGCGACCGCCTCTATGGCGGCACCGGGGCCGAGCGGCAGATGCTGCACGCCTGGCGGCTGGGGTTCGAGCACCCCGCCACGGGCGAGTGGCTGGACCTCGAAGCGGCCCCGCCGGAGGACTTCGTACTGGTGGCGGAGGGGTTGGCGTTGGGGAGCGGGATCTAAGAGGGGTTTGGCTGGGGAAGGAGGGTTCGAACCTCCGCATACGGATTCAAAGTCCGCTGTCCTACCACTAGACGATTCCCCAGCGTGGAGGACGAAGAAGGCGGACCTGCACAGGTCCGCCTTCAATGGTAGCTGGTAGCGCGTGCGGGATTCGAACCCGCGATCTCATCCTTGAGAGGGATGTGTCCTAGGCCTCTAGACGAACGCGCCGTGGCTGGGGAAGGAGGATTCGAACCCCCGCATACGGATCCAGAATCCGCTGTCCTACCGCTAGACGATTCCCCACTGACACAGAAGGCAGAGCCGCCTGCCGAGTCAAGTATAACAAAGCGCTGCTTGCGGCGGCCCTCCTGCGGAGGCCGCGGAGTCCCGCCTTGACACGCGGCCACCCGTAATCGTAAATTTCCGATATGAAGTCGCTGGCAGCCAGCACGGACGAGGAGCGCGCGGTCGTCATGTTGCGTGCCCTCGCCAACCCGGCCCGCTTTCGCATTGTGAGGCTCCTCGCGGAGAGCGACGCATCGGTCTGCGGCGACCTTGTCGGGCGCCTGCCGCTGGCGCAGTCGACGGTCTCCGAGCATCTGCGGGTGCTCAGGGAGGCGGGTATCGTCCAGGGTGGCTTGCAGGGCCCCGCGAGTCGCTATTGCCTGGTGCCCGACGCGCTCGCCTGGTTGCGGACGCAGCTGGCGTCGCCGGAGGCCGCTACCCTGGTGCAGGGTAGCGCGAGGGAGGGCCATGCCCCGAACTGATGCCGAGATCCGCGAGGCCGTTCGTGCGGCGTATGCGGAGCGAGCGCTTGAAGCGGCGTTGTGCTCCGACGGGGCGTGTACGCCTGCCGGGCTGACGGTGATCGGCGCCGAGGGCGCGGCGTGCGGGCCGGACGGCTGCGCTATCGACCCGAGGGCCCTCCAGCTCGGCGCGACGCCCCTTCCAGCTGGATTCGCGGCCATCGGTGTGGCCGGACGCCCGGCGCCGCCGGCCGGCGTGGCGTCGTGGGGCTGCGGCGATCCGCTCGCGCTCGGGCGTCTCCGGCCGGGCGAGGTCGTCGTCGACCTCGGCTCGGGCGCCGGGTACGACTGCTTCCGTGCGGCGGCCGATGTGGGGCCGGCGGGCCGCGTTATCGGCGTGGATATGACGGCCGAGATGGTCGAAAGCGCGCGGCGCAATCTCGCCGAGAGCGGGCTCACGAATGTCGAGTTCCGGTTCGGGCTCATTGAGTCATTGCCCATCGACGACGTGACCGCCGACGTCGTGATCTCGAACTGCGCCATCAATCTCGCTCCCGACAAGGGTTCGGTGTTCCGCGAGGCGTTCCGCATCCTGAAGCGCGGCGGCCGGTTGCAGCTTGCCGACATGGTGCTCACGCGCCCCCTCGCCGCCGTGGCGCGCGACGACCTGGCGGCCTGGGCGAGCTGCGGGCCGGGGGCGCTTTCGCAGGGTGCCTACGAATCCATGCTCAGCGAAGCGGGGTTCGTCGATGTCGCGGTCGATGCACCCGCCGGCGTGACACCGTGGAGTGGCGGCCTGATCTCGGCACGAAAGCCCTGATCTGGCAGGTTTACGCGCGCGGCTGATCCCGCCCTACTCCCGCCGCTATGCCCTGGCGTCGGTGACGCAGCGGGGGTGGCGAATGCTGCGGCAAGAGGGGCTGCGGCCCTTCCTCGGGCAACTGCTGCGCCCGCGCGAATGGTGGGCGCGCGCGAAGACCCCCGTGATCCTGCACGACCTCAACAGCGACTACGGAGCATGGTGGGCGGGCCGTCCGCCGCTCGATCGCGCGGCACTCGCGAAGGAGGCCGCCGCCTGGTCCTACCGGCCTCTGGTCAGCATCGTCATGCCCGTGTACAACCCCTCGGACCACGACTTCCGCGCGGCCATCGCCTCGGTTCGCGCGCAGACGTACGAGCACTGGGAGCTGTGCCTCGCCGACGACCGGTCGAGCGCTCCACACACACTCGAGGCGCTGACAGCGCTCGAGCCTGACCCGAAGGTACGGCTCGTGCGGCGCGCAGAGCAGGGCGGCATCTCGGCAGCGAGCAACTCGGCGCTCGAAGTCGCCCGCGGCGAGTGGGTGGCATTGATGGACCACGACGACCTGTTGACGCCCGACGCACTCCACGCCGCCGTGCGGGCGATGAATGCCGAGCCGGAGGCCGACTTCGTCTACACCGACGAGGACAAGATCGACCCGTCGGGGCGCCACCAGGAGCCGGCGATCAAGCCCGACTGGTCGCCCGACCTGCTGCTCAGCATGAACTACATCACGCACTTCTCACTCGTGCGCCGCGAGTTGCTGGCTGCGATCGGCGGCTTCCGCTCGGACTACGACGGCAGCCAGGACTACGACGTGATCCTGCGCGCGACCGAGCATGCCCG
>JADLBJ010000025.1 GCA_020847765.1 Dehalococcoidia bacterium
ACCGCGGCGACGAGGAGGATGTAGGCGGCGTTGATCATGCTCCGCGTCGTTCCCCAGAGGATCTCTCCGGTGATGACGTCGTCCACCGAGACCGGTGTGGCGACGATCGCGCGATAGGTGCCCTGCATCTCCAGGCGCACGTAGCTGCCCCAGGCGCATTCGAAGACGGCCGCGAACATGGGGAACATTGCGAGCATGCCGGGCGCCAGGAACGAGACGTACTCCTCGCCGGTGTCGAGCTGGACGAACTGTCCGAGGCCGATTCCCAGCGCGAGGATCACGAACACCGGCTCTGCGAGCTGCGCGACGAACTCCGACTTCCACAATCGCAGGAGCACGTCGCGGTTGCGCTGCCAGACGCGGTAGGCGCCGAGCGAAAGGTCGGGGCGAGCGGCGATCGCAGTCAATCCAGCAACCCCCTTCCCGTCAGGCGGAGGAAGACGTCCTCCAGGTTGCCCGGCCGCAGGAACGCACGCATTGGGTCGGCGATGCGGGCGGCGGCCTCGCGGGCGGCGGGGCCCGCCCCGAAGACATAGACCAGGTCCTCGACTTCCTCGATCGCGACACCGGGGACGGCGCTCAACTCGCCGAGGACGGCGGCGCGCTCGCCGGGTCGCATGCGAAGCTCGAGCACCTCGCCCCCGGCGTGCTCTTCGATGAGCGCGTGCGGGTTCCCTTCAGTCAGGATGGTCCCGCGGTGCATGATCACCAGGCGGTCGCAGAGATGCGCCGCTTCGTCCATGTAGTGGGTCGTCAGGATCATGGTGACGCCACGGCTCTTCAGAAGGCGGAGCTTCTGCCAGACCAGGTGCCGCGCCTGCGGATCGAGCCCAGTCGTGGGCTCGTCGAGCACGAGGACGCGGGGCTCGTGCACGAGCGCGCGGGCGATAACGAGACGGCGCTTCATGCCCCCGGAGAGGTCGTCGATCTTCGCCTTCGCCTTCTCCTCCAGGTGAAAGAGCGCGAGGCATTCGTCGATGCGCGGCCGGGCTTCGCGGCCCGAGAGGCCGTAGTACCGGGCGTAGACCTCCAGGTTTTGCCGGACCGGAAGGTCGGGGTCGAGGCTGTCGTCCTGGGGGACGACGCCGAGCAGCCCCTTAATGCGTCGCGACTCGCGGGCGACGTCGAGGCCGGCGACGCGCAGCGTTCCTTCGCTCACCGGCGAGAGGCAGGAGATCATCTTGATCGTCGTGCTCTTGCCGGCGCCGTTGGGCCCCAGGAAGCCGAAGCACTCGCCGTCCTGCACGGTGAAGTCGATCCCGGCGACGGCCGGGATCGAGCCATAATGTTTGACAAGGCCAGTGGCCTGAACGGGTGAAGCGGTCACGGTGAAACGACCTCTGGACGCGAAGCGGCGGGCGGCCGCGGGCGACGATGATCCGAGCGCATTGCCCGGAAGTCGAGTCAGCGAGGTCGGATGAGGAACATACTAGGGCGATGGTAGCGGGCCGGCGCCCTCCCATCAATCGAAGCTCTCGTCCTCGGCTTCGATGTCGACCTCGACACCTGTGTGGTCGAGATCGTCGCTCCTCTCGCTCCAGGCCTCTTCGGGTTCCTCTTCCTCGCCCTCGTCTTCCTCGCCGTATTCGAGCTCCTCGCCACGCAAGAGGCCACGACGGGTATAGGCGCGGAAGTCGGTGGCGCGCGACTGCGGGAAGCTTACGCGGCCGATCTGCGATGGGTGCTGGAAGGTCTCGCGCACCATCACGCGCACATCTCCGCTGGCCGTGACGACGGCGGCCGTGTACTGGTTGCCGGCGGTCATCATCTTCGCCAGGCGGAGGCCGATACGTGGCTCGAGCATGCCGACGTAGCCCCCGACCTTGCTCTTGACGTTCACGGCGTTGCCCTGGACTTCAAGGTCGAGCAGGTCGCCCGCGTCGAGGAGGGCGGCGGCGGCGGCGTCCACGGCCTGGAGCACGGCCACCGTGGCTTTCCCGCTCTCTTCGACGAAGAGACGGGTGTCGAGCTGACTGCCCGCGGCGGCAGCAGCGGCAGCCGCGCTGTCGCGCATCGAGGCGAGCCGATCGAGGTTACGCCGCGCAATCGCGTTGGTCGGGTCGATCTCGAGCGAGCGGCCGTAGGCTTTGCGGGCTTCCGTGACCTGCCCGACTTCGGACAGGGCTTTGCCCAGCCGGTTGAGGGCGTCTGCGTCCTCGCCGAAGACGCGGACGTAGTCGCGGTTCACCGTGACAGCCTCGTCCCAGCGGCTGCTGACAGCGAGCTTGACGGCCTGGTCGCTCATCTGCTTGCGCAGGCGGGCGCGCTCTTCCGGCGGGAGGGCTTCGATGGTCTGTTCGTTGCTCACGCTTAATCGTCCGAGGGGCGCTTTGGGAACCGCAAGGATAGCCGCTGCCCGTATCTCGGGCAACGCGCCTAGCGACCCATCGTGGCGGGCGGAGGCCCTCCATGGCAAGCCGCCTGCGGAAGGCGCCTGAGCCGGCCGGGCGATACGCTGATCCAATGGGCGCAGCTACCAGCCAGCGGCGCGAACGGTGGGCAGCCGCCGCTGACCGGCTGGGCAGCTATGCGCTCCTGGAAATTGGTGACGCCTCCTTCGTCTGCAAGGCGGCAGACTGCGCCGCTCATTGCTGCAAGGTCTTCAGCGTCAGCCTGGGCGAAGCTGAGGTCGGTCGCCTCGCCTCCGCTACCGGCTGGCCCCCGGCGCGCTTCCTCGAGTCCGAGGATGGCCGGCCGCTCGCGCTGCCCCTCGCGCAGCCGTACCTCCTTAAGCGGCGCGGTCGTGGCTGCGGACTGCTCGGCGACGACCTGCTCTGTGGCGTTTATGACGGCCGGCCGGACGCCTGCCGGCTCTACCCGCATTTCGTCCTCCTGCTCTCCCGCGAGGGAGGGCCTGTGCAGCCCGACGCCGAAAGCCTCGCCTCAGCACTGGCGGCCGCGGCGACGGGCGACGCCCACGAGCCGGCGGCTGTCCTTGTGCGCCATCTTGCCTGCCCCGGGTTCACCGGGCCGCCCCTCGACGAGGCGGCGTGGCTTGCACTCCTGCGAGAGACGGCGCGGCTGCAGTATGGCGAGAGCCTGGCTGCCATGCGCCCGCCCGCTACTCCGTGAGCGCGTACTCGTAGGCGTCGGCCAGGGCGATCCAGCTTGCGTCGATGATGTCGGTCGACGAGCCGACAGTCGTCCAGTAGCGGTTGCCGTCGGTGCTCTCGACGAGGACGCGCACGCGCGCCCCCGTTGCCGCCTGCGAATCGAGGATGCGGACCTTGTAGTCCACCAGCTTTACCTGGGCAGCGCGTGGGTGGAATTCCACGAGCGCTTTCCGCAGCGCCTGGTCGAGGGCGTTGACGGGCCCGTTTCCTTCGGCCGCGGTGTGCTGGAGCGCCCCGTTCACGCGTAGCTTCACCATCGCCTCCGCGAGCATCTCCGTCGTCTGCCCGGCGTCATGCGCCTGCCGCCTGCGCTCGACGATAACGAAGTCTTCCAGCTCGAACGGCATGCTGTAGCCGGGCAGCGTGCGCCGGACGAGGAGCTCGAAGGAAGCTTCGGCGCCTTCGTACTGGTACCCCAGGGCTTCCTTCTCCTTCACGGTGGCCAGCAGCTTGCGGATCTCGTCCTGACTGAAGGGGTAGTCGATTCCCTGCTCCTGCAGCTTCATGAGCAGGTTGCGCTGGCCGGAGAGCTCGGACACGAGGACGCGCGAGACATTCCCCACTCGTGCGGGGTCGACGTGCTGGTAGGCCCTCTCGTCCTTCATGATGCCGGCGACGTGGTAGCCGGCTTTGTGAGCGAACGCCGACGCGCCCACGTATGGCGCGCCGGGATTGGGCGCCATGTTGGCGAGCTCCGACACGTAGTTCGCCACCTCGGTGAGGCGCGCCAGCCGCTCATCGTCGATCACGTCCAGCCCGAGCTTGAGCTTGAGGTTGGCGAGGATGGTAAGGATGTCGGCGTTGCCGCAGCGCTCGCCGTAGCCGTTGACGCAACCCTGGATCTGCCAGACGCCCGCCTCCACGGCCGCCAGCGAGTTGGCAACGGCGAGCCCGGCGTCGTTGTGGCAATGGATGCCGAGACGCACGTCGTTCGTCCGCTGGCGAACAGACTCGATTGCGCGCAGCGTCTGGAAGGTCGTCATCCCGCCATTGGTGTCGCACAGGACGAGGGCGTCGGCACCCGCTCGGGTGGCCGTTGCCAGGCACTGCAGGGAATAGTCCGAGTCTCCGTAGAAGCCGTCGAAGAAGTGCTCGGCGTCGAAGAAGACCGTCTTGCCCATGGCTTTGAAATAGCGAACCGTGTCGCCGATCATCGCGAGGTTCTCTTCGCCACTCGCGCCGAGGATCTCGGTCGCCTGGTAGAGCGAGGCTTTGCCGACGAGCGTTATGCCGGGCGTGCCCGCCGCCACGAGCGACTGGATATTGGCGTCGGTTTCGCAGGTGGCGCCGGCCTTGCGCGTGCCTCCGAATGCGCTGACCTTCGCGTTCCGAAGGCGAAGGTCGGGCAGGCGGCGGAAGTACTCGGCGTCCTTGGGGTTGGAGCCGGGGAAGCCTCCTTCGATCCATTCGAGCCCGAGCTCGTCGAGCTTCCGGGTAATGCGGAGCTTGTCCTCGACGGAGAGCGAGATCCCCTCCATCTGCGAGCCGTCGCGCAGGGTGGTGTCATACAGCTGAACGCGGTCAGTGGGCATTGTCAGGTGGTCCGATCTCTGCAGGTTGGCAGGCCGTCGGCGCGGCCACGCCACGAAGGCTCGTAGGCGCCGGGCGGAGAAGAGGTCGAGCGGGAGGTCAGGAGCGAATGGCAGCCCCGCGGGATTGCCGCGGGGAGGTTATCACCAGGAGGCGTCCGGGATCGGCGCTCATCGCGAGGGCGATGGTAGCAAACTCGGCCGGTGATGGCGAACCGGCGCGCTAGGGAAAATCGCTGCCGGGGACAGACTCGGGGTCGGCCACGAGGTCCGCCCAGCGGCGCGCCAGCACGTCGAGGGGCGGCGGCGGTGGTGCCCATGGCAGGCCGCGCACCACGACGCCACGGTTGGGCGCGTGCTCCACCAGCCCCTCGGCCTCGAGGCGACGGAAGGCCTCGCGCACAGGCGTCTGCGAGACACCCCACTGCGCCGCTACCTCCTCCTGGCGGAGGTGCTCTCCTTCGGCGATGCGGCCGGCGAGGATCGCGGCCTGGAGGGCCTCGTGAACGGCCTCAGCCTTCGTGCGGCGGGGGCTGCGTTCTATCACCATCGCCCGATCAGGATAACCCCCGCCGGATGTGGGCGCAGCCGAGGGTCATTTTGGCTGGGGGCCTGGGTCTCTGCCCGCCCGCGTCTCGTCCGGAAGCCTGCTAGAGCTTCAGCCCGAGCAGCTCTCGGCTGGCCATCCCGTCTTTGACAGTAACGTGCACCCAGGTGATGCGCAGCTTGGTGCGCCGCCCACCCTCGTCGATCCAGACCTCGTCGCCCTTCTCCCAACGGTAGTCGGATTCGATCGTGACATAATGGGCGCCCTTGCTGCCGCTGAAGGGGTCCGCTTCGAAGAACGCCGTCTTCATTGCTCGTGCTCCATGACAGGCGGCTCCTGGGCTGGACTGTCCGCCCCTCTGTCGTCGGTCGGCGTGCCATTCTTGAACATGCCCTTGGTCCTCTGAGACGTTCACAGCGGTGGCCGCCCCGCCGACGGCCCGTTCATGGCGTCGCAGCTTAGCCTGTGCCAGGCGCCGCCGACAACGAACCTCGGTGGCTGGGGTTGGCATGCGCATTGCCCTTCTCTCCGCGGCCACGGCCAACGGCGCCGCGGCTCGAGGCCGTCCTCGCCGACGGCGAGGGCGAGGCGGCCGAGAGCGTCTGGCACGCAGTGATCGCGTCGGCTACGGCCCTGTGAGCCCGCCGCGGTCATCACCGCCTGCACGATCCTGGACACCGAGGCCGACACTGTGACGTTCCCGCGCGTCCCCTACGATAGCGCCACCACCCAGCGACGGATGGGCGCGGCCGGCGGGAGACGCTGGCGGTGACTCCGCCCCTGGGCAAGTAGTCCCCGGAGGCTTTCGCGTGCCCGGTCCGCTAAATATCGCCGTCACCTTCAAGCTCGACGAGAGCCTGCTCCGCCAGAT
The DNA here is from genome assembly GCA_020847765.1 of Dehalococcoidia bacterium. Taxonomy (GTDB): domain Bacteria; phylum Chloroflexota; class Dehalococcoidia; order Tepidiformales; family Tepidiformaceae; genus JADLBJ01. The sequence goes on from JADLBJ010000025.1 coordinate 6,061, forward strand.
CGAGGCAACAGACCCGCGCGTCCGGCTCGTCGACTTCCCCGCCGTGGTCCTCCGCCCCGGGATGGACCTCACGCCCGAGCAGCGCGCCCGGGCGGAGGCCGCGCTCGCGGAGACGGAGATCGTCTTTGGACCGAACACGATGCCGGCCTCGCTGGTAGAAGCCGCGCCGCGGCTGCGCTGGATTCAGGTGATCAATGCCGGCGTCGAACGCATGGCCGAGGAAGGTCTGCTTCGGCGCGGCTTCGTCGTCACCAACGTCAGCGGCCTGGCCGCCGGCCCGATCGCCGAGTACGTCCTCGGAACGATGATCATGCTCGCCAAGGACATGCACGGCTGCCTGCGCGACCAGATCGACCACCGCTGGCGCTTCCGCTTCATCGGTGAGCTGGCGGGAAAGACCTGCGGCGTCGTCGGCATGGGTGCCATCGGCCGCGAGACCGCGCGCCGCGCCCGGGCCTTTGGCATGCGCGTGATCGCTTCGCGCCGGACGGCCGCGCCCGGCGAGACGGACCCCGACTGCGACGAGCTGCTGCCCTACGCGGAGCTGGGCCGCCTCCTCAGCGAATCCGACTACCTCGTGCTCTGCGTGCCCCTGACGGCGGAGACCGTCGGACTGATAGGCGCCGCCGAGCTTCGCCAGATGAAGGCGACGGCGAGCCTTATCAACATCGCTCGGGGCGCCGTCGTCGATCAGGACGCCCTCATCGCGGCCCTGCGGGAGGGCACGATCGCCGCCGCCGCGCTCGACGTGGTCGAGCCGGAGCCGCTCCCCGCCGACAACCCGCTGTGGAATATGCCGAACGTCATCCTAACGCCGCACATCTCCGGGGCCGTCGAAGGATATGGCCACCGGGCGACCGCGTTCTTCCTGCATAACCTGCGGCGCTACCTCGCCGGCGAGCCCCTGGAGAACGTCGTCGACCCCGTGCTCGCCTATTAGCACCGTTCCACATGCGTTTCCTTTGAATTTGACCGAAGCAACGGACTTTCGTACCGTATTTCACAACCGCATGACATCCGCGGCTGTGGCAGAGCGCTCAGGATTTTTCGGGAGTTCAGGTGACCATGGCAAGAGTAGTGAGCGAAAACGGCAAGGCACCCGTCTCGGCGGGGCTCGGCCAGCGCATCCGCACGGCACGTCGGGACGCGGGCATGAGCCAGGGGCAGCTCGCGAGCTCCCTGAACACCACCCAGAGCGCCATCAGCCTGTATGAGGCAGGCCAGCGCTCGGTCGGCATCGACATGCTCCTCAGCGTTGCCCGTATTCTCAACCGGCCCCTTCACTACTTCCTCGGCGAAGACGGGGAGATGCTGTACGTCAAGGATAGTGACATCGCGCAGCTCATCGCCGAGCTGGAGCGCCACCCCGAGGACCTGCCCGAACTGCTGGGCTACTGGCAGTTCTTGCGCTGGCGGCGCAGCGGCAGCAACGGCCGGCACTGATCATCTGCCTCACAACCGACGCGTGACCCTCGATCCGGCCGCCACACGCCCATTCGGACGGCCTGCGTCCGACGCGCGTTTCGTGTACCGTCAGCGCGGTACGCCCCCGGGCGCTGGTGGTTGCTATGCGTCGCCTCTGCGATGAAACGGATGCTCGCCGCCTCCTGAACCCGGGTCCGGTTGCGATCGTGACCACGGCGTGGCGCGGTCTGGCCAACGCCGCCCCTATAGCCTGGACCGTTCCCCTCTCCATGGAACCACCCATGGTCGGCGTGGTGGTGCACCCGCACCGGCACACGGCCGACATGATTCGCTTCAGCGAAGAGTTCGCGATCAACATCCCGGGGCCTTCTCTCCTGAAGCAGACGCATTTCCTCGGCACCCAGTCCGGACTGAACAACAACAAGCTCGAGGCGAGCGGACTTCAGGTCTTTCGCGGCCAACGCGTCGAGGCGCCCCTCATCGAAGACTGCCTCGCCTGGATCGAATGCGGCCTGCACGACGTCATCCCCGTCGGCGACCACACGCTCTTCGTCGGGCGGGTCGTCCGCGTGCAGGCGCTTGACGAGGCATACGCGCAAGCCTGGAAGCTCGCGGAGCCGCGCTTCAGCCCGTTGACGTACGTCGGCGGCGCGACGTACGCGATTGTCGGCGGTCCCCTCCAGGCTCTCGTCGAGGTCGACGCGCAGGGCGGGCTCGTCGTCGAGACTGCCGAGGAGCGGGAGCAGCGCGAAGACGAAGCGGCGCGGGAACGCGAGCTTCGCACGAACGAAGGCGACGAAGGCTACGCAGAGATGTCGGCTCGCTAAGGCCGCACGGGCGCGGGCGTTATCGTCGGCTCTGCTAAGGCGCACGTGGTGTTTGGGTTATAAGGCAGGCGGACCTCTGTGCCTGGAGCGAGCGGGCCGTCGGCCAGTCCGGGGTTGAGCCTGAGCACCGTCGCCCGGTCGGTCTGGCCAATCTCGATGAAGTCCGCGAGCGTCGCACCGGGCCAGGCGCTGTACGACTCCGGGCAGCCGTTCGGCTGGCGCCCGTCCGCCACGCCCTGCTGCCCGCCAGGGTAAGCGAGATAGACGCCCACGCTCGCCGCCCCGATCGCCGCCAGCGCGCCGCCCGTGGCCACTGCTCCCTTCAGGCCGGCAGGGACGCCGAATAGCCCGAACAGCGGTCGCCAGCGCCGCCAGGTGAGCTTCCGCCGGTCGCCCTCCGTGTCGAGCTTCCCGTGGATCTCCTTGAGGGCGTAGCGGACGGCGTTGCGACTGACGCCGAGTTCGTCGGCGATCTCGGCGTTGGTGGCGCCGGATGCGGCGAGGGCGAAGATCTCCCGCTCGCGGCGCGTGAGCTGGTCCTGCGTCGACGGTGTTCTCTCCATGCGCCAAATGATGCAGCGCGACCGACACGACAGTCCCTACCCCCTCCTTTACCCTGCGCGGTCGTCTGCCGGTGGCGTCTCCGCTCGTCTCCGGCCCGGCGGGCGCGTAGATTGCGACGGCACGCCGCCTCGCACGGAGAACCATGCTCGTCACCATCTGCTCCTGGAACGTGAATGGGCTGCGCGCCACCCTGCGCACGGGCGACCTGCAGCGCTGGCTCGAGACGAGCCGCCCGGACGTCGTCGGCCTGCAGGAGGTGAAAGCCACGCCCGACCAGGTCGATCCTGCTGCCTGGCGGCAGCTCGGGTACAGCGAAACCTGGCATTGCGCCGCACGCCCCGGCTACAGCGGCACCCTTCTGCTGACCCGCGCGGCGCCGGAGGCCGTTCGCTGCGGCCTCGGCCGCGAGGAGTTCGACAGGGAAGGGCGCGTGATCCAGGCCGACTATCCCTCTTTCACCCTGCTCTGCGCCTACTTTCCGAACGCGGGGAACAAGGCCGTCCGTCTCGGCTACAAGCTTGCGTTCTACGAGGCCTTCCTCGCCCATGTGGACGCGCTGCGCGCCGCCGGCCGGTCCGTCGTATTCATGGGGGATCTGAACGTCGCCCACACCGAGATCGACGTCGCCCGTCCGCAGGAAGCCGCGAAGGGCACAGGTTTCCTCCCAGAGGAACGGGCCTGGATCGACCGGCTGGTCGCCCAGGGCTACGTCGACACCTTTCGCGCCCTCAATCCGCAAACGCGGGACGCATACACCTACTGGGACGCGTGGCGCGACCGTCGTGCACGGAACGTGGGCTGGCGGATCGACTACGTCTTCGTCAGCGACGACCTCCTGCCCCGTGTGCGGGGCGCTTTCATACGGGCCGATGTGATGGGCTCGGACCACTGCCCCGTTGGCGTCGATCTCGAGCTTCCATGAGTGTCGTTTGCGAGGCTCACGCGACCAGGCGGCCGACGGTCTTCGCTCCATCGACACCACCCTGCCGGCATGCTGTGAGGACGCCAGACCGAGGAGAGAGACAGTCATGCCGGACCCCGTGAAGATGCTCAAGGACGACCACAACAAGGTGAAGGGACTCTTCAGCGAGTTCGAGAGCGCCGACGGGCGCAGCAAGATGCGCATCGCGAAGGAAGCGATGACGGAGCTCGAGATCCACACCAAGCTCGAAGAGGAGATCTTCTATCCCGCCATGCAGCGCGCCCTCAAGGAGGAAGAGCTGATGGCCGAGGCCGAAGAAGAGCACCACGTCGCCAAGGTGCTCATCAAGGAGCTCGAGGCCATGGAGCGGGCCGACGTCCATTTCGACGCGAAGTTCACAGTCCTCGCCGAGAACGTGAAGCACCATATCAAGGAAGAGGAGAGCGAGATGCTCCCCAAAGCGTCGAAGATCGACAGGACTGAGCTCGACCGCCTGGGCGAAGAAATGCAGGCGCGCCGCGAGCAGCTCATGACGGAGAACAAGGAGAGCGCCCGCACCGCTCGCTGAGGGTCCTGTTGTCTCGCGGGACGGCCGCGGACTAGAAGCCGCGGCTGTCCCAGAGCACGTCGCCGACCCCGCTCAGCTTCGCCTGATAGCGCGCGGCCACGAACAGCAGGTCGCTCAGCCGGTTGAGATACGGGACGATCTGCTCCCCCACCGGCTCCTCGCGGGCGAGCGCCACGACAAGCCGTTCCGCGCGCCGGCAGACGGTTCGGGCGACGTGGAGGTGCGCCGCCGCGCCGTCGCCCCCGGGAAGGACGAAGCTCCGTAAGGGCTCGAGCCGCTCGTTCCATTCGTCAATCCAGGCCTCGAGCTGGGCCACGTGGCGCGGCTCCACGCGCGGCACCGCCAGACGCTCCTTGTCGGACTCCAGGATGCAGAGGTCTGAACCGACGTTGAACAGGACCTGCTGAACAACGAAGAGCGCAGGGCGGAGAGCGTCGTGGAGCCCGCTCGCGATTGCCACCCCGAGGACGCTGTTGAGCTCGTCGACCGTCCCGTAGGACTCGATGCGCAGGGAATCCTTGCGGACCCGTTGTCCGCCGCCCAGTGCTGTTGTGCCGTCGTCGCCGGCCCGCGTGTAGACCCGGTTGATGTGCACCATGCCTCCCACGGTAGCGCCAACCGTGTCCGCTCGAAAGGGCGGCCGCGTGCGGCAAGGGGCGCTGCGCGAGACAATGCCTGCAATCCATCCCGATGCTGGAGGAGGAGCCGCCGTGGCCGATCTGCCGGGGCGCTGCAGTCGCTGTTACTTCGTTCTCACGGCGCCGCCGTACCTCATGGCCGGTCGGCCCTACTGCTGCCAGAGCTGCTCTGTCGGCTCGGCCTGCGAGCACCAGGGCGTTCACCGGCCGGTGAACGTGCGTCGCTTCGACACCATGTTCGACCGCTTCCGACAGGTTGTCCGCCATCCGAGCCCCTACGAGGCGGAACGCCCGGAAGAGCGTGTCTGAGCCAGACAGCGGCGTCGGCCGGCCGAGCGTCTGGCTGTCGCAGCAACGCTCCGGCCACACCTGGCTGTCATGCATAAGGCGTCTCCCGCCGTCGGGAGGCAGGCTGACCGCGCCTCAGTTGACCGAAACGGCTTCGTCCACGGACGATCCGGGTCATGGCACTCTACGAATACCTCTGCCCCGCGTGCGGCGCGCGCACGGAACGCCGCATGCCTATGTCGGACGTCCTCCAAGTGGTTCCCTGCGGCGCTTGCGGTAAGCAGGCGCGCAAGGTCATCGGGGGCTTCGCCGTTCTCGGTCGCGCCGAGGCCTCCCTGGGCGACGGCCCCGCCCCCTGGGACGAAGACGGCGGCGGCGACGACGGTGACGACGACTTCGGGGACGTGGGCGGACATGGCCACTCCCACGACTTCGGCCACAGCCATGGGCCAGGGGGGCACACGCACTGATAGCCACGGAGCGCCCCGCCGCCAGCAGCCGCCATGCCTGAGCGTCGCCGCGTCCGTGTCGGCAAAGACCAGCGACCCGAGCCGCCGCCGGAGCTGCCGCTTGAGCCGCTGCAGTGCGCCTGCCCCCGGCTCGACCGCGACGACTGGGACGACGTGGAGAGCGACTGGTCGGACATTGCCTTCCTGCGTACAGGGACGACGGCGGTCATGGGTGTGCCGGTGGGCTATGCGGGCAGCCGCGCCGCGCTGAGCAAGAAGGCCGCCGGGCTGGGCCTCGCCGTCCCCGACGACGCCATGTTTCTCATCGGCGCTGGCCGCTTTCGGCGGCCGGTCATGCTCGAGGTGGAAGAGACCGCACCCGGGCAGCGGGGTGTGGTCCGCCCCGGCGGCGTTGCCTACAGTCGGCTCGTCTCCGCTCCCTGGGGGGAGATGGGTCGCGTCGTCGAGGAGACGCGTCAACGCGCCCGCGAGCGGTACGGCCGCCAGCCGGACGCGCTCTGGCTCTGGTACCTCACCTGCCGCACGTGCTCTCAAGAACGGGAGTACGAGACGCTGGTGGTGGCTCATTACGCCGATGTCCCGTGAGCAACGCCGACCAGCTCGAGCTGGTGGCGAGACTCTTGCTCGCCCTCGCCCTTGGCGCCGCCATCGGGCTTGAGCGCGAGTTCCGGGGCCACCAAGCGGGCATCCGCACCAGCGCTCTCGTGTGCTTCGGCGCGGCCGCCTTCGCCGAAGTGAGTGGAACACTCGGTGATTCGCGCGTGGCGGCCGGTGTTGTCCAGGGCATCGGCTTCCTCGGTGCCGGCCTCATCTTCCAGAGTCGGCAGGGCGTGAGCGGCGTCACGACGGCGGCGACAGTCTGGGTCATAGCGAGCGTCGGCCTGCTCGTCGCGTCCGACCTCTGGCTCGCGGCCCTGCTCGCAACCGGGGCCGTCATCGTCCTACTGGAGCTCTCGCCCGTTTCCGACTGGGTCTATCGGCACGGACGCGTGCACCGCGGCGAACCGGTGCACGAGACGCAAGAGCGCGACCCGCGAGGCGCGCCGGGCAGGGAGTGATGACGCGCTGGCTGCCATCGCCTACGATCGAACCGGCGCCCGCCGCCACCGAGGAGCCATGGCTAGCCGCTTCCCCGCTGCCCGTCGCTTGCCGCCCGCCCGCGTCGCCGGCCGCGGCCTCTGCCTTACCACGCCCCGCGGCGCCTAGCCGGCGGGGCGTTTCCCGGGTCCATCTCCTCCCTTCCTTCCGACGACCCCGTCCGAGGTGATCCGTGTCCGACCGCTATGATCCCCATGCTATCGAACGCCACTGGCAGGCACGCTGGGAGGCCGACCGCCTCTACTCAGTGACGGAGGACGAGAGCCGCGAGAAGTGGTACGCCCTGACCATGTTTCCCTATCCCTCGGGGGACCTCCACACCGGCCACTGGTACGCGATGGTGCCGAGCGACGTCGCCGCCCGCTATCGGCGCATGCGGGGCTACAACGTGCTCTTCCCCATGGGCTTCGACGCCTTCGGGCTACCGGCCGAGAACGCCGCGATCAGGCGGGGAGTCGACCCCGCCGAATGGACCGCGGCCAACGTCGAACGGATGCGCGGCCAGCTGCGTCTCATGGGCGCCGGCTTCGACTGGGAGCGTGAAGTCGTCACCAGCGACCCCCTCTACTACAAGTGGACGCAGTGGTGGTTCCTCCAGCTGTACAGGCACGGCCTCGCCTATCGCGGTGAGGCGGCCGTCAACTGGTGCCCGGGCTGCCAGACTGTGCTGGCCAACGAGCAGGTGGTCGACGGCCGGTGCGAGCGCTCGGACGACGTCGTCGAGCGGCGCTTCCTCACGCAGTGGTTCTTTCGCATCACCGCCTATGCGGAGGAGCTGCTGCGCTTCGAAGGTGTCGAATGGCCGGAGCGAGTGAAGACGATGCAGACCAACTGGATTGGGCGCTCCGAGGGAGCGACTCTGGCCTTCCCGGTTGACGTTCCCGACGTCGAGGAGCCTCTGCGCGTCTTCACAACCCGACCGGACACGGTCTACGGCGCTACCTTCATGGTCATGGCCCCCGAGCATCCCTTGGCGCGGCGCGTCACCACTCCGGCGCAGCACGATCTCGTCGAGGAGTACCAGCAGGCAGCCGCCCGTGCGACTGAGATAGAGCGCCTCTCGACCGAGCGCGAGAAGACAGGCGTCTTCACCGGCGCCTATGCGGTCAACCCATTCAACGGCCGTCGGATCCCGATCTGGGTGGCCGACTACGTCCTCGTCACCTACGGCACAGGGGCGATCATGGCCGTTCCCGCCCACGACCAACGGGATTTCGAGTTCGCCCGCAAGTACGGCATGGAGATCATCCCCGTCTTCGACCACCCGGACGTCGACACGAGCCGCCCCCTCGAGCAGGCGTTCCCGCGGGGCGTACGCATGATCAATTCCGGCCCGTTTGACGGCGTTCCCGACGACGAAGCGTTCGCACAGGTGGTCGCCTTCGCCCGCGCGAACCGCATCGGCGAACCTACCGTCACCTTTCGCCTGCGCGACTGGCTGATCTCGCGGCAGCGCTACTGGGGCGCGCCCATCCCTATAATCCACTGCGCGGAGCATGGGATCGTGCCCGTCCCCGACGCTGACCTCCCCGTTCTCCTTCCGGAACACGTGCGGTTCGAGCCTACCGGCCAGTCACCGCTGACCCAGATCGAGGAGTGGGTGAACGCTCCCTGCCCGATCGACGGCCGCCCGGCGCGCCGCGAGACGGACACCATGGACACCTTCATGTGTTCCAGCTGGTACCAGATGCGCTACGTCGATCCGCACAACCCCGAGAGGCCGTTCTCCCAGGAGAAGGCTCGCTACTGGCTGCCGGTCGACCAGTACACGGGCGGCGCCGAGCACTCCGTCATGCATCTGCTCTACACCCGCTTCTTCTGGAAGGCGGCCCGCGACATGGGTCTCGTCGACGGCGACGAACCCATGAAGCGACTCTACAATCAAGGGGTCATCCTCGGGCCCGATGGCAACCGCATGTCGAAGAGTCGCGGCAACGTGGTCGCCCCCGACGAACAGGTCGAACGCTACGGCAGCGACGCCTTCCGGTGCCAGCTCATGTTCGTCGGGCCGTGGGACCAGGGCGGGCCGTACAACCCGACGGGGATGGCCGGCATTGTTCGGTGGTTGAACCGCGTCTGGTCGTTGGCCACGGACGAGCCCGATCTGACCGACGTGCCCGCGGCGGCCGAAACCCGCGCCCTTCGGCGCGCCACGCACAAGACGATCGCCCAGGTCACCGCCGACATGGAGTCGTTCAGCTTCAACACGCTCATCTCACGGCTGATGGAGCATGCGAGCGCCATGCAGCGTGCCCGCGAGGCCGGACCCGTCGACGCCGCCGCCTGGGACGAAGCCGTCACGACCATGCTCCTGCTCACGGCGCCCCTCGCCCCCCACATCGCCGAAGAGCTCTGGGAGCGCCGCGGCCGGGAATACAGCGTGCACACCGCAACCTGGCCGACCTTCGACGCCGAGCTCGCCCGAGACCAGGAGGTCGAGATCGTCGTCCAGGTCAACGGCAAGGTACGCGATCGGCTGGTTCTCCCTGCCGACGTCGGCGAGGCCGAGGCGCGGGAGGCGGCCCTGGCGTCTGAGCGCGTGCGCGAATGGCTCGACGGGCGCGAGCCGCGACGCGTGGTCTATATTCCGGGGAGGCTCGTGAACGTCGTCATGTGAACATCCCTGGCCGCGACGCGCCTGCCTCGATCGCGGTCAGGCCTCCTCGGCGTCGCCTCCGAGCGCGACGCGTCCCGCGTAGAAGAGGGTCGCGGTTGGTGTCAGCGGATGGAAGCCGATCCCGCGGAAGTCCCGCGCGATCCGTCCCAGCGGCGACGTTCGGTAGAAGGACACTCCGCCGGCGGACTCCAGGGCAGCGTCAATCGCCCTCTGGACGTGCTCGGCGACGGCGAGCTTGGCGTGGAGAACGGTGAGGAAATGCTCCGGCGTTGGTTCCGGGTCCTCGCCGATTCGGCTGAGAGCACCGTCGAAGGCGAGGTGCGCGCCGGCACTCTCGCTGGGCCTATTCCGCCGAACCTGCGGACGGGCAGCTCGACAACGTCCATCTGATGTGGCGCTTTCGGCGGGGAGTGTTGAGCGACCGCGTTCCCGCCCGGCGCATCGTCGCAGAGTTCGTTCTCGTTTTGTCCGAGCGGCACGGTTGAGCGCGTCTGGCTCGTCATCGAGCCCCACGACGTGAACGTCTGCCTGAAGCCCCGCGGTTCGAGGTCGACCTCGAAGTGCGCACGACGAGCCGGGAGCTGCATCGCGTCTGGGCGGGAGTCACGACCGTCGCGGCGGCGATGCGCTCCGGCAAGCTGGACGTGAGCGGCCCGCCTGCGCTTGTACGCGCCTTTCCGGGCTGGTTCGGGTTCAGTCCGTTCGCCCGGAGCGTTCGCCGTGTCATGGTTGCCGCCCGCAGGGAGAACGCAACCAACCGATCTCCATCCCTGCCGCAAGCGGCAAAGCAGTGAGCGACCGTTTCGGCCCCGCGGTCTTTACTTTCGGCTGGACACCCCCCGGGCGCAGGAATAAGGTGCGAACGCGACCGGTTCCGACCCTGGAACCGCCGAATCAGGTCCGATCGGACCGCAGGAGGCTGTATGCAGCTGAAGAAGACGGCGCGCGACGACAGGTTTGGAGACCTGCCAGAAGAATACGAGCAGACCGCCACGGGCCTCAAGGTCCCAGAATTCGAGAGCGGAACGACGCCCATGAGCAGGCCGATGCGCACGCGTGACGCCGACTTCGAGGGCGAGACCGTGCCGGCGATTATGCCAGCTGGCGGCGAGAGCGTTCTCGACGCCAGCTCCACCTTCGACGGGCGCTATGAGGCCGGGCAGGACCTTCGCGTGCTCGGCACCGTCAGCGGTGAGCTCGTCTGCCGGGGCATGCTGACCGTCGAGCGGGACGCGGTGGCACGCGCCCGCATCCAGGCACGCGACGCCGTGCTCCGCGGGCGCCTCGACGGCGACATCGTCTGCAGCGGGCGGCTTGTCATCGCCGCAACCGCCACCGTGACGGGAACACTCAAGGCTTCCGCCCTGATCGTCGAAGAGGGCGCGAGCATCAGCGGCATGGTCGAGACGTCGGCGGCGAGCATAGCGCCGCCGGCCGTGGCCGAACCGCCGGCGCGCCGCAGCCAGGCCGCCAGCCAGGAGAAGGAATCAGCCCCCGCCCAGCCGGCCGCCGCGGGCGACGCCCCCCGGCAGGGTAACGGCAATTCCCGCTGGACTCAGAAGCGCGAGGTACCGTCCTTCGCCCTGGTCTCCAGCGAGGAGCACACCAGTCTGGAACGCAACTGACCGCTGGTGGCTCACCGTCGGAAAGCCCGGTAACGCATGCCGTACCGGGCTTTCCGTTTCCCCATGTCAGGACTGCGAGAAGTAGACGACCCCGTCGACCACCCAGGTATTGACGGACTTGCCGACGCGCTTTCCTGCTCGGCTGATGCGAAGGGCGACGCCTCGGGCGGATTCCCCCTTAGAAGGCGTCAGTTTGCCGACCTTCCCCGCGGTGACGCTGTCGATGTATTTCTCGTATTCACGCATTCGTGTCGCCAGGCGGCCGGTTTGACGAGTTGGCCGAGGGGCGTCCGCTTCCTTCACAACAGTGAACTCTGCCATTCTGAGCGACCTCCGTTGAACCGCGCACGCGGCCGGATTTGACGGCTGGAGTATATCCTTCCTCGGCCAGTGCGTACAGGCAGTAGTGTGTCGCGGGGTCGCGACTTCCGCCAGTGTCAGCGTTTCTCCTGCAGGCTTCCGATACTGAGGCGAATAGATTCGAGGAACGCCTGCAGCTGGTTTTCTAGGCGGCGCAAAACTTCCAACGCATACTGGTCTGCGTCGTCGAGTTGGCGGCTGGCCGCCTCCGCGGCTTCGCTCAAGTGGGCCGCAGCCGTCGCGTCCGCCTCTGCGATCGCCTGCCGCGCGCGTGCTTCCGCGTCGCGCAGCATCGCCTGGCTGCGCTCCTGCGCCTGGCGGACGAGCGCGTTTTCTTCCAGACGCTGCGCGCGCTCTTCCTCCGCCCGGGCGACCGTCAGGCGGGCCGATTCGTAGGCGTCCTGCAAGACGCGGTCTCGCCCTTCGATGATCTGCGCCGCCTCGCGCAGGTCCGCGGGCACCGCCAGGCGCAACTGGTCGACGACGTCGAGCATCCGTTTCCGATCGACGACCAGGTTGCCGCCCACGGGCAGGCGTCGCGACTGCACGACCAGCTCTTCGAGGCTATCGATGAGGTCGAGGATTTCCACGGCGCCCCGCTGCGGACGGGCCCCTAGAGGGGGAGGCCCAGCTTCTGACGGATGGACGTCCGCACGTGCGGCGGCACCAGCTCGGCGACGTCGTAGCCGAGCTTGGAAACTTCGCGGATCCGGCTGGCGCTGACGTACAGGAAGTCCTGGTTCGCCATCAGGTAGACCGACTCGAGGTGGGGAGCCATCTTCCGGTTCATCAGTGCCATGGAGAACTCCGCTTCGAAGTCGCTCACCGCACGAATCCCGCGAACGAGTGCCACTGCGCCCTTTCGCCGGGCGAATTCCACCGTCATCTCGTCGAAGCCTTCCACTTCAACGCTCGGCATGTGCGCCACGGCTTCGCGAAACAATGCGATCCGCTCTTCCCATGTGAACATCGACCCTTGTTCGCGGCCCTTGACGACCGCGACGATCACGCGGTCGAAGAGGTGCGTCATACGGGTGACGAGGTCGAGGTGACCATTGGTCACAGGGTCGAACCCACCCGGGAAGACTGCTATCCTCATTCCCCCTCCTGGAGCCGGTAGAGCGCGATGGCACTGTCGCCGTACCGACGACGATCGACAAGACGGAGCCCTGCCGGGCGTTCCGGCGGATTGTAACGGCTCGCGTGCTCATACACGATCATTCCATCCGGCGCGAGGAGCGGCGCGACGCTCGTCAGCGTCGTCGCGGCCGTCTCGTCGGCGTAGGGGGGATCAAGCAGAATCGATCCAAAGGTACCGTCCAGGGCCGAGAGCGCTGCCGGTAGCCGGCCTCGGATGACCCTGCCCTGATCGGCGAACCCAGCGCGCGCCAGGCTCTGCAAGATCGCCTGGCAGGCCGCTGCTTCCGCTTCGACGAACACGGCCGCAGCAGCGCCACGGCTGAGCGCTTCAATCCCCAGCGCTCCCGTTCCGGCGTAGAGGTCCAGCACGCGGACGCCCGTGAGGTCGCCCAGGATGTTGAAGACCGCCTCCCGCACGAGCGCCGCCGTCGGCCGCAGGCGCAGGCCGCGAGGCTCGGTCAGGGGCAGCCCGCGAGCCGTACCGCCCGTTATCCGTACTCCCCGACCGGACACCTAGCCGACCGGGCTGGGCGTGGGTGTGGCGCCACTTGTCGCCCGGGCCTGGACGTTCACCGGGATCTCGTTCTCGAAGAGCGCGACGCCGTCACTGACGGTCAGGGTGACGGTGTAGGTGCCCGGTTCGGGGGGCGTCGCCCATTTGAGGACGCCCCGGTCGCCGCCCTCTTTCGCCCCTGCACTCACCTTCCATTGCGGTTTGAGGTCGACCTGGTTGGGCTGTAGCAAGAGTGGCTGGCCACTGGTGATGAAGGGCACGAGAGCCGTCCAGATGTTGCCCAGGAAGACGTTGCCGCTGGCGTCTTCCACGGCGACGCCCCCCAGGCGATAGCGCGGGATGAGCTCGAGCTTGAAGCCCACGCTGAAGAAGTTCTCGAGCCAGACTGTGCGGCCGCCGTTCAGCTCGTAGCTGAAAGCGACGCACGCGGTCTCCGCTTGCCAGGTGATGCCGCTGCGGTTCTGGGTGCGGTCGACGTTGGTCGCCGCCACCTCCACGTTGCTGCTTGTCGACAGCTTCGGATCGGAGCCCGTGCGGATGGACAGCTTGGTGGCGATGGTCATCGCCTCGCTGATGGTCAGCGGCCGGAGCCCGCCGTCCGGCGTCTTCTCCGTCGCATACGGGGTGACGGTAAGGACGAGCTTCTCCGGCCTGACGAGGCTCGTCAGGTACTGGAGCACATCGGGCGCGTCCCGCCGGTAAGTGCTCTGGTCGCGCATCGGCCAGATCTCCAGCAGGTCTGCCGCTTTGCCGAGCTCGGCCCAGTCGTAACCCTGGTCGTCCACCCGATCCTTCGTCTTCAGCGGCGGGGGCAGCGCCAGCGTCAGCTTCTTGTCCTGACCGTGCAGTGCCTGTGCGAGCTCGGCGACGAACAGGGAGAACGAGGTCCGCTGATCAGCCGGCAGGTCCATGTAGGCGACGCCAACGCCCGACAACTTCGCGTCGGCCACGAGCTTGAGAATGCGCTGCACGTGGTTGGAGCGGCTGGCGGCGCTAGAGAGAATGCCCGTCACGATAGGAATCGCCTCTTTGTCGCTCGCGTCCGCCGAAAGCAGCGGGTACCAGGCGTAATTGCCCTCCGGCCGGACTGTGCTCAATTCCCCCGTGACGCCACCGTCCGCTGCTGGCTTGAAGTCCCGCGTGTGCAGCACGGTGATGCGTCCGACGGCGTCGGGGTGCAGGCGGGCGATATCGTTGTGCCCGAGGAAGGCGACGACCTCGCCTGCGGGCGACAGCCGCCGCAGCACGGTGAGAACGGCCGGCGCCGTGGGGAACGTCGCCGAGACCTGCTTCCCCTGGCCGTCCAGCGTGGCCGGCGCAACCGGCTCCCACGACTTCGTCTCCGCGACATAACGGTAGAAGCTCAGGTTCCGTGCGTCGCTCGTCCCCTTGGTCAATGGCAGGAGCACTTGCACGCCCCGGTCCGGCGGCACTGCGGACTTGTTTGCGTTCAGCGTGTAGACGGACGTGACTCGCTCATACCCATCGGGTGTGGCGATCGACTGGCTGGACGGGCAGTAGAAGTCGTCGCAGCTCTTGTCCTCGCCACACGCCTTCGAAATGACGAACCAGACGAGGAGGACGACGCCGAGGAGGATGGCGCCGAGCAGAACGAGGCGGCCATATCCCCGGTTGCGGCTCGCGCGCCCGTAGAGCGAACCGGAGGAGCCGCCGGCGCCCCATGGCAACTGGCCGCCACGGCGGTTCACCGTGGACTCCCGTGGGCTCCGTGCCGTTGATCAGGTCTTCCTCGCAAGCCGAACCTCGGCCTCGATTATCCGACCGCCACGGTTGAGGACAACTCGCACCACTTGACCGGGCGCGAACCTCGCCAGAGCGTTGAACAGGAACTGGCCGCGGTTCACGTCCTGGTCACCAACGCGGGTGATGATATCTCCGGGGAGGACGCCGGCTGCGGCGGCCGGGCCGCCGCTCTGCACGTCGGTCACGAGCGCTCCCTGATC
Source organism: Dehalococcoidia bacterium (assembly GCA_020847765.1). GTDB lineage: Bacteria > Chloroflexota > Dehalococcoidia > Tepidiformales > Tepidiformaceae > JADLBJ01. Next base: position 21,081 of record JADLBJ010000025.1, read on the forward strand.
GACGGCGCTGCCCCGCAGGCGGGCGAGCACCTCGGGCGTCAGGTCGATGTGTGTGACGCCAAGAGCAGGTCGGGGGTAGGCCCCGGCCGCCTGGATGATCCCCCGCGCAATCTCCAGAATGCGGTTCGCCGGCAGCGCAAAAGCGATCCCTTCCACCGGAGTGCCGTTACGCGTCTGGCGCAACACCGCCGTCGGCATGCCCACGAGCTGCCCCCGGAGATTGACGAGCGCGCCCCCGCTGTTCCCGTTGTTCACCGCCGTATCCGTCTGAATCAGGTCGTTCTGCTGCACGCCGTCGAACACTTGCTGCCGGCCGAGCCCGCTCACCACTCCCATCGACACCGACCCGGTGAACTCGGAGAGCGGGTTCCCGACGGCGACGACGGTTTCGCCCAGCACGAGGCCCCCCGAGTCTCCGACCTCCATGGGCGTCAGGTTCCCGGGGCTGATCTGGAGCACGGCGAGATCCGTATACGGGAAGTCGTCGCCGATGAGGATCGCCGCGCGCTCGCTGCCGTCCGCGAGGATGACCTTGAGGGCGCTCGTCTCGAGCACGACGTGCGCATTCGTGAGGATATGGCCGGCGCTGTCGAGCACGACGCCGCTGCCCACGTCCTCCTCGGTGCCCTGTGGGGTCCGTTTCGTGCTCTGGATCTTGATGACGGAGAGGCGCGCCTTCGCGGCTGCTTCACTGATGGCCGTCGTCAGGGGCACCGTGATCGCCGGGCCCGCCGCGGCGGTCGAGGCGGCCGTGCTGCTGCCGTCGTCTTTCACGATGGCGACGACGCCTCCCCCTACTGCCCCGCCGACGGTCGCGGCGACAAGGGCGACAAGGGCGACGAGGGCCGTCGTGCGCCACGTCCGCTCGCCTCCCTCGCCCCCGTCCGGGAGCGGCGGCGGCGCGTGCGCCTCCGGCTCTGCCGGCTCCTCCCCAGCGACGCCTCCAGCGGTTCGCCCCCAGTCGAGGCCGTCGAGCGCTCGGCGCGGCGCATCCGACCCCTCTCCCGGCAGGCTCATGCCGCGCGTCGCGCAACTGATTGCCGCGCCCCCCGGGCCGCAGGTATACTTTGGGCGACTGAGGACGGCTGCGCCTCGGTTCTTTTTTTGGCTCTCACCATCGGGAACAGGGTACGACATGACGGACAAACAGGTGCCGCTGACGGCCGAGGGTAAGTCGAAGCTCGAAGAAGAGCTCGAGCAGCTGCGCGCCCAGCGACGCATCGTCGCCGAGCGCATCCACAACGCCCAGGAACAGGGGACCAGCCAGAACGACGCCGAATACGACGACGCCAAGCAGGAACAGGGCATGGTCGAGGGCCGCATTCTCGAAATCGAGGACATCCTCCGCCGTGCCGTTATCATCGACGTGCGCGTGGCTCAGACCGCCGGCCGCGTCGTTCTCGGCAGCGACGTCGAAGTCGAGCAGGATGGTGCGCGCCGCCGCTATCAGATCGTCGGCGCGCCCGAAGCCGACCCCATGCACGGCAAGATCTCGAACGAGTCGCCCGTCGGCTCAGCGCTGCTCGGTCGTGCCGTGGGCGACACTGTCGACGTCAACGTCCCCAAAGGCGTGATCAAGGTGAAGGTGCTCAACATCGACTGAGGCGGAGACGACGCGTCAACGTCGAGGGCCGCCGGGGGCGGCCCTTTGCATGTTCGAGGAGTGACCGTGGAAGAACTCATGGCCCAGCGCCTGGCGAAGCTCGACCAGCTGCGGGAGCGAGGCGTCGATCCTTACCCCCCGCGGGCTGCGCGCAGCCACACGGCCGCCGCCGTTACAGCCGTCGTCGAAGCGCTCCCCGAGGGCCAGGCCGAGGCAGAGGGTCTCACGGTCAGCGTTGCGGGCCGCGTGGTCGCGCGCCGCGACATGGGTAAGGCCACGTTCGTGGATCTCCTCGACGGCACCGGGCGCATCCAGGTGCTGTTGCGGCAGAATCAGCTCGCGCAGGGGCAATATGAGGATCTCCGCCTGGTCGACCTCGGCGACTTCTTCGGCGCCAGCGGCGTGCCGATACGCACCCGCACGGGGCAGCCAACCGTCGCTGCGACGTCTTGGACGATGCTCGCGAAGGCGCTCCACGCACCGCCGGAGAAGTACCACGGGCTCGCCGACGCCGAGCTCCGCCAGCGGCGGCGCTACCTGGACCTCATGGCGAATGAAGAGACTCGCCGCACCTTCACGATCCGCAGCCGCGTCGTCAGCGGCATCCGCCGCTTCCTGGACGCGCGCGGGTTCCTGGAGGTGGAAACCCCTGTCCTCCAGGAGGCGGCCGGCGGTGCCGCGGCACGCCCCTTCATTACGCACTACAACGCCCTCGACGAGGAGCGCTTCCTCCGCATCAGCCTCGAGCTCCACTTGAAGCGGCTCGTCGTCGGCGGCTTCGAGCGCGTCTACGAGCTCGGGCGGATCTTCCGCAACGAAGGCTTGGGGATGAAATACAACCCCGAGTTCACCATGCTCGAGACGTATGAGGCGTATGCGGACTACCAGGGCGTGGCGCGTATGGTCGAGGAGATGGTCAGCACCGTCGCCGGCGAGACCCTCGGCACCACGGTCTGCGGATTCCGCGGGCACCGTATCGACCTCGCCCCGCCCTGGCGGCGTGTCACCCTGCACGACGCCCTGCGCGAATACGCCCAGCTCGACCTGGACCAGTTCGCCACGCGCGAGTCCCTCGCCGCCGAGCTCGCCCGGCGAGGGCTCGCCTTCCCCGACTACGCCGGCTGGGGCAAGCTCGTCGACGAGGCGATGTCCCACTATGTCGAGCCAAACCTGATCCAGCCCACCTTCCTGCTGGACTACCCCGTGGAGCTGTCGCCGCTGGCTAAGAGGAAACCAGGAAACCCGCGCCTTGTGGAACGCTTCGAAGCCTTCATCGGTGGCTTCGAAGCCGGCAACGCATATACCGAGCTCAACGACCCGGTCGATCAGCGCGCCCGCTTCGAGGAGCAGCTGCGGCTGCGCGGAGCAGGCGACGACGAGGCGGAGCTCATGGACGAGGACTTCCTTCTCGCCATCGAGCACGGGATGCCGCCCACGGGTGGCTTCGGCATGGGCATCGACCGTCTCCTCATGGTCCTGACCGGACAGAGCACCATTCGCGAGGTCATCCTTTTCCCGCAGCACAAGAGCGTCAAGGAATGACGTCCCCGCGCCCGGAACGCCACCACACCGCCACCGCCTACGTCGTGGACGGCGACCGGACGCTCCTGCTCTGGCATACGAAGCTCGGCATGTGGCTTCCCCCGGGCGGCCATAGCGAACCCAATGAGGACCCGGTCGAGACAGCGCTGCGCGAAGCCACCGAGGAAAGCGGCCTGGCCGTGGCCGTCATCCCGCCGGCCGACCTCCCGCAGTGCTCCGGCCCGACCGTCCTGCCCCCGCCTGCCGTCATCCTGATCGAAGACATCGTGCGCTCCGACCAGCCGCGTCACCAGCACATCGACCACGTGTACTTCACGCGCGCGCTCGAGCCGGTCGATTGGAGCGCGCCGGTCCCCCACGGCGCCCATCGCTGGGTGCGGGCCGGTGAGCTTGCCGGTGCGTTTTCGCTGCCCGCACCCGATGGTACGCTCGTGGCCGTCGCCGAAGACGTCCGCCTGCTCGGCGTTCGGGCGATCGCCGCCGCCCTGGGAGAGAGTCGCGCATGCTGAGCATGCAGTTCATCCGCGAGAATGCCGACCGCGTTCGACACGACATGCTCCTGCGCAACACGGCAGCCCCCGTCGACCGCATCCTCCAGCTCGACGAGGAGCGTCGCCAGCTTCTCCAGCAGGTCGAGCACCTCCGAGCGCGACGGAACGTCGCGAGCAAGGCGATCGGCGCCTCCCGGGACCGGGCCGAGCGGGAAGTGCAGATAACTGAGATGCGGCTTGTGGGCGAGGAGATCGACCGCCTCGACAGCCAGCTCCGAAAGGTCGAGCAAGAGCTCCAGGAGAAGCTCCTCGACGTCCCGAACGTCGTCGACCCCTCCGTCCCTCCCGGCCCGGATGAGCACTCGAACGTCGTGGTCGAGCAGGTCGGTGCGATTCCTGCCTTCGACTTTCCGCCGCGTCCCCATTGGGAGCTCGGGCCACTGCTCGACGGGATCGACTTCGACCGCGGCGTGAAGATGTCGGGGTCACGCTTCTTCGTGTTGCGCGGCGGCGTCGCGCGCCTGCAGCGCGCCCTCATCCAGCTGATGCTCAACGAGCACACCGCAGCAGGCTTCACCGAGCACTACCTGCCGGACATGCTCTCCGAGGAGTCGCTCTACGCCTCGGGCCAGCTGCCCAAGTTCCGCGACAACCTCTACCGCGACGCCGAAGAGGACTACTACTGGATCCCGACGGCGGAGGTCGCGTTCGTCAACCTCTATAGGAACGAGATCATTCCCGCCGGGCGCCTGCCCCTGCGCTTCGTCGCGCACACCCCCTGCTTCCGCCGCGAGAAGATGAGCGCTGGTCGGGACGTGCGCGGAATCAAGCGCGTCCACCAGTTCGAGAAGGTGGAGCTCTTCGTCTACTGCGAGCCGGAGCAGAGTGAAGGCGAGCTGGAGCTGCTCGTGCGGCGCGCTCGCCTCATCCCGGAGCTTCTGGGGCTGCCCTATCGCCTCGTCCAGCTCTGCACTGGCGACCTGGGCTTCAACGCGACGAAGACCTTCGACGTTGAGGTCTGGTCTCCGGGAGTCGGCGAGTGGCTGGAAGTCAGCTCGGCGTCGAACTGCCTCGACTTCCAGGCGCGGCGCGCGAACATTCGCTATCGGCCCACTCCCGAGGCTGGAGCTCGCCATCCGCACATGCTCAACGCTTCTGGCCTCGCCCTCGTCCGTACCCTGATCGCCGTGCTCGAGAACTTCCAGCAGCCCGATGGCAGCGTCCTCCTGCCGGAAGTTCTCCGGCCATACATGGGCACGGACCTCCTCACGCCGCCGGCCTGACTCGCGGTCGCCCACCGTCGTTCACCAACTTGTCCGCTCGGTTCCCCTTCCTCCACTGCGTTGCCGCCGTTTCTGAACCGAAGCTACCGGTGTATGGGTCTCCATTCGTTCCACGCATTGCGAGCAGCGGGCCGGATAGCTTCCGTTCCGGTGCATCACCTGCGCTGGAAGATCATGGCTCCCTATGCCCTGCTGACGATGGTCTTCGCCGTGCTCGGCACCTACCTCGTCACTCATCTCGTCACCGGGTCGCTGCAGGAACGGTTCACCAACCAGCTGGTCGAGGCAAGCCGGGTCACCTCCGACTCCGTTGTGCGGCGCGAGCGCCAACACCTCACCGGCCTTCGGGCGATCGCCTTCACGGACGGCGTGGCGGACGCCGTCTCGACGGGCGAGGGCCCGGCACTCCCCACCCTCGTCGAACCGATCGTGGTCAACAGCCGGCTCGAGCGGGTTGAGGTTCTCGACGACCGCGGCATGCGCCTGTTCGGCACCCAGCAACCGGAAGCACCCGTCGCGAGGCCCGTCCCTCTGCTCGACGACAGCGACCGCTCTTCCTGGCCGATCGTCGCCGATGTCCTCGCCGGCCGGAAGGACGCCGCTGGCGACAAGTGGGCGGGTCTGGTCGACACTCCGGACGGTCCGGCCCTCTATACCGCCGGTCCGATCGTTCGCGACGGGCGGGTGGTGGGCGTCGTGCTCGTGGGTAGCCTGCTCCGCAGCTTTCTGCCCGTAGCAAAGTCCGAAGCACTGGCCGACGTGACCGTCTATGCCCTGGACGGCCGCGCTCTCGAGTCCACCTTCGCCCTAGTGGTTGACGAGCGGGACGAACTGCAGGCCGGCGCGTCGTTCGAGGCATCGGAGCAACAGGGGAGGCGCGAGGCGAAACAGGTCTTCGGTCGCGACTACGACCTGCTCTACGCCGACCTCCGGGTCCGCAACGAAGTGGTCGGGCGCTACTCGGTCGCGTTGCCGACGGCGTACATATCGGGGGCGGGCTCGACCGCGCGCTGGCAGATGGCGGCCCTGTTCGCCGCCATCACCTTCGGCGTTCTCCTCCTTGGCTGGCTGCTCGCCCGCCACCTGACACGGCCCCTGCTCAAGCTCGTCCGCGCCGCCCGTGCGGTGTCCTCCGGCGACCTGAGCGCACGCTCGGCCGTCCACAGCCGGGACGAGATCGGCATGCTCGCCACTACCTTCGACGCGATGACCGCCAAGCTGCAGCGCCAGCACCTCGCCACCGTGGGCGCTCTCGCCTCCGCCATCGACGCTCGCGACCCTTACACCGCCGGCCACTCGCTCCGGGTCGGCCAGCTGGCAGCCGACCTCGGCCGCCAGCTGTGCCTGGACCCCGTCCACACCCAGCACCTCCAGATCGGCGGCTACCTCCACGACGTGGGCAAGATCGGCGTGCGCGACAACGTGCTTCTGAAGCAGGGCAAGCTCACCGAGGAAGAGCGGGCGCTCATCGAGCAGCACCCGCGCATCGGGCTGGACATCCTCGGCCCAGCCGAACTGCCGGACGAAGTGCTCGCCATCGTCGGCCGCCACCACGAGAGGCTCGACGGCAGCGGCTACCCGCTGCGACTCTCGCAGGAAGAGATCACGATCTTCCCGCGCGTCGTGGCTGTCGCCGACGTCTACGACGCGCTGACCACCGATCGCCCCTATCGTCGAGCGATGAGCGTCCGCGAGGCGATGCACATCCTTCGTGGGGAGGCGAACGACGGTCTCCTCGACTCATCCGTCGTCAGCGCGCTGGAGAGCATCCAATCTCTCTGGGAGGAACGCCGGCGGAGCGACCCCATCCTGCTCGGCTTCAACCTGCCGCAGGAACCGCTGCGGAAGGGCGCCTGACCGATGCTGCGTCGACTGCTCCCGACGCTCGGATTGCTGGCCGTTTGCCTCGGCTGCGGCGGGGCCGCCTTCTTTGGGGCCGCCTACGCGATGGCCGGGGCAGCAGAGGGCACACTCGCCGCTGACACCGCCTCACACCTCAGCGCCGACTACGGGGAAGACCATGAAACACCCCGGTTGGCCCCGCTGAGGGCCGAGATCGTGGCGGCGGCCCGCCTGGACGAGGAGGCGCTCGCCGCCACCGCCACGGCGACGAGCACCGTAAGCCCCGGGCGGGCCGCACCCGGTGCCTACGCTTCCCCGTCCCGCACGCCGGAGAGCGAGACACCGACGGCCGTCGGCGAAGCGCCACTGCCGTCGGCCACCCCGACGGCGACGTCTTCCCGGCCTACGACGGGCGCCACTCCGAGCTCCTCGGCAACGGCGGCCACGAACACACCCACTCCGCCTTCGACGGCGACGACGGCGGCCCCGCCGGGCTCATGGAGCGGCGGTAGCCCGACGGCGACGCCCACGCCGCCGGCCGCGACAACCACGCCCGGCGCAACCGCGACCGCGACCGCGACCGCGAGCCCGACGGCGACCGCTACCGCCACAGCCACTGCCAGCCCCACAACGCCGCCGGGCGGGGGCAGCGGCGGCTCAGGCGGGGGCAGCGGCGGCTCAGGCGGGGGCAGCGGCGGCTCAGGCGGGGGCAGCGGCGGCTCAGGCGGGGGCAGCGGCGGCTCGGGCGGGGGC
>JADLBJ010000218.1 GCA_020847765.1 Dehalococcoidia bacterium
CTGACAATCGGCGTTCCCGATGCACGGGTCGCCGTCCACGGCGGGCGCGCCGCGCACGCAGCTCCCGTCGCGACAGTGGGATCCCGCGGGACAGGCCTCGCCCGCCGCGCACGAGCGCGCGCAGTACCGGGCGCCCGCGTCGTCGATGCAGGTCAGTCCCGTACGGCAATCGGTGGGCGACGCACAGGACTCGCCTTGCCCGAACGGTCCCGTTCGCCCGGCGCCGGCCACACAACCGCCGCACGTGGCGCCGCCTTCGAGCGCGCAGACGTCGCCCGCGTCGCAGGCGCCGTCGCCGTCGCGGCACGCATCGAGGCAGCGGCGCGTGCCGTCACCCGGATCGATGCAATGGAGCGAGCCGCACTCGCCATCGTCGCCGCACACCTCACCGAGCGCCTTGGCGCCGGCGCCGCCGGGAACACACCAGCCTTCGCCGCAACCGCTGCGGCGACACACGAAGCCGTCGCCACACGCGGGCGCGAACGGATCGCACGCGACGCTGCAGATGCGTGCGCCCGTGGGAGCGTCCACGCACGTGCCCTCGAGGCACGAGCTGTCGTCCACGCAATCGCCGCCGAGCGGCTGACAGACCTCGTCGATCTGGCCGTCGCAATCGTCGTCGATGCCGTTGCACGCCTCGATGCCGTCGGCCGTCGGGACGCAGACGCCCGTGTCGCGGAGCGCCGGGTAGATCAGATCCTCGAGGAACGCATCCACGCGCGTGTGCACGGTCGAGCCTTCGCAGTCGGCGCGGACCATCACGCCGGTCACGCGCATGTCGGCGTCGAAGGTCGGACCGCCCGAGTCGCCATGACAGGCGCCGTGCCCGTCCGTCACGAACTCGGTCGCCTGCACGAACACGATGTTGTCCACGGCGCGGTACTTGGCGCCGCTGTCGCCCGACTCCGTCTGACCGTAGCCGATCATCGTGACGTCGCGACCGCGCACGGGCCGCTCGGTGGAGATCGCGTAGGGAGCTTCCGCGGCGTCCTCGGCGAGGATGAGCACGGCGATGTCGCGGCCGTTGATGGCCGCGCCTTCGGTCGTACGCGTCTCGGCCACGCGATACAGGTTGACCGCGCCGTAGAACGGGCTCGGGCCGACCGCGACCGTGAAGTCCTCGGGGCCCCAACCTTCGGTGCAATGTTTGGCGGTGAGGACGACGCGCGGCGCGATGATCGTGCCGGTGCACAACCCGCCCGATCGACGATCGGAGAAATAGAGGAGCACGACCGAGTCTTCGCCGCGCTCCCGCTCGCCGTCGATGATGGGCTGCGCGCTCGATCCGACCGGCGTCGGGCCCGGCACGTCCGCCTCGGTGCACGAGGCACCCGTCAGGCCGGCGACGATGGCGAAGAGCAATCCGAACCGTCGAATCACCTCGAGCTCCCTTTCGCCCCCCGCGACCTGCGTCTCCACCCGACCACGAATCCCAGAGCGACCATCCAAGCGACGATCGACGCGGGCTCGGCCGTGCCGCTCACCGTGCACCCGCCTCCCGCGCGCGGCGGCTCCTGGGCGGGCGCCCTGCAGGCCAATCGCCGGCCGTCGTCCTCGACACAATCGA
>JADLBJ010000219.1 GCA_020847765.1 Dehalococcoidia bacterium
CGGCGCGGTCGGGTGGCTGCGCTGGCGGGCGGCGGCCGATACGCGGGGTCCGCGGGCCGGGAAAACTTGGCGGGCGGAGACGATGTGCGTCATCGCCGCGCTGTTGTTGCTGGTGTTGCATGCGGGGTTGTTCGGGCCCTGGCTGGGCGGGGCGGCAGGCACGGTGGCGGCGGCGGGCGGGGTGTATACCGAAGCGCTGGTGGGCCAGCCAAGCGTGTTCAACCCCCTGCTCGAAGCGGGCAACCGGCCCGACCGAGACGTAGACCGGCTGGTGTTTTCGGGCCTGACCACCTGGGACACGACCGGGCGGCCGATCCCCGACCTGGCGGCCAGTTGGTGGGTGAGCCAGGACGGATTGACCTACACCTTCAACCTGCGCGACGACGTGCGCTGGCATGACGGCCAGCCGTTCGATGCCGACGATGTGGTGTTCACTGTGGGTTTGTTGCAGTCGCCCGATTTTCCGGGGCCGGCCGACCTGGGCACGTTGTGGCGGTCGGTGACGGTGACGCGGGTGAGCCAGTATTCGGTGCAGTTCACTTTGCCCGAGCCGTTTGCGCCGTTTCTGGACTACACCGCCATCGGCATTCTGCCCGAGCACCGGTTGCAGGGCGTGCCGCCGGCCGACCTGGCAGAAAATCCCTTCAACCAGTCGCCCATTGGCACCGGCCCCTACCGGGTGGCGCGGCTGGGCATCACGCCCACGGCCACACCCAGCGGGCCGTCGGCGGTGACCGAAGTGGTGCTGGAAAACAACCCCGATTATTACGGCCGGCTGTACAACCTGCACGAAGTCCGGTTCCGGTTCTTCCCCGACGCGCAGGCAGCCCTGGAGGCGTATGAGGCCGGGTTCGTGCAAGGCATTTCGGACGTGCCGGGCAATCTTCTGCCGGTGGCCCTGGAAATGTCCGAATTGAACCTGTTTTCGGCCCGTCTGCCGAGCGTGAGCCTGATCTATTTGAATTTGGAGCCTGACCGCATTGTGTTGTTCCACGACAAACTGGTGCGGCAAGCCCTGCTGGCGGCCATCAACCGGCAGTGGATGATCGACAATCTGCTGGACGGCCAGGGCTTCGTGGCGTCCAGCCCGATCTTGCCCGGCACCTGGGCCTATAACCCCAATCTGATTCCGCTGGCCTACGATCCGTTGCACGCGGGCGACCTGTTGGAGAACGCCGGTTGGGCGCTGCCGCCCGACGCCGCGCCGGGCACGCCCGAATATGTGCGGGCAAGCGGGGCCGACGTGGCCGAGTTCACCTTGCTGGCCACCGACGACCCCGTGCATCAGCAGGTGGCGCGCAAGGCCGTGGCCGATTGGGCGGCGATTGGGGTGCGGGTGACTATCGAGTCGGTGCCGGCGGCGACGGTGGTGGCCCGATTGCAGGCGCACGATTATCAGGCGGCGCTGACCGACATCGACTTTTCGCGCTACCCCGACCCCGACCCCTATCCGTTCTGGCACCAGACGCAGATCGAGAACGGCCAGAACTACAGTTCATTCAATCACCGCGAGACGAGCCAGTTGTTGGAGGCGGCGCGGGTGGCCGTGGACGTGGAAGCGCGGGCGAAACTCTACCGCGCGTTCCAGGCGCGGTTTGCCGACCAGGTGCCCGCGTTGCTGTTGTACTATCCGGTTTATACCTATGGGGTGGATGCCCGAGTGCAGAATGTGCAAATGGGGCCGATGGTCGACCCGAGTGACCGCTTTCGGAACCTGGCCGACTGGTACGTGCTGACGCGGCGCGTCATTGTGACGCCGGGCGCGGAGGCCATCCCCTAGGCCGAGCCGCCGAACCATGCGAAACCGAAACCCGTTGCACATAAACCCCAATGCTCGCGGGCCGCGCTACGTTTATCAGCGGCCTCGGGCGCAGTTGGTGTCGAACCTGGTGCGCTTCGGCATCTTCTTGATTGCCATTCTGTGCCTGGGCGCCCTGGCAGTTCCGTACCTGGCGCAACAGGGTATAGGCTTGCCGGGTTTGCCGGCCCAGCCGACCGTGGTGGTGCCGACAGAGACGATGACGCTCGAACCGACGAGTTCGATTCCGACGCGGACGCCCGAGCCAAGCCCGACCATTGGGCCGACGCCGACGGCAACGCCGCGCGCGGGCTTCGAATACACCGTGGTCGAGGGCGACTCGCTGTATTCGATTGCCCTGGCGAACGAATTGACCATCGAGCAGTTGGTGGCGGCCAACGGCAAGACGAGCGATTCGTTGAGCATCGGCGAGGTGCTGATCATCCCGCCGCCCGACTATCAAATCCCCACGGCCACGCCGTTCCCGCCGAACTTGCAACCGGGCACCGAGTTA